>CAYZAD010000123.1:0-8096 GCA_964476315.1 uncultured Rhodobacterales bacterium
TCGCGGCATCGCCATGCGGGTGGTAGTTGCCCATCACGTCGCCGCTGATCTTGGCGGATTTCCTGAAGCCTCCGGTCGAGCTCAGGCGCAGTTCACGCATCGCGTACAGAATCCGACGGTGAACGGGTTTCAGGCCGTCGCGGGCATCGGGAAGTGCGCGATGCATGATCGTCGACAGCGCATAGGTCAGATAGCGCTCGCCAATGGCGCGGCGCAACGGTTCCGCCACATCGCGAGGTGTCATCTTGGGGGTGTCGACGTCATCTGCCATAGATGATGTGATAGACAGACCCTCTGAGACCGTAAAGCAATTGCGGGAAAAATTTTTGAGCTTTCCCCTTCGGTGAAGTCCGAGAATCGCGGTATCAAGAGGCCCTGCGGAGGATGGACCGCAGCCAGGGGATGATAATGAACAAGTACATTGCGGTTGCGTTCGCGTTTATGGGCGTATGGTTTTACGAACTTTCCGGCGGCTCTGATTTTGAGCCGGGCGAGCATTCGCTTGTCATTTTCGCAGCGCCCAAACCGACAGAACCGCAAAAGCCACAGGGAATTGGTCTCGTGGCGCGGGCTGAAACGACCGTACCCCTGACCGAAGTGCTGCCTGCGCGGGCACCGGTTCCGAAGGAACCTCGCCCCTCCATCACGTCCGAGGTGACGGAAGGCCTCAGCCTTGTGAAGCTGACAACACCCGCACCGGAGCCGACACCAGAGGTGGAGGTCGAGCCGGAAACGCCCGAGGTGATCGCGATCGTGCCGGAACCGGAACCTCAGGCCCCCGCGCCCGATCTGCGGTTTGTGGATGGCGACCGTGTCAACATGCGGGGTGGTCCGGGGACGGATTACGCCGTTGTGGGCAAGCTGGTGCGCAACGATATGGTCGAAGTGCTCAAGGACGAAGGCAACGGCTGGTTGCATCTGCGTGATATCGCAACAGGCCAGGAGGGCTGGATGGCCGATTGGCTCGTGACCGCATCGAACTGACGTGACATCGAAAACCATTCTCATCACCGGGTGTTCATCGGGGATCGGCCTTGATGCGGCCCGCACCCTCAGGGCGAAAGGCTGGACGGTTTACGCGTCTTGCCGCGCAGAAAAAGACTGCGCCGCGCGGGAAGCAGAGGGCTTTGTCGCCCCGCGGCTTGATTACCAGGATGCAGACAGTATCGCGCGCTGCGCGGAATTCGTGCTTGAACACACGGGCGGCGCACTGGACGCGGTGTTTCACAATGGCGCCTATGCCTTGCCGGGCCCTTTGGAGGACATCCCGGCCGAGGGCATGCGCGCGCAGTTCGAGGCGAATTTCCTTGGTTGGCATGATCTGAATCGCCATATGATCCCCGCGATGCGTGCGCAGGGGCAAGGACGTATCCTGTTCAACTCCTCTGTTCTGGGGCTGGTCGGCATGAAGTACCGTGGCGCCTATGTTGCCACGAAATTCGCCCTGGAGGGGTATAGCGACGTTCTGCGGATGGAGATGGCCGGGACGGGCATCCATTTCATCCTGATCGAACCCGGTCCGATTGAAACCGACTTTCGCAAAAATGCCATTCGGCAATTCGAACGTTGGGTGGATTGGCAAGGCTCTGCCCGGCGCCAGCAATACGAAGACAGTTTGCTTGATTTACTGCATAAGGGCGGCAGCAGCGGCGTTCAGTGGCCGGCCTCGGCTGTGACGGATGTCGTGATCAAGGCGCTGACCGCGCGCAGGCCGAAAGCAAGATATGGCGTGACGACCCCCACTCATGTGATGGCCCTTGCCCGCCGGATCCTGCCGACACGCGCGCTGGACTGGGTTTTGTCCAAAGGCTGACTTTTCATTCGCCTTATGCCGCGATACGGCTACATGCCCGGACACACGAAGACGAAAAGGCACCTTTATCATGATGAACGACCCATTATTTATCATCGTCGCGATCGCCTGTCTGGCGGTTGTCGGGGTGCTGTTGTTCGGCATCGGCAGCTTTGCCAAGGGCGGAGAGTTCAACAAGAAATACGCGAACAAGGCCATGCGCTGGAGGATCATTGCACAGTTTGTGGCGGTGGTTCTGATCCTGCTCTTTGTCTGGGTTCGGGGGGAATAATCATGGTCGTTCTGAACAAGATTTACACCAAAACCGGTGATGATGGCGAAACCGCGCTGGGCAATGGCGCACGCGTCGCCAAACACGCGATGCGGGTCACAGCCTATGGCACCACGGACGAACTGAACTCGGTTGTCGGTTTGGCCCGTCTGCATGCGCCTGAGGACACGGACAAGCTCTTGTCGCTTATCCAGAATGACCTTTTCGATCTTGGCGCGGACCTCTGCCGCCCCGACATGGAGAAGGATGCGGAGGCCGAATACCCGCCATTGCGCATGGTCCCGGAACAGGTAGCGCGGCTGGAGTCCGAAATCGATGCGATGAACGCCAAGCTGGAACCGCTGCGCAGCTTCATTCTGCCGGGTGGATCACCGCTGTCGGCCCATCTGCATCAGTGCCGGACCGTGGCGCGCCGGGCAGAGCGGTTGACGGTGGAGCTTGCCACAATGGAAAGCGTGAACCCCGCTGCCGTCAAATACCTCAACCGCCTCAGCGACTGGTTTTTCGTGGCGGCCCGTATTGCCAATGACGAGGGGAAGGCCGACGTGTTGTGGGTCCCCGGCGCAAACCGGTAGCCCCCTTCTTCTCTTGAAAAAACTCCGGGAGTGTGAGGGCAGAGCCCTCACGCGCCGCAGGCGGCTGAATGATCCCGTCAGCCTTGCGACCCTTGGGTCACCCTTCCTTGTCCGTCACGTTCTCTTTGAAGGACTTCGCAAAGGCCGCTTGCTGTTCGGGTGACGCCTCTGTCTGGTGCTTGGCTTTCCATTCCGACATCGGCATGCCGTAAAAGATCTCGCGGGCCTCGTCTTTTCCCATCTCGATCCCACGCTCGTTTGCCGCTTCCTGGTACCACCGGCTCAGGCAGTTGCGGCAGAATCCGGCCAGGTTCATCATGTCGATATTCTGCGCATCGGGGCGATCTACCAGCAAATGGTGACGCAGCCGACGAAAGGCTGCTGCTTCGATCTCGAGCCGGGTTTGGTCGTCCATGGGGTGTCCTTTCGGTCTTGGTCAGTCTGCGGTTTGGGACAGCGCGTCTTCCAGCATCGGGGCCAAACGCTGACCCCAGGCGATTTGCGCGGCTTCCGTTTCGATCAGGTCATTGCGCACTTCGATAAGTGTGTTGTGTCGGCCATGATGCAAGGCATGGCGGTCGATTGCATCGCCGGGCAGGTGGCCCGGATAGGGCTGGTTCCGTCCGACCACGAGGTCGGGTTCGGCCTCCAGCCGTGCGATCAGGGGATCGGACAGGCGCCGGTCATAGGCGTGCAGGATCCCGATATGCCAGGGGCGGCTTGGCCGGTTTTTCAGCTGTCGCGTGAACGAGTGGATCGCGACGATCACCGTGTCGTCGCGCTGCGCCGCAAGATGTTCCAGCGCCTGGTGATACGGGCGGTAATACGCGTTGAGGCGGCGGGATTTCTCGGCCGGGCCCGCATCGCGGTTACCGGGGATGACCGACCCGTCATAAAGCCGCATCAGCAATGTCGGATCGTCTTCGCCCCGGTTCGGATCGATCACCAGCCGCGAATAGTTGGACAGGATCGCAGGCGCGCCCAATGCATCTGCCAAAGCCAGGGTGACACCAGCCGCGCCCGGGTCAAAGGCGATGTGCCGGGCCATGTCGGACACCGGCAACCCGAGCGTGCCGCCAAGGTCAGGTGGGACAGTGTTGGTGGCGTGGTCGCACGTGATCAACCAGCGCGAGGACCGGTGGCCTTTGTGAATGTGGTAAGGGACGAATGTCATAGGTCTGTGATCTCCCGGGCGCATCAAATAGTGGAGTTGCGCGAGAAAGGGAATTGCGCAATAACGCAGCAAATCCGTTAGCGGTAACAGAAATTTTGCCGTGTGGCGCAGCAAGCGCGTGAATGATGTGAGACGCTGCGATAGGTTGATATGACGTCACCCGTCGCGTGTTTCCAAAAACCGAAGGACACAACCTGAATGAGACGTTTGCGGAGTGTAAAGATCGTGGCCACTCTGGGCCCGGCATCCAGCACCTACGAAATGATCCGTGCCCTGCACGAGGCGGGTGCGGATGTGTTCCGGCTCAACATGAGCCACGGCAGCCATGCCGAGATTGCCGAACGTCACGCGATCATCCGCAAGGTTGAAGACGATCTTGGGTCGACCATCGGAATCCTTGCGGATTTGCAGGGCCCAAAGCTGCGTGTCGGTGTCTTTGCCAACGGTGAGGAAGAATTGGCGGAAGGTGCGTCCTTCCGTCTTGATCTGGAGGACAAGGAAGGCGACGCCACGCGCGTGACCTTGCCCCATCCCGAGATTTTCGCCGCGCTTGAAGCCGGATCGCATCTTTTGGTGAATGACGGCAAGATCCGCCTGAAGGTAGAGCGGTGCGGACAGGATTTTGCCGATTGCACGGTGATCGCAGGTGGCACGATTTCGAACCGTAAGGGTGTGAATGTGCCGGATGTGGTCCTGCCCTTGGCTGCGCTTTCGGAAAAGGACCGCAGCGATCTTGAATTCGTGTGCGATCTGGGTGTCGACTGGCTTGCCCTGAGTTTTGTTCAGCGACCGGAAGACGTGCTTGAGGCGCGCGACCTGTGCAAGGGACGCGCGGCCATCCTCTCCAAGATCGAGAAGCCCGCAGCGGTGAAGGCATTCAACGACATTCTTGACGTGTCCGACGGCATCATGGTGGCGCGCGGGGATCTGGGTGTCGAGCTTCCGGTGCAGAATGTTCCGCCGATCCAGAAGCGTTTGATCCGTCGGTGCCGGGCCGAGGCGAAACCGGTGATCGTCGCAACCCAGATGCTGGAATCGATGATCGAAAGCCCGATGCCAACCCGGGCGGAAGTCTCTGACGTGGCGACCGCGATTTACGAAGGGTCGGACGCGATCATGTTGTCCGCGGAATCCGCGGCGGGCGATTACCCGATCGAGGCTGTGACAACCATGAACAACGTCGCGGTCGAAGTCGAAAGCGATCCGACATACACGGAAATCATCGAAGCATCGCGCGCCGCCAAGCGGCAAACCGTTGCCGACGGGATCGTGGCGGCCGCACGAGAGATTGCGGAGACCACGGATATCAAGGCCATCTGCTGCTACACCTCGTCCGGAACCACGGCCTATCTGACCGCGCGCGAACGGCCACGCGTTCCGATCATCGCGATGACCAATTACGTGGGAACCGCCCGTCGGTTGGCCCTGACCTGGGGCACGGAATGTGTGATCACCGGGGAACTGGAACGCTTCAAGCAGGCGGTTGTGAATGCCGCCCGCGCGGCCCGGTCCGGCGGCTATGCGACGACGGACGATCAAATCCTGGTCACTGCCGGCGTGCCGTTCAACACGCCTGGCACAACCAATATCTTGCGCGTTGCGCCCTGCGACGAACGTTTGATCTACAACACCGATCCGGAGTAGCGTCTTCACATGTGATTTTGTGAGGGGGCCTGTCGGATGGATCCTGACACGTTCTTTGTTCTTGGGCTTGTATTGGGTGTGTTGTCCGTACCTGCCGTCGTATCCGCGATTTCCGACGGCAGGGCACCGCGCCTGGCAAGCGTCATACTTGTGATGGCGGGTGCGATGGTGGTCTACGCGATTTCCCAGAAACCGGCGGGATACGCGATGGAAGATGTACCGGCAGTATTTGCGACCGTGTTCAACGGTCTGTTCTGAGGCTGCACCGCAAAGCCCCAATACGGTGCCAAACCGCTTGCATCACGCGCCGTCCCCGCCTATACGGCGCGCTCTATCCCGCGCGGCCGGTCGGAATGGCATACCGAGTCGCGCGTTCACCGTAGACGACAGGAGACGGAAATGCCGAAGATGAAGACGAAATCGAGCTGCAAGAAGCGGTTCAAGGTGACGGCCAAGGGCCGCATCAAGGCAGGTCAGGCCGGCAAACGCCACGGCATGATCAAGCGCACCAACAAGTTCATCCGCAATGCGCGCGGAACCACCACGCTCACCAAGGCTGATGAAGGTATCATCAAGCCGATGATGCCCTACGCGCGCTAAGGAGGAATTGACATGTCCCGAGTAAAAGGCGGAACCACAACCCACGCCCGTCACAAGAAGGTCATCAAGGCGGCGAAAGGCTATTACGGCCGTCGCAAGAGCACCTTCAAAGTCGCCCGTCAGGCGGTTGATAAAGCCAACCAATACGCCACACGCGACCGCAAGAACCGCAAGCGCAATTTCCGCGCGCTGTGGATCCAGCGGATCAACGCGGCTGTGCGCGCGCATGACGAAGCACTGACATATTCCCGCTTCATCAACGGTCTGAACCTGGCCGGGATCGAAGTGGACCGGAAAGTGCTGGCGGACCTCGCCGTGCACGAACCGGACGCGTTCAACGCGATCGTGGATCAGGCAAAGGGCGCGCTGCCCGCGTAAACCCGAGCCGATATCAGGCGTCAGAACCCCGCAGTCATGCGGGGTTTTTTTGTGTCTGACGGGATTGCGCGCCCGAGGATAGAGGACCGGTCAATCCGGCTTGCGCACCTCGAAAACGAACCGGCCCGTTGAAAAGAAATGTTCTCCGCGGGCATCGAGAGCGTCTTGCTCGTCGGCCCAGGCCTGCAGGTCCTGTTCCGGGATGGCACCGGTTGACCGAATGTAGGCCGATATGAAGGGCACAATCATCAAGGCATAGCAGCGGTCATACCGTGTTTCGTTGATGATCGGGAAATAATCGATCTGTGTGACCGTCAGCCCCGCATTCCTGAGTTGTGGCGCAAGCGTTCGGGGCAACCGGCTGTGGGCGCAATGCGGGGCAAAGGCGTCCATGACGTTTTTCATGCGTTCGGGGTTTTCGCTGTGCCAGCACACCGCATCCCAATCTGTGGCGATAACCAACCCGCGCCCGCCACGTTTCAGGACCCGGTGCATTTCAGTGCAAAACGCCGTGGTGTCCGGAACATACTCGGCGACTTGGGTGCTGACCACCGCGTCAAAGGCCTCGGCGCTGAAGGGCAAGGCGGTTGCGTCGGCAGTCCTGTAGCTGAGCCAGTCGCAAGTCGTACGGGCCTGTGCGCGGGACACCATCTGGGCTGACAGGTCCACACCCGTTACCTTGCCGGAGGGGCCGGTTGCATCGGCAAGATCCTCGGCAAGAAAACCGGGTCCGCTTCCAATGTCGAGAACGCGTTCGCCTTCGGCGATGGCCAGACGGCTCAAGGTGTCGTTTCGCTGCGCAACGATGTCCGGACCAAGGTAGACGGCTTCAAGCCGCTCTGCAGCCGCATCGTCGTAATCCATTCCCGACATCGGTTTTCCTGATCCACGTTGCGGCACCGTAGCACAAAAGTTGACGCAAAGTAAGCTTATGGGTGCGTGCGCCCGGTCACGGCATGCATGACCGACGATCGGGCACGTCAGAGGAGACGCGGGCGGATCTTGTCGCAAGGTTTCAACCGTTGCCACATGGCCTGTCTTGCGTCCCTTGCGCCTGAGGTCTAGGGAAGGCGCGACATGTACCGGAGGGTGATATGGACGACCTGCGCGACAAATATCTTGGTTTGATCGGAGATGCCGAAAACGAGGCGACGCTCGAAGACCTGCGTGTGCAGGCGGTCGGCAAGAAAGGCGAGATCAGCCTCAAGATGCGCGAACTGGGCAAGATGACCCCGGAAGAACGCCAGACCGCCGGACCAGCGCTGAACGCGCTCAAGGACGAGATCAACTCGGCGCTTTCCGCGAAAAAAGCGGCGCTCGAAGACGCGGCGCTGGATGAGCGGCTGCGGGGTGAGTGGCTGGATGTCACCTTGCCCGCGCGGTCCACCCGCCAGGGAACGATCCATCCGATTTCCCAGGTCACGGAAGAGGTCTCTGCCATCTTTGCGGATATGGGATTCTCGGTTGCCGAAGGCCCGCAAATCGACAGCGACTGGTACAATTTCGACGCGCTGAACATCCCCGGCCACCATCCCGCCCGGGCCGAGATGGACACGTTCTACATGCACCGCGCCGAGGGCGACAATCGCCCGCCGCATGTGCTGCGCACCCACACCTCTCCGGTGCAGATCCGGTCGATGG
>CAYZAD010000124.1:0-8075 GCA_964476315.1 uncultured Rhodobacterales bacterium
AGCGGCCCGAGCGGTAGAATTCGGTGGACGAGATGAATTCGTACTCGAACCCGAAGGTATCAAGGAACCGGTTCAGCATCGCGTTGTTATGCGCGCCAAAGCTTTCGTGCGTGCCGAACGGGTCTGGTACATCGGTCAGCGGGCGTTGCAGGTGTTCGCGCAGCATTTCCGGGTTCGGCACGTTGCCCGGCACCTTGCGCATGCCATCAAGGTCATCCGAAAAGCAGATCAGCTTGGTCGGGATGTCCGAGATCACCTCGAACGCGCGGCGGATCATCGTGGTGCGCGCAACCTCGCCGAAGGTGCCGATATGCGGCAGACCGGACGGGCCATAGCCGGTCTCAAAGAGCACATAGCCCTTTTCCGGCGGCTTTTTCTCGTACCGTTTGAGCAACCGGCGCGCCTCTTCAAAGGGCCACGCCTTTGAGGTCATTGCAGCTTCGCGCAGATCGGACATTGCTTGGGTTCTCCGGTTTGAGGGTCGCACGCACAAGGCGCGTTCAAGGCGCAGTCCCTATTGCGGGGAAACAACAGGGTCAATAAGTAGGAACGCAAAGAGTTCTTACCAGAAAGTCTGTCCAGTGTCCGATACCGACCCCCATCCCCTGAGCCCGCAGGATTGTCTTGTCGCCCTGATGATCGCGGTTTCGGCATCGGATGAGAGCATCCGCACGGCGGAACTGGTGAAGATCAATTCGGCCGTGAACAACCTGCCGGTCTTTGCCGAATACGATGAAGAACGGATTGCCGTCATGTCTGGTTTGGTGTTCGACCTGTTCGAACAGGAAGACGGGCTGGATGCCCTGTTCGGGCTGATCAGGGACAATCTGCCGGAACGTCTTTTTGAAACGGCCTATGCGCTTGCCTGCGACGTGGCCGCAGCGGATGGCACGCTGAAGGAAACGGAACTGCGGCTTCTGGAAGAAATCCGTTACGAGCTTGAGCTCGACCGGTTGCATGCCGCCGCCATCGAACGCGGATCGCGGGCGCGGCACATGCGGCTCTGACCGTTCGGGGACGCGGCAACGCGGCGGACAGGACCGGTCGGACAGTGCCGATCTGGCCGATTCGTTTGAGAGTATGAAGACAGCCCGGAACGGGGTGTGCGCGGTTTCTGCGGAGACGCTGCGAGACGGGACAAACCCCTGGCTGTCCGGCAACCAATTTCCTTGATCGCTAGCCGCTGTAAACGATCCCCCAGCGCTGCAACATGCGCTGTTGCAGCTTGCGAGCCCGCGTGTTGTAGGCCCGACCGCCCGGAGGGCGTTCCCGTTCCGCCCGGCTCAGCGCATCCCGGCGCGGCAGATCGGCCGAGAAATACGCAAAGGCCAGTTCCGTGCCATCCGGCAGGTCGATGAACCCGCCCAAACCGCTGACGAAGTTGAGCGTTCCGGTTTTCGCATGCACCTTGACGGGGTGGTCCTTCACGATCTCCCGGTCTTCGGTCCGCATGGGGTGCGCCCGCAGCAAGGGCTTGATCCCCATCGCGTTGCGCGCCGCGATCAGCGCCTTGACCATGTCGCGCGCCGATATCCGGCTGTCATCCCCAAGGCCGGAATGATCCTCGAGCGCGGGCGACGACATGCCCAGCACCTTTGTCGCCCATGCGTTCATCGCATCGGCAGAGCCTTTCAGGGATGTGACCGATCCAAGCCGCGCAGCCGTTGCCGCCATGCCGACACATTCGGCGGTGATGTTGGTCGAAAAGCGCAGCATGTCGCGCAGGATCACCCGCAGCGGCGCGCTTTGGTGGGTCACGAAAGGCACCGCACCCCCGGGCACCTGGGCGACACGTTCGGCAGATTTCAGAACGATCCCGTTGGCGCGTGCCATCGTCTGGAACACCTCTGCCGCGTAAAGGGCCGGTTTGCGCACCGGGAGCCACCGCGCCCCGTTCTTGCCCAAGGCATCGCGCGCAACCGTCCAGCTGTCATGGGTTCCGCCATCGGCATAGGTGTATACCGGAAAGCTGCGCGGTTCGATCCGCATACGGGCCGTGGTCACATCGGGCCGGTACCTGTCAGAGCGTGCATCCATCGTGACGGTGTAGCCATTGCCGCCCCGCTTCCATTCGAAATGCACCCGGTTGAAGTTCAGGTTGAGGCCCGAAATCCCGGGATTGTACCCGACCTGGTCTGGCTGCTTGTCGTCGATCACGGTCAGTGCCGGCAGTGCCCCATCCCAATAGAGGAAGCGCCCGGTGACTTCGGTGAGGCCCGCCTCTTCGCGCAGGCGTTTCGCGATATCGGCCATCGCGTTGGTATCGAGCGTGGGATCTCCACCGCCTGCAAGGATCAGGTCCCCGTCAAGACGTCCGTTTGAAATCGGGGCCGTGCCAAGAACACGGGTTTCGAAATGATGCCCCGGCCCGAGGATATCGAGCGCGTAACAGGCGGTCAGGGCCTTTGCGACGCTTGCCGGCGGCAAGGCGCGCAAGGGATTGTGCGATTCCAGGACAAGCCCGGTCTTTACGTCGGCAACCTGCGCCGAAACCTTGCCGCCCAATCCGGCCTCGGCCACAAGTTCGGACAAGGGCGCCTGATAGGTCTTGAGCAGGTCGCCGGTGCGCGACACGGGGCGCAGGGACGACAGCGGCGCCTGCGCGGTCTGCGCGAACGCCACCTGCCCCAAACCGGCAGCCGCAAGCCCGCTGAGCAGGGCACGTCGTGACATCAGTCGTCTCATGACCGCGATCTAACCCGACCCTTCGACGTCAGACAAGCGCACGGTTTGGTGAGGCGGCGGGACCGAATGGCGCAGACGCAAATTGAGTGTGCTTGTGCAACAGTGACACGCGCCATCATCGGGACCTGCACGGCTGAGAACATGACCGGCACCGCGCGCATCAACCGGCCTGCCAGGCCCCGGCCTCGCGGATCTGGGAAGAACTGACGGGCATCATCGGCATGTTCACGAAACACCATTTGGGTGCTGCGCAATGCGCCAGCAGATGCGACGCCTTACCCGGGATACGCGCATGTCGATACTGACGGGCCGTGCGCGCATGCAACCCCGACTGGCGAAAACCCGGCCGGGCCAATACCCCCATCGGTACGGATTGCAGAATGTCCTGCCATCGCTCCCAACGGTGGAACTGCTGAAGATTGTCGGCCCCCATGAGCCAGACGAACCGCACTCCGGGATACCGGGCCTGCAGGGTGTCGATCGTTTCAGCCGTATAGCGCGTTCCGATCTGCGCTTCGATGTCGCTGACCAGAACGCGGGGGTCCTGCATCATGGCCCGTGCATGCGCCATCCGGGCGTCGAGCGGCGCGGGGCCCTTTGTTTTCAGGGGATTGCCCGGCGACACGAGCCAGATCACGCGATCAAGACCGAACCGTTTCAACGCGACCCTGGTGATGTGCACATGCCCGGCATGCGCGGGATCGAACGACCCGCCCAGCAAACCAACCGACATGCCAGCCCGAAGATGGAGGCGCTGCATGTCCAAGTCTACTGGGTCCACTCCGGGGGGCGTTTTTCCAGGAAGGCGGCAATCCCCTCTTCGGTGTCGCGGTAAAGCATGTTTTCGACCATGACATCGCCGGTATAGGCATAGGCGTCATCAAGGCTCATCTGCGCCTGTTCGTAAAACGCGGATTTGCCGATTTTCACCGCCGCGCCCAGTTTGCCTGAGACAAGCTGGGCCAGTGCCTCTGTTTCTTGGGCCAACCGGTCAGCGGGAACCACCTTGTTGACGAGTCCAAGCGCTTCGGCGCGGTGTGCATCGATGAACTGTCCGGTCACCAGCATCTCGAACGCCTGTTTTCGCGGGATATTGCGCGACAGGGCCACCATCGGGGTCGAGCAGAACAACCCGATATTCACGCCGTTGACGCCAAATCGCGTGCCCTCGGCTGCCACCGCCATGTCGCAGGACGCGACCAGCTGGCACCCGGCGGCCGTTGCGATGCCGTGCACCTGGGCGATGACCGGCTGCGGCAGCCGCTGGACCCCGGTCATGACACGCGCGCACCGGTCGAACAGGTCCTTGAAATAGGCCTTGCCGCCATCCTCGGCCTGGCGCCCGGCCGTCATCTGCTTGAGATCGTGCCCCGCGCAGAAGGCCTTGCCCGCGCCGGACAGGACAACGACGCGCACGGACGTGTCGTTCTGCAAGGCGTCAATCTGCTCCTGCAGGGCTGCCAGCATTTCCTCTGACAGCGCGTTCAACCGCTCGGGGGCATTCAGATGCAGGTGGCACACCGCATCGGTGTCGCGACGTTCAAGGATTTTCATCTTGTCCTCCCAGTGACTTGGCGCGACCTTAGCGCCTGAATCAAGGAGAAGAAAGCATGGCAATTCGTGTCCCGGCCGATGAAATGACGGCATTTCTGGACGAGGTGTTTCCGCAGGTGACCGGGATGTTCGCCATTGATCGTCTGGACGAGGAGCTGCTGATCATGCGTCTGCACGCCTCGGACCAGCATCTGCGCCCCGGCGGCACGGTGTCGGGGCCTGCGATGTTCAGCCTTGCGGACGTGGCCGCTTACGTGGCGACGATGGCCCGCATCGGCAAGGAAGCCTTGGCGGTGACGACGAATTGTTCCATCGATTTCATGCGCAAACCCAAGGCAGGCGCAGACGTGCTGGCCCATGCACGCGTGCTGAAACTGGGAAAGGCGCTAAGCGTTACGGATGTCCTGCTTTACTCGGAGGGCCATCCCGACCCGGTTGCGCGGGCCACCTTGACCTATTCGCTGCCGCCGCGTGTGCAGGATTAACCGTTGCCTTGCATCCAAGGGATTTCGACATACGGGTCGCCCGCTTGCGTGTTGTCCTGCCAGTTCGAGTTGAACTCGCGCAGCAAACTTCGGCTGACTTCGTGACGGCGATGCGCGAACAGGCTTTCCATCAAGCCGGCCACCACATCCTGACGGATGGATTCCGGAACTGAAAACGCCATGAGCCCGACCTCTTCGCGGCACGTGTTGGCTTCAGCCAGGCTTGCAACGCTGGCCAACCGCTTGACTGCTGAACACAAGCGAAACTTGGACACCGGCGCCCCGGCATAAGCGCTCAGGGGCTTGCCCTTGCGAAACCCGAGTTCGGAATAGTGACTCGAAAACCGCAATTTGGTTTCCGCTGTCGCAACCGGACAATCCGCAAGATGGAAGGTTCCGTGTGCATTCGACCAACCCAGCATATAGATATCGGACGCCCGGATAAGGAGCGTGACCTCACAGAACTCGGTGCCAGCGCTTTCGAGGTTGGGCGCGACCACTTTGATCGGCAAGAACACGGCCTCCCGTGTCCCCATGGCCGACGGCTTGAATTCGTAGCGTAACCATTCGATATCCCGCCCGAATTGGGCGTCAAACGTCACTTGTAGCGGCGTCCGCATTGCAAATCCTCCAGATCAAATTCAATTCAAGACTCAAGAATGGCCGAAGGATAGCACGGTCTGGCAGAAAAAAGGGGTGCAAAGCCGGTCTTTGCACCCCAGTAAACGCTCTGGCCAGCGCAGGGATTACACCTGCCAGAACTTCAGACGGGCCTCCTTGCGGGCGGCCAACCGGTCCAGCCCGATGTCACGCAGAAGATGATCATCGAGGTGGGAAAGCTGATTTCGCGTGCGCCGACGCTCTGTCCATTGCGTGAGAAGCACTGCAACACGGACCGCGACCAGGGCTGCAGGTGTCAGCGATGTCTTGTTGCCCAGATAGGCAAGTTGCGCGGATTGTGTTGCATGTGTCATGGCACGTCTCCAATATTGTATCGACACAATTAAGATGAATCGCGTTTTCAATGGACAATCGCGATACAATTTGGGATACATTCCAAAATACGCCGCCGCTAGGAAAAGATTGTGCCCGATACAATTCTGGACGAAGCCGACATTGCAGAGATCACGCTGCCGCCCCAGGGGGCCGGACCGAAATACCAGCGTGTCGTGGATGCGATCCGCAAATCCATCCGCAGCGGCCATCTTGGCCCCGGCGACAAGCTGCCTCCGGTGCGTGAACTGGCCTGGTCGCTGTCGATCACCCCGGGCACGGTTGCCCGCGCCTACACGATCCTGACCGATGCAGGCGAAGTGGTGGCCGAAGTGGGGCGTGGCACCTTTGTCGCGCAGCCGAAAGTGGATGACGACAGCGCCCCCATCGAAATTGACGGTGTGCCGCATGGGACAGACGGGAAATTCACGGATTTCAACCTGATGTCCCCGGCCCTGCCGAATGTCGGGCAGGCCCGGTTGATCCGCAGCCTGATGATGGAGATTGCGAATGATCCGCCTTCGGGCCTCATGCACTATCCGAATCGCGCCGCTTTTGCCCCGGCCCGCGAGGCCGTGGTGCAATGGTTGACCGGCACGCCGCTGGGACCGCTGGATCCGGACGATGTCGTGCTCAGCCATGGCGGGCAGAACGGCCTCTCCCTTGTCCTGCAAAGCGTTCTGCGTGGACCGGCCCCGGTCATTCTGGTGGAAGAACTGGCCTATGCCGGCTTTCGCCGCGCGGCCGATCTGCTGCGGGCCAAGGTTGTTTCCGTTCCGATGGACAAGGACGGGATCATCCCGCACGAACTGGAACGGCTCGCCCGGCTGCATGCGGCGCAAGTGCTGTGCACAAGTCCTGAAGTGCACAATCCGACCTGTCACTTCACCCCGGTTCACCGGCGTGAGGCGATTGCCGACGTCGCCCGGCGCTGTGATCTGCAAATTCTCGAAGACGATTGCTACCGCATGGGGGCGACACGGGCGCCGTCCTACCGCATGCTGGCCAATGAACGCGGCTGGTACGTGTCATCGATTTCGAAAACCATCACGCCATCGCTGCGGATCGGTTTTGCCATCGCCCCGCACGGTCAGGGGGCCAGCCTGCGCCGGTCGGCGGAACACGGCTTCTTTGGCCTTGCCATGCCGCTCGCGGATCTGACGACGCTGCTGCTCAACCACCCGAAAAGCGACCGTCTTGTCCAGGATGTCGTGGCCTACATGCGGCCCTATATCCGCACGGCGGTGAATATCCTGGGGCAATACGATCTGGGGTGGCGCGAAGACGTGCCGTTCTTCTGGTTGCCCCTGCCCGCCGGTTGGCGCGCATCCGCGTTTTGCCAGGCCGCAGAGGCGCAGGACATCAAGATCAAACCCGCCGAGGATTTCGTTGGCCGCGAAGCGCATGCGCCCCACGCAGTGCGCATTTCGGTGAACGCCCAGATGCCACTTGAGCGGTTTGAGGAGGCCGTGCTGAAGCTGCGCGATCTTCTGCAACACCCGCCGGAACAGATAAGTGTCTGAAAATACCGTGGAATGATTAAAAAATAGTCGCTCCCCTCTGGCAGCGGCGTTAACCTCTTGGCACGACTCACTTGCGAAAGACGGCCATGCCGATTGATCTGTCTCTGACCTTTGCCGAAACGCGGCCCGATCTTGGGGAACTATCAGAGCTTCTGACAGAGTATTACGCACAGATCCAGGAACGCCTGATGAATGTTGGCGGGCCGCGGTTGAGTATCGAGACCGAGGTCAAAAGCAGTCTGGACGCGATCGACACGTTCCTGCCGCCGAACGGTGCGATCGTTCTGGCCCGCGACAGCTCGGGTTTTCTGCTGGGGTGCGGCTTCATGCGGTTGATTGACCCCAAGCGGGCCGAGCTCAAACGGCTTTACGTTCGCGATCTGGCGCGCGGGCTTGGGCTGGGTCGCAAGCTGATCGAACTTCGGATCGAAAAGGCGAAAGAGATGGGCGCGACAACCATCTACGCCGACACGGTGCGTGGCAACAGCTCGATGCTGGCGCTGTATGACCGGCTCGGCTTCAGCAGCACGCCACGCTATGACGGCAATGCAAATGATCCCGCGCTCGACAAGTATCTCGTCTATCGCAAGCTTGAGGTCGATGCGGCGTGACACGCCTGTCAGAAATGGGGTAACATGATACCTTATTTTCAAGTCATTGATTTGGCTTATTTTATTTCGAAGAAGCGCGCTTGACTGCGGTTTCGCAATCCTTATAACCCGCCCATCGAATGCTCAGGGTGCGGTGCGCCCTGCCTCACCAAATCAAACGTCAGGGTAATCCCAAGATGAAAACCTTTTCTGCAACACCGGCAGATATCGACAAGAAATGGATC
>CAYZAD010000125.1:0-8039 GCA_964476315.1 uncultured Rhodobacterales bacterium
GTCGCCATCCTGATCGCTGGCAACAGCAGCGGATCCCCACAGTCGATTGAGCAGCTCTTCCTGCTGTCGGCAGGCGGCCCCTTTGCCTGGATCACACTTGTGCTCGGGCTGGTGGTTTTCGCCGTTGCAATGATGTTCGACATGTCCGACCCGCACCGCGTCACGCGTCGATGTGCAAACGGTTTCTGGCTGCATGTCGTCGCGGCGCCCGCGCTGGTGAATACCATCGCACTGACCCTGCTTGATCGCGAGGAAAGCTGGACAAACGCGGTGCTCGTTGCCGTGCTGGCCCTCTTTGCGCTCGTTGCAATCGTGATCGACCGCCGCTCCTTCCTGATTGCCGCCATTGGATACACCGTCATCCTGACGGCCACCATCTTCGAAGGCGACGGTGCCGTGTTCACGGTATTCTTCCTCGGCGTTGTGCTGCTTTTTCTCGGCGCGCGCTGGGAACGCATTCGCGGCCGCCTGCTGGCGCTGCTGCCCGGGTTTGTCCCGCTGCACCGGCTGCCGCCCTCTCATCTGACAAAGGCCTGATCCATGACCGACCTGACCCCCCGCGAGATCGTCTCCGAACTCGACCGTTTCATCATCGGGCAGAAGGATGCCAAGCGTGCCGTGGCCGTGGCACTGCGCAACCGCTGGCGGCGCAAGCAGCTGGCCGATGATCTGCGCGACGAGGTCTATCCCAAGAACATCCTGATGATCGGGCCAACCGGCGTCGGCAAGACCGAGATCAGCCGCCGTCTGGCAAAACTCGCCAAGGCACCCTTTCTCAAGGTCGAGGCCACGAAATTCACCGAAGTCGGTTACGTCGGCCGCGATGTGGAACAGATCGTCCGCGATCTTGTGGATGCCGCGATTGCGATGACCCGCGACCAGTTGCGCGAGGATGTGAAAGCCAAGGCGCATGAAGCGGCCGAGGAACGCGTGATCGAAGCCATCGCTGGCGAAGGAGCCCGTGACGCAACCCGCGAAATGTTCCGCAGAAAGCTCAAGGACGGTTTGTTGGATGACACCGTGATCGAGCTTGAGCTTCAGGACACATCCAGCCCCTTCCCGATGATGGACATCCCGGGCCAGCCGGGCATGGGCGGCGGTGCCGGGATGATGAACCTGGGCGATCTGTTTGGCAAAGCCTTTGCCGGGCGAACCACCCGCAAGCGGATGACGGTCGCGGAAAGCTACGAGGTGTTGATTGCCGAAGAAGCCGACAAGCTTCTGGATGATGAACAGGTCAAGGCGATGGCGCTGGACGCGGTTGAGCAGAACGGGATCGTTTTCCTTGACGAGATTGACAAAGTTGCTGCACGGCAGGAAACCCGAGGCGGCGACGTGAGCCGCGAAGGTGTTCAGCGTGATCTGCTGCCCCTGATCGAAGGGACAACCGTCAGCACCAAGCACGGACCGGTGAAGACCGATCATATCCTTTTCATTGCCTCTGGTGCGTTTCACATTGCAAAACCGTCGGATCTCTTGCCGGAACTGCAGGGCCGCCTGCCGATCCGGGTAAACCTGCGGGCGCTGACAGAAGAAGACTTTGTGCGCATCCTGACCGAGACGGACAATGCGCTTACCTTGCAATACACGGCCTTGATGGCCACAGAACAGGTGACCGTGACCTTTACCGAAGACGGGATTGCGGCACTCGCCAAGATCGCGGCAGATGTAAACCAGACGATTGAAAACATCGGTGCGCGCAGGCTTTACACCGTTATGGAGCGGGTGTTCGAGGATCTGAGCTTTGATGCACCAGACAAGTCGGGCGAGTCGGTGACAGTGGACGCAGCTTTCGTTGACCAGCATCTTGGCGAGCTGACCAAGTCGACCGACCTGAGCCGTTACGTGCTGTGATCCGTCTTACACTCTGAAAAGCCTTCGCGTGTGAATGCGGACGCTTCCACAGAGGCCGGCGATTGGCTATGTTAGCGCCATCAATCCCACGAGGCGCATATGAAACGGTCCCGCATCAATGAAATCCTGCGCGAAGGCGACGCGTTTATCCGGTCGTTTGGCTATGTCATGCCGCCATTTGCGTATCTTTCCCCGGACGCCCTGAAAGCCAGCGATCATGCGGAAATCAAATCCCGGCGCATGGGTTGGGACATCACCGATTACGGTGCCGAGGCGTTCGACGAGATGGGGCTTTTCCTGTTCACGACCCGCAACGGGCTGAACAGCGATTTGGGCAAGAAAAGCGCAATGCTTTACGCTGAAAAGATCATGATCTCGCGCGACAACCAGCTAAGTCCGATGCATCGTCATGATCTCAAGGTCGAGGACATCATCAACCGTGGCGGCGGCACCTTGGTGATCGAACTCTTCATGGCGGATGCCGATGGCGGAATTGATCGCGATACAGAGGTATCTGTTATGGTCGATGGCGTGATCCGCACACTTCCTGCAGGGGGGCATCTCAAACTGAAGCCCGGTGAATCAGTTACGCTCTTTCCGAACAACTGGCACGCCTTCTGGGGCGAAGGCGGGGATGTTCTGATTGGAGAAGTCTCGACGGTGAACGACGATCTGACCGACAATATCTTCGAGAAACCAATCGGGCGCTTTTCGAATATCGAAGAGGATGAAGCACCGCTTCACTTGCTGGTGTCAGACTACGACACCTACTTGTAAAGCGCCCAGCGCGCGGATCAGTCGTTCGATATCGTATCCATGATTCGTACCAGTTCGGCGCTGATGCCCGGCTCTGACAAGGCGTGACCAGCGTTGCGCACCATGCGCAGGTCGCAGTCCGGCCAGGCGCGCGCCAGTTCCCATGCACGAACCGGAGGACAGATCATGTCGTACCTCCCCTGCACGATGGAGCCAGGAATCCCCGCCAGGCGATCCATGTTTTCAAGTATCCAACCGTCGTTTTCAAGAAACCCGTTGTTGATGAAATAGTGATTCTCAAGACGGGCAAAGGCGCGGGCGTAATCCCCGGGGGACTCACCGCCCGATCCGCTGGAATACACAGACGCAAGCGCGTTCTCCCAAGCAGACCAGGCCCGCGCAAACCGGGTTTCGGTGCGCAGATCGCCACAAAACAGCCGCCTGTGGTAGGCCGCGATCAGATCGTCGCGTTCATCCTCTGGAATGATATCAACGAACCGCGCCCAGGTTTCAGGCCAGAACTGTCCCGCTCCACCGCCATAGAACCAGTCCAGCTCGGCCTTGGTCATGGTGAACACACCGCGCAGCACCAGGTGACGCACGCGATCAGGATGGGTCAGGCCATAGATCAGGGCCAGAGTAGCGCCCCAACTGCCGCCAAAGACAATGAACCGGTCGATACCGAATTCCGCGCGGATGCGCTCGATATCCGCAACAAGATCCCAGGTCGTGTTGTTGGACACGCTGGCATGTGGGCGTGATCGGCCACAGCCCCGCTGGTCAAAAAGGACAATCCGATACACCTTGGGATCGAAATAGCGTCGCATGGATGGGCTGCAGCCGCCACCGGGACCACCGTGTAAGACAATGACGGGAATACCGTTGGGCGCGCCGCATTGCTCAACATAGATCGAATGCCCATCCCCAACGGACAGCATGCGCTGATCGTACGGGTCGATGGGAGGGTAAAGGTATTGCACTGCGCGCTTTTGGCTCGGGAATTTGTCCATACGCATTCTATATTGTGCCAGCAGTCAAAAAGACCATGGGGAAACGTCGCATGTCCGGTGTCACAACTGTCGATCCGTCAGAAATTGCCAAGTTTGAGGCGATGTCTGCAGAATGGTGGGACCCGAACGGGAAGTTCAAACCGTTGCACATGCTCAACCCGTGCAGGCTGGACTACATCACCAACCAGATTGCCGAGGAGTTTGACCGCGACTTGAGCACGCCCGAGCCGTTCAAGGGATTGCGGATTCTTGATATCGGCTGCGGCGGTGGCCTGTTGTGCGAACCGATGGCGCGCCTTGGTGCCACGGTTGTCGGCGTGGATGCGGCCGAGCGCAACATCCCCGTGGCCAAGACCCATGCGGACCAATCCGGGCTGAATATCGACTATCGACACACCACGGCCGAGGCATTGGCCGCGCAAGGTGAACAGTTCGATACCGTTCTGAACATGGAGGTGGTGGAACATGTGGCCGATCCGATTGCCTATCTCACGGCATGCCAGGCTTTGTTGAAACCGGGCGGCCTTCACATTTGTTCAACCATCAACCGCAATCCGAAAAGCTTTGCCATGGCGATCGTGGGTGCGGAATACGTGATGCACTGGTTGCCGAAAGGCACGCATGACTGGAACAAGTTCATCACCCCCGACGAATTGTACGATCTCATGCGGCAAGCCGGTTTGGATCCGGTGGACCGCAAGGGCTTTCAATTCAACCCGGTCACATGGCGATGGCGTTTGTCAGATCGGGACCTGAGCGTGAACTATGTCACGGCTGCCCTGAAACCGAACTGAGTCGGGCGCGTTTCATCCTGTGGACAAGCCAAGATGCGTCACCGCATCTTTCCCGCTTCACCCGTACTGTTGGTTTCCAGCTTCAACCGAAGCTCACGCAAAACGGGGATCGCGGCACGCACCTTGGTGTCACCCAATTCATCCACCATTTCGTTAATCAATGGGGTGATTGCGGCCAGTGCTGCATCGCGCGCCGAAAGCCCCGCCGGACTGATGGACACCTGCTTGCGGCGGGCATCGTCCCAGTCGGGGCGAATATGCACATATCCTGCCGCTTCAAGCTTGCTCAATGTGTTGGTCATCGCACCCCGGGTCACATGAAACGCCTTGGCCAGTTGTGCCGGGGTTTTTTCAGAACCACCGCGGGCCAGTTGGTTCAAGACCGAGAAATGGGAAATCTCCATCCTGTTCGGCAACACGCGCGTCAGTCGGTTTCTCAGCAGTTGATCCGCCGTGAGCAGTTCGCTGAAAAGCGTGATCGCAAGTGCACCGCTGTCGCTCATGATGGGCCAGAAAACTCTCTATCATGTTGTAAAGCAGGGATTTTCTGACGCGCTTTTGCCACGTTCTCCAAATCAAGGTCAACCAGATGCACGCCGAACTCCTGACCGGCATCAAGCATCACTTCACCCCACGGTGACACGGCAAGCGAATGACCATGCGTCGTGCGGCTGCGGCCTTGGGATGAGGGGTGCTGGCCCATTTGCGCCGGGGCCAGAACATATGATCCGGTCTCGATCGCCCGGGCACGCAAGAGCGGTTCCCAATGCATCGGCCCGGTGGCCGGTGAAAACGCGGCGGGTACGGTCAGCACTTCGGCACCGGCATGCGCCAGCTTGCGATACAGGTAGGCGAACCGCACGTCGTAACAGACACTCATCCCGATAACACCGAATGGGCATTTCGCGATGACGGCCGCGTCACCCGGTTTGAAGCCGTCTGATTCCTTGTAGGTTTCCGTCTGGGTGACCTGCACATCGAACATGTGCAGCTTGTCGTAGCGCGCGACGATATCGCCGTTCGGATTGATCAGGAAGGATCGGTTGAGAAACCTGTCGTCGGGGTCAGAGGAATCGGATTTGAGTGCAAGCGACCCGATCAGGATCCAGACACCAAGGCGGTCCGCATCCTCGCGCAGGCCTTGCAGAGTCTGGTCGTCAGCCTCTGTCTGAAGAACCTCTTTCTGATGGGCGCGGCTGTTGCTGACGCAGTTGGTGACCTCGGGAGTGAGGATAAACCCTGCGCCATCGGATGCCGCGCTGCGCACCAGTTCCGATGTCACGCGCAAATTCGTCTTGGGATCATCCGAAGACGTCAGTTGCAGCAGGGCAGCGCGCATCGCGGTCAGGCCGCCAAAAGCGGATCAAGCTTGCCCGCCCGTTCAAGCGCGTAAAGATCATCGCACCCGCCCACATGGATGTCGCCGATAAAGATCTGTGGCACCGTGCGTCCCCCATTGGCACGCTGGATCATCTCGGGTTTTCGGCCCGGATCGCTCAGAACATCAATTTCCGAGAACGCGACACCTTTCTGGGTCAAAAGGCGCTTGGCAGCATGGCAGAATCCGCAAAGCGGTGACGTGTAGATTTCGACAGTTGGCATAGTATGTCCCCTTACGTGTTTGTCGGGGATTTATGCAGCCTTTGCAACGCGCGCTAGGACCATTACAGAAATCTCTCGCGCTTTTGCATCATGGGCGCTTATTGCGCAGGCGGCCAGGGTAGCACCCGATGTCATGACATCATCGACCAAAAGGACCGGTCTGCCCGACATGTCGCGCAGGCGTTTGGGGTTCGGCTTGATCGTGTCTGAAAGCTCTTGAAAGCGGGCATCTCTTGATTTCCCATCGAGCGATGACGTGCGGTTTTTTCGGCACAAGGCATCCGGCATGTAAGTAAGGCCGAGCCGCGTCGCGATGGCTTGTGCCAGCAAGGCAGATTGGTTGTAGCGCCGTCTTAGCAATCGCGTGATGTGTAGCGGGACTGGCACCACGATCGTTCTTGGATCGGGATTTGACGGCAAGGCACCAATCATCCAATCCGCCGCCGGGTTCACAACGTCATGCCTGTCACCGTGTTTTAACGCCAGAACAAGTTTCCGGGCTACGCCGCTATAAAGAAGCGGTGCACGGCCATGCGCCCATGGACGGCCAAGCGCCATGCAGTCGTCGCAGTGTTCAACCGTATCGGACGCCCCCGGCAAAGGCACACCGCACAGATCGCAGACCAGCCCGGTGATAAAGGGCGTTTCCGAGAAACAGCTGGCACATAATCCATGATCCTGTTCCACCAAGCCGCCACAGGCTAGGCAGCGTGGCGGATAGATCACGCGCAGGGCGGTTTGCAATCCGTTCCGCAGCATCCTATCTGGCGCTCATGTCCGATACCCCTTCCATTACCGATCGCAACGCGTTGATGATGCACCGCGCGCGCGTCAGCCAAGACGCCTTGTTCTTGCATGAAGAAGCCTTGGCCGATGTGCAGGATCGCCTGGCCTTGGTTAACAAGTCGTTTCATTCGGTTGCGATCGTGACGCCCTTTGCCGATATCTGGCGACCTGCCTTTCCGGGTGCCACCTTGGTCGATGACACGGATACGCTGGCACTGGACGAAGGCGCACATGATCTTGTCATTCACGCGCTGGCCCTGCATTGGGCCAACGATCCGGTTGGACAACTCATCCAGTGTCGGCGCGCGCTCAGACCAGATGGTCTGTTGCTGGTCATTGCCTTGGGTGGGCAGACCCTGAACGAACTGCGTGCCGCGCTTGCGCAGGCCGAGGTAGAAGTGACCGGTGGGTTGTCCCCCCGGGTTGTTCCGATGGGAGAGATACGCGATCTCGGAGCATTGCTTCAACGCGCGGGACTGGCGCTGCCAGTGGCGGATAGTGCTGTTCTTGAGACCAGCTACGCATCCCCTTTGCATTTGATGCAAGACCTGCGTGCGATGGGGGAAACCAACGCTTTGACCGGGCGCCTGCGGACCCTCACCCGGCGAGACGTGTTGTTCCGCATGATGCAGATCTATGCAGAGACGTTCTCGAAAGATGATGGCCGGGTTACGGCGACATTCGAATTGATCACGCTGACAGGTTGGGCACCTGATCCGTCTCAACCACAGCCGCTGCGGCCGGGTTCGGCCTCACAACGGCTTGCGGATGCGCTCAACACAACCGAAACACCTTTGAAAGATTGACCTGACGCCAAGAGAGCTTAGTTAGCCCGTCAGAGAATAGACAGGATGCAGGCCCGATGCTGGACGCCACAAAGACCGCGCAACGCCCGACCCACGCCCCCACGGAGCACCCCAAAGTCCCTGCGGCGCGGGTTGGGGTTCTGTTGGCCAATCTGGGCACACCGGATGATTACACATATTGGCCGATGCGCCGCTATCTGAACGAGTTCCTGTCGGACAGACGCGTGATCGATTACAGCCCATGGCTTTGGCAGCCTTTGTTGCAGCTGATCATCCTGACAAAACGGCCATTCAGCTCGGGTGAGGCATACAAATCGATCTGGAACGAAAAAGAAGGCGAAAGCCCTCTGATGACGATCACCAAGGATCAGACCGCCAAGATGACCAAGGCCATGCAGGATCGGTACGGCGATCAGGTCATGGTCGATTTC
>CAYZAD010000126.1:0-8028 GCA_964476315.1 uncultured Rhodobacterales bacterium
ATGACATCGAGGTCTGGCTGCCCGGTCAGAACACCTATCGCGAGATCAGCTCGGTCTCGGTCTGCGGCGATTTCCAGGCCCGCCGCATGAACGCGCGTTTCAAGCCCGCCGATGGGGGCAAACCCGAATTCCTGCACACTTTGAACGGATCGGGCCTTGCCGTCGGGCGCTGCCTGATCGCCGTGCTGGAAAACGGACAAGAGGCCGATGGCTCCGTCACGCTGCCCGAGGCGCTGCACCCCTGGTTGGGAGGCAAGACAAAGATCTCGGCAAACGGAGAGATGGTCTGAACCATGGCACGTATTTGGTCCGGATTGGTTCTTGTGGCGGCGCTGGCCTTTGTGGCGTCGCCCTGGTTCACCCAAGGGTTCAATGGCTTTGAACCTGACCAGTTTCCCGTGCCGCAAGACAATCCGCCTGTGCAGCCGGCGGGCTATGCCTTCTCGATCTGGGGTCTGATCTATCTTTGGCTTCTGGCGGGGGCGGTGTTCGGCCTCTTGCGTCGAAGCGACGACCCGGATTGGGCAGCCATGCGTCCCCCCCTTGCCTTGAGCCTTGCGCTTGGTGCGGCGTGGCTGCCCCTTGCCAACCTGTCACCGATTGCCGCGACAGTCCTGATCTGGGCAATGCTGATCAGCGCATTCGTCAGCCTGTTCCGTGTGGGCGACACCGATCGTTGGTGGCAGCAGACCCCGGTGGCAATCTATGCCGGATGGCTCACGGCGGCGTCCTGTGTCTCCATCGGCCTTTTGCTGGGCGGATACGGCATCCTGTCCGGAACGCTGGCGGCCCTGGTGGCGCTGTCCATCGGGCTCGTCATCGCAATGGTGGCACAATACCGCCTGCACCGGGCACCGGAATACGGGATCACGGTCATCTGGGCCCTGATCGGTGTGATCGTGTCCAACACCGGCCCCCTGAATGCCGCCGTGACCGGGCTTTGCGTGGTGGGCATCATCGCCATCCTGTCCCTGCGCGCGACAGATACCGAGTAAGACCGTCTCCCTGCCGCAAAAGCAATGTGCGTCGACGCACCCGCGCGGATGCGCCGACGCAGGGTCGGCTCAGCCCATCGCGCGCAGGCGCTTGATAAGGCTCGACGTGTCCCACCGGCCGCCACCGAGCTTTTGCACGTCCTTGTAGAACTGATCGACCAGCGCCGTCACCGGCAGGGACGCGCCAACCTCATCTGCCGTATCGAGGCAAATCCCAAGATCCTTGCGCATCCAGTCCACCGCGAAGCCGTGATTGAACGCGTCGTCGATCATCGTCTCGTAGCGGTTGGACATCTGCCATGATCCCGCCGCGCCCTGGCTGATCACCTCGACCACGGCGCGCCCGTCCAACCCGGCTTTTTCCGCGAAATGCAGCGCTTCGCTCAGCCCCTGAACCAGCCCGGCAATGGCAATCTGGTTGCACATCTTGGTCATCTGGCCCGCGCCGCTGTCACCGATGCGGCGGCATACCCGTGCATAGGCGTCGATGATCGGTTCCGCAGCATCATAGGCGGGCTGGTCGCCGCCGCACATCACCGACAGAACGCCGTTTTCCGCACCGGCCTGCCCGCCCGAGATCGGCGCATCCACAAACGCGATCCCGCGTTCCGCCGCCGCCTCGTAAAGCTCACGGGTTACCTTGGCCGACACCGTCGTGTGATCCACGAAAATCGACCCTTCGGCCATTCCGGCAAAGGCACCCGCCTCGCCCAGGCATACGGATCGCAAATCATCGTCATTGCCAACGCAGGACATCACAAAGGCGCAGCCCTCCGCCGCACTGGCCGGCGTCGCGGCGTTTGCCCCGCCATGTTCCGCGCTCCATTTTTCGGCCTTGGCAGCGGTCCGGTTGTAAACGGTGACGTCATGCCCAGCCGCCTTCAAATGACCTGCCATCGGATAGCCCATGACCCCAAGACCCAAGAATGCCACTTTTGCCATCTTGTCCGTTCCCCTCATATCTCGTGCAATTTCGTCGCACCTACCTGACGCGACACCGCCCCCTTGGCAAGGGCTTGCGTGTTCTGTAGGGCGTTGGCACGGTCGGCTCGACCCTGACATTTCCAATCCGAAAGGCCCCGAAACGTGGCGCTGATCTTCAGAGCTTTGGTTTGGATGACAACTGCGGTGCTTGTGATCGGGGTTATCGCGGTGATCGCGGTATACTACCTCGCGTCGCGGTCCCTGCCCGATTACGACAACATCGTGCCCGCCTCGGGTCTGACAGCGGATGTCGAGATCGTGCGCGACAATTCCGGCGTGCCGCACATCTTTCCGGTATCGGACCGGGACGCGTTCTTTGCGCTGGGATATGCCCATGCGCAGGATCGCCTTTGGCAAATGACGCTGATGCGCCGCACCGCACAGGGGCGACTGTCAGAGCTTTTCGGTCCACGCACGGTCGAAACCGACAAACTCCTGCGGCGGCTCGATATCTATCCGCTGGCGGTGCAATCGGTCTCGGCCCAGGATGCGCGGACGCTGGACGCGCTTGAGTCCTATGCAGCAGGTGTCAATGCCCGCATCTCTGAAATCAACCGCGAGAGCCTTGGGCGCGGCGCGCCGGAGTTTTTCCTTTTCAACGCGCCCCTTGCGCCGTGGCAACCGGCGGATTCGCTTGCCATCATCAAACTGATGGCGCTGCAACTGTCCGGACACCTGTCCGAAGAAGTGCTGCGCGCCCGCACGTCCCTGCTGCTGCCGGATGAAGACCGCCTTGCAGACCTGCTGCCGGACATTCCCGGTCAGGGCGTGGCCGCGCTGCCCGAATACGCACAATTGGTCCCCGGGGCCGAGCACGCCACCCAATTCGCACAGGCGGACACGGACCCGATGCTGTGGCCTGCCCCGCCCCGTGGGCTGGCCGGCGCGTCAAACGCATGGGCCGCCAATGACAGCCGGTCCGCGACCGGTTCGACCCTGCTGGCAAACGATCCGCATCTGGGGTTCACCGCCCCGGCGACGTGGTATCTCGCACGGCTTCAGCTTTCCACCGGGGGCGTGATCGGAACCACGATCCCCGGAATTCCCGCCATTATGGCAGGCCGGTCGGAACATATCGCCTGGGGGCTGACCTCGTCCTACCTCGACGACCAGGACGTGTTCATCGAGGAAATCAACCCGGACAACCGCGAACAGTACCGCACGCCCGACGGGTTCAAGGATTTCATCACCCGCCGGTCCATCATCGAAATCAAGGACGCATCCCCCGTCACGCTCACCCTGCGCTGGACCGAGAACGGTCCCGTGCTGCCCTCCACCCAGTTCAATCTGGGCAGCGTGACGCCCCCGGGCCATGTCACGGCACTCGGCTGGACCGCCCTCAGCCCGCGGGACACGTCGATGACGGCGGCCATTGCGCTGATGTTTGCCACCAATGTCGACGAAGCCCTCGACGCAAGCGCGGCCTATGTCGCCCCGTCGCAGAACCTGACGGTGATCGACGCCAACAGCATCGCGATGAAGCTTGTGGGCGCCATGCCCCGCCGCACCGAGGATCACCAGAGCCAGGGGCGGCTGCCATCGCTGGGATGGCGGGCAGAGAACCGCTGGCAGGGCGTGTTCCCGGATGATGCCAACCCGCTCTTCCGCGACCCCAATGGCGGCATCGTCGGCAATACCAACAACAAGATCGTCGATCGGCCCTTCCCGCTCCATGTGAGTTTCGACTGGGGCGACAGCCAGCGCGTGATGCGCTGGCAGGGGCTGATGCAGGGCCGCGAAGTGCACACCCGAGACAGCTTTATCGAGGCACAGCTCGACACCGTCTCCATCACCGCCCGTGCCCTGCTGCCGCTGATCGGGGCCGACCTGTGGTTCACCGGCGAAGCCGCCCCCGAAGGCACGCCCGAACGGCTGCGCCAGCGCGCGCTTGACCTGCTGGCGAACTGGAACGGCGAAATGAACGAACACCTGCCCGAACCGCTGATCTATTCAGCGTGGCTGCGGGCGCTGCAGGAACGGCTGATCCGCGATGATCTGGGGCCGCTGGCATCCAGCTTTACCCATGTTGAACCGCTCTTTATCGAACGCGTCTACCGCGACGTGAACGGGGCAAGCGCATGGTGCGACATCATCCGCTCTGCCGCGATCGAAACCTGCACCGACATTGCCCGCCTCGCCCTGGACGACGCGCTGGTCTGGATCTCGGAAACCTATGGCACATCCCTGGAATCCCTGCGCTGGGGCGACGCGCACCAGGCCACCCATGACCATTCCGTGCTGGGCGACATCCCGGTCCTTCGGTATTTCGTGAACATCCGTCAAAGCACCTCGGGCGGCGATCACACGCTCATGCGCGGCAGAGCCTCCGGCAAGGATCCGGCCCCGTTCGAAAACGTGCATGGCGCGGGATATCGCGGCGTATACGATTTCGCCGACCCCGACAGTTCCGTCTACATTCTGGCCACGGGCCAGTCCGGGCATTTCCTGTCCCGGCACTACGACGACCTCGGGACCCTGTGGCGGCGCGGCGAATACATTCCGATGTCACTGGATGCCGATCTCGCCCGCGCGGCCAGCGTCGGTGTCACGCGGCTGGTGCGGCAGTAAGCGGCCGATGGCCTGTCGCCAAACGCGCCGCGTTCAAAGGCTTTCGAACTGGCGCGCGTCCTTGGCCGACCAGCGCACACGCAGCGTATAGCCTGACTCGTCCTGGCGTTCATCCTCTACCAGCGCCTTTTCGAACAACCACGCGCGCTTGCGCCCTTCGTCAAACCCCAGGTGAAGCGTGTCTTCACGCCGCTCGCCTTCCAGCGTACGGTTCACGGCCGCCAGCAAGGCGTCCAACCCCGCACCGGTCAACGCAGAGGTCGCGAAAACGCTGTCGTCGCGATCCGCGCGCGCAAGCGTTGCTTCGCGCTCTTCCTCGCTCATGGCGTCCAGCTTGTTCCAGACCTCCAGCGTCGGTGTCGTGTCCGCCACACCGAGAGAGGACAGGATATCGCGCACATCCTGCGCCTGTTCTTCGGTCTCTTCGTGGCTGATGTCCCGCACATGCAGAATCAGATCCGCCGCCAGCACCTCTTCCAGGGTCGCCCGAAACGCGGCGACCAGTTCCGTGGGCAGATCGCTGATGAACCCCACCGTGTCCGACAGGATCACCTCGGGCCCGTCCGGCAGCTTGACCGCCCGCATGGTGGGATCCAGCGTCGCGAACAGCATGTCCTTCGCCATGACCTCGGCCCCGGTCAGGCGGTTGAACAGCGTGGACTTGCCCGCGTTGGTATATCCGACCAAAGCCACGATCGGGTACGGCACCTTGGCCCTTGCCGCGCGATGCAACCCGCGTGTCTTGACAACTTTCTCAAGCTGACGCCGCAAACGCACCAACTGGTCATCGATGGCACGGCGGTCCGCCTCGATCTGGGTTTCCCCGGGTCCGCCCACGAAACCCAGACCGCCACGCTGGCGCTCGAGATGGGTCCAGGCCCGCACCAGGCGCGTGCGCTGATAGCTCAGCGCGGCCATCTCGACCTGCAAGACACCTTCTCGGGTCGCCGCACGGTCGCTGAAGATCTCGAGAATCAACCCGGTCCGGTCAAGCAGCTTGACCCCCCACGCCTTTTCCAGGTTGCGCTGTTGAACCGGCGTCACCGGCCCGTCGATCAGGACAAGCTCGATATCCTGCGCCTTGAACACGGCTTCAAGCTCCGCGATCTTGCCGGATCCGAACAGGGCACCCGGCTGCGGCTTGGGCAGGCGCACGACATCCGATCCCACAACCTCCAGTCCGGGCAAGGCCGCGGCCAAAGCCACCGCTTCGGCCAAAGCCGGTTCCGCCGCACGCCGGGTTCGGTCTGAGGTGATGTCAGGATGCAGGACCCAGGCGCGCGTGATATGCGCCTTGTGTTCCTTCAATTGTCGCCTTCGCCATCATACAGGTTGATCGGCTGTGCCGGCATGATGGTCGAGATGGCATGCTTGTAGACAAGCTGCGACTGCCCATCGCGGCGCAGAAGCACACAGAAGTTGTCAAACCACGTGATCACGCCCTGCAATTTCACGCCATTGATCAAGAAAACCGTGACGGGCACCTTCGTCTTGCGGACGTGGTTCAGAAATGCGTCCTGGAGATTCTGCTTATCGGATGCCATATAATATGCCTTTATTCTTGCTCTCGCCGGGGCGAACGACGTGATTTGTCGCCACTATGTCGCGCAGGTCTGTTAAATTCCAGAGGAAAAACAACGAATTTGCCGGAAGCGGTGCGCAGGCATCACTCCCGCCAGATATCTGGCGTCACAATGACCACAAGTGCCAGAAGTTCAAGCCGCCCCATAACCATCGCAATACAGGCCACGATCTTGGGTCCGGGCCCCAGTTCGATCAGGTTCAACCGCCCGGCCTCCACCACGTCGACAAGCGGGCCGCAATTGGTCAGGCTGGCCACCGCCAGCACCAGCGATTGCTCGAACGAGATGTTGAACGCGGCGAATGCGATGGTGGTGGCGGCAAGGGTGATCGCGAAAATCATGAAGAACACCCACGCAATGAACGCCCCTTCACGGCGTGTGCGGCGCGACACCAAACCCGACCGCCCGACCGAGGACGGATGCACCAGCCGGTCGACTTCGCGCATCCCGTTGATCAACAGCGCAAACACGCGCAGCAGTTTGACCCCGCCCGCCGTGGTGGCAACGCCGCCGCCGATCATCGCAAGCCCCATGAGGATCAGACCGGGTGTTTCCAACCCGGACCAGGCCTGTGCGTTCGACCAGTCCACGCTGACAAATCCGTTCGTCGTCAGGAACGACAGCACGGTAAAGGCCGCCCCCCAGATCGACCGCAGAGCGGCGACAATGTTGCTTTGATCCCCGATATCGAGCGCGGCAATGAAGTGACGCAGGAACAGAACAACCGGAATGGCCAGAACGATGGCCATCCCCAGCCGGAACTCGGGGTCGAAAAACAGCCCGCGCTGCTCCGGTGCGCCCGTATCCTTCGAAAATGTCATGCGCGAAAGGCCGAACAGCAGGAAAAGCGCCATGATCGCCTCTCCGGCAAACCCGCTGGCGGCACCTTCCGTCCCCCCGACCGGTGAAATCCCAGAGGTGGACATGATGCTCATCGCATGCGTCAGGGCCACGAATGGCGTGTCTCCGACCACCACCAGCAGCAACCACAACGCCAGCGTCAACACCGTGTAAGACGGCACCAGAACCGACGCGCTGCGCGCCAGACGGCTGGCCGGATCGGCCGTGTCGCGCCGCGCCGCACCCGCCACGATATCCTGTCCCGGCTCCCGCAAGGACGTGACCTCGAACCCACCAAGATTCAACGGCGCAAGGATCGCGGCGGCAGCCACCCACATCAGCAAGCCGCCCATCCAACCGACCTGCGCCCGCCACAGATGTTCGGCCATCGACAGACGCTCTGGTGGAAACAGCGGCATGCCCGTGGTCGACAGGCTTGAAACCATGTCGAAATAGGCATTCAGGAAAGTGGTCGTCTGCACCGCCTCGTAAAACGGCACCGCCAGCACCGCCGGCAGAACCAGGAACGCCGCCAAAAGCGCGATCAACTGCCGGATGGCGCTTTGATTATGCGGCCGGTTGGCCAGCGCCAGCGCCACCAGCGCGCAGAGAATGACGCCGATCAACCCGGAATAAAAGAAACTGCGCGCATCGTGAAAGGCTTCGTTCCACAGGGCCACCGACGCCGGGATCACCATCGACACCGACGCCACCGCAACCAGCAGCAGCAACAGCGGCAAGCGATACAAAAGCGCCATCGGTTAGAAAAAGTCGATCGAGACCTGAAGCAGGCGCTCGACCTCTGACACGTCCCCGGCCAGCGAGAAGATCACGACCTGGTCACCCTCCTCAACCACCATGGCGCCCGTGGGCCGGACCACCTTGTTGCCCTTGCGCACCGCGCCCACGATCACCCCTTCCGGGAAATCGATGTCGCGCATCTTCTGTCCGGCCATGGGCGAGGTCGACAGGACCTCCGCCTCGATCACCTCGGCCTCTGCATCGCCGATGGAATAGACGGCCCGCACCCGCCCGTGGCGGAAATGCTTCAGGATCGA
>CAYZAD010000127.1:0-8003 GCA_964476315.1 uncultured Rhodobacterales bacterium
GCTTGATCGCGTCCTTGCCGATCAGGTCGATCCGGCTGATGTGGCTGTCGAGGTTGACGCGCACACAGGGCCAGTTGAGTCGCGCCGCGACCTGCTCGATATGGGTCGATTTTCCGGTGCCGTGATACCCTTGGATCATCACGCGGCGATTGTTGCGGAAGCCGGCAAGGATGGCCATCGTCGTGTCAGGGTCGAACTTGTAGGTGCTGTCGATATCCGGCACCCGTTCGGTACGCTCTGGAAATCCATGCACGACCATGTCCGTATCGATGCCAAAGATCTCGCGCACGAGGATTTCTTCGGTCGGTTTGGCGTTGATGTCGATTGTCCCGTCGGCCATGGTGCGGACATCCTTCTTCATAGGGCGTGTTGCGCGTGTGGTGCAACATAATGGCGGGAGGAGCAAGGGAAAGGGGACCGAGATCCTTGATGACGCCACAAGAAGAGGTTGAAAGTCTCATAGCGCGCGTGGCGATGGGAGACCGCGCTGCCTTTACCAAGCTTTACGACAGAACCTCCGCGAAACTATTCGGCGTCTGTCTGCGTGTGTTGAATGATCGCGGCGAGGCCGAAGAGGTCTTGCAGGAGGTGTTCGTGACCGTCTGGAACAAGGCTGACAGCTATCGGGTGAACGGCTATTCGCCGATGACATGGCTGATCACGATCGCGCGCAACCGGGCGATCGATCGCCGCCGGGCGCTCAAACGACCGCCAGAGCCGATGGAGACCGCTGATCTGATGCCCGACCGCAAACCGGGACCGGAAGCGTCGGCCGTGGCGGCCTCGGAGGCCCGCCAGATCAAGCTGTGTCTGGACGAACTGCCCAAAGCCCGGGCGCATCTGGTGCGCCGGGCCTATCTGGACGGAGACAGCTATGCTGATCTGGCCGAGGCGACCGGCGTCAACCTGAACACCATTCGCACCTGGCTGCGCCGCAGCCTTCTGGCCCTGCGGGAGTGTTTGAGCCGATGAGCGATCAGACCAATCCGCCACAAGGCCCCGAAGACGGGGATGACCGTGTTCTCGCCGCCGAATACGCGCTGGGCCTTTTGTCCCCGGAAGAGCACGCGGCGTTCGAAGAACGTCTGACACGGGATCAGGCGCTGCGCGATGAAACCACAGCCTGGGTGGAAACCTTTGCCAGCCTCACCGACGATGTCGAGGAAACGACGCCGTCGCCACAGGTGCGCCGCAGGATCGAGGCGCAACTGTTCGGCCAGAAACGCCCCTCACTGTGGCAGCAGATCTGGCCCTATGGTCTTGGCGGCATCGCTGCGGCGCTTCTGCTTTGGATCAGCGTGACATTCGGGCTTATCGGACCGGGTGACCCGGTTTTCGAAACGGATTTCATCGCAGAGCTTGCGGCGACGCCCGAAGGCGAAGGCCTTGTGGTGCGGGCAAACCTCGATTCGGCGCGCGGGGCGCTCGAGGTTCTGCGGTCGTCCGGCACGCCGCCCGAAGGCCGCGTATTCGAACTGTGGTTGATCGTCGGGGACAATCCGCCTGTATCGCTTGGCTTGCTTGATGGCGATGGGCAGACCCTGATCGAGGTGCCGCAGGATGTCCGGCCCAGCCTGCCGGGTGCTTTGCTTGCGGTCTCTGACGAACCGCCGGGCGGGTCTCCGACCGGGGCACCCACCGGTGCCGTGCGCGCAGCGGGGCCGCTCACGTCCTCGTGATCACGTTGTTATCAGGTGTTTGAAACCGGTCCGCCGTGACCTCCGTGGCTACCTCCGACCCGCTGGACATTCCGGCGGGAAATCTTGGAGGACGATATGACACTGAAGACCATGATCACCGCCGCTGTGGCTGCCACTGCCTTGACTGGCGCGGCATTCGCCGAAAGCCATGCCGGAACCGATAATCCGATGGTGGGCGGTGCCGCCATGTTCCCGGATCGCACCATCGTGGAAAACGCGGTGAACTCGGCCGACCACACTACCTTGGTTGCTGCGGTTCAGGCCGCCGACCTTGTCGAGGCACTGTCGGGCGAGGGTCCTTTCACGGTATTTGCCCCGACGAATGCCGCGTTTGACCGGATTTCCGACGAATCGCTGAACGCGCTCCTGCAGCCGCAGGCCAAGGCGCAGCTGACGCAGATCCTGACCTGTCATGTGGTGGCGGCCAATGCCATGTCCGACGCGATTGCGGGCATGATCGCCGATGGTGGCGGCATGCACACGGTGCCAACGGTCGGAGGATGCATGCTGCAGGCCAAGATGGACGGCGACTCCATCACGCTCACCGATGAAAACGGTCGTGACGCCACTGTGACCATTGCCGATGTGCGCCAATCGAACGGTGTGATCCACGTGATCGACCGCGTCCTTTTGCCGGCTCAATAAGCACCGAAATCCCCATCCAATGGTGTGATGAGATCGCGCAAAAGTGTGTGTCCCGGCCTTGCGTCACCGCAGGTCGGGGCACCATCTTTAACACATGTAAGGAGGACCCCATGTTGAGACGCACTGTCCTGCAACGCGCCGCCGCCTTTCTGGGTGTCGGAGCCACAGCATCCATCGCCCCTGCCGCCGAAGGCACGTTTCCCGTCTCGCGCAGCAAGGCAGAATGGAAGGCGATGCTTTCCCCCCTCGAATACCGCGTGATGCGTGAAGAGGGCACGGAACGTGCATTTACCTCGCCGCTCAATGACGAAAAGCGCGACGGCATGTTTCACTGCAAGGGGTGCGATCAGGCGCTTTACGCGTCCAAGCACAAATACGACAGCGGCACGGGCTGGCCCAGTTTCTGGCAGGCCCAGCCAGACGCCATCGGCACGAAATCGGACCGGTCATTCTTTATGCTGCGCACCGAATGCCACTGCAGCCGGTGTGGCAGCCATCTTGGGCATATCTTTGACGACGGTCCGCAACCCACCGGCAAACGTCATTGCATCAACGGTGTCAGCCTGTCTTTCCGCGCCGCATAGGATCACGCGCCACGCGCGCCCAATCCAAGCTGCATGAGCGTCTTGCGCACCGGCTGGAAGGTGTAAAGCGCATCCAGCCCCTTGGCCCGCAAATCCCGAAGCGGCTGCGCGCTGAGCATGGATGTACGGTTCAATGCGGTGATGCCCGCCACCCGCAACCGGATATCGTTGATCCGTTTTTGATGGTAGCGGTCCAGCATTGCGCGGTTGCCAAGGTCGTCGCCCGCGTCGCGCGCCAGATCGCGCAGAACGCGAATGTCCGTCAGGCTCATGTTCAGGCCCTGCGCGCCAATCGGCGGCACGACATGCGCGGCCTCTGCCACCAGCGCAATGCGCTCCGCGCTCAACCGCTCGGCCTCCTGGCTGATGATCGGCCAGATCGTGCGACGGGAGACCAGTGTCAGCGGGCCAAACAGGCTGCATGACCGCGTTGTCATCGCCTCTTCAAAGGCCGCCTTGTCCAGGCCCATCAGATGGTCCGCAGTCGGGCCTTCCTCCATCCACACGATGGCAGAGGAGGGACGCCCGTCCAGATCGGGCAGGGGGACAAAGGTGAACGGGCCGCCGGTGCGGTGAATCTCGGTCGAGACATTGTCATGGGGGATCGGATGCGTAACGGCAAAGGCCAGTGCCTTTTGCCCGAACCGCGTGGTCTTGACGTCGATGCCAGCCGCCTTGCGCATCGGTGAATTGCGCCCGTCCGCCGCGATGACCAGTTTGCAGCGCACCTTGCTGCCATCGCTCAGCGTCACCCGCGCTTCGGCCTCACGGGTGAACAGGCGCGTTGTGCTGATCCCGGGCCGAAAGGTCACGGTCTCAAGGTTTTCAAGATGCGCGAGGAACTCCCGGCGCAACAGCCAGTTGGGCAGGTTCCAACCGAAGGGCAGGTCTGAAATGTCGGACGCATTGAACGCCTTTGTGACCCGGATTTCGGGCGCTTCGCCCCCGGCATCGGCAATCCGCATGACCTGCAATGGCATCGCGTGGTCGGCAAGTCGCGCCCAAAGGCCGATCTCTTCCAGAAAGGCTTTGGCCGGTTGCAGGAAAGCGGTTGTGCGCAGGTCCGCACCTTCGGCTTCGCGCTCGGTCACAGGAGGGGTCGGATCAAGGCACAGTACGGTCTTGCCGTCAGCACCAAAAGCGGCAGCGGCGGCCAGACCGGCGATCCCGCCGCCTGATACGACGATGTCATATGTCATCCCTTGTCCTCTCCGCCCGCTGCTGCATCGCTCTTACCGCATAGCGCCTTTGGTCATTTGCCGACCGTGATCAGGATCAACAAGACCATGATAACCGGCACCATGGCCAGGGCGCTCATCGCAAGCGCCACGATGCCCCATTGCATGACCGCAAGCACCACCAAAGTGAGAACTGCGACCAGAAGGTAATAGAACGTGTCCGGCCCGCCTTCTTTCAGGTCTCGGGCCACCCAGCCGATGATCGGGGTCTTGTAGAACAATCGGCGGGGCAGGGAATTGGTGTTGAGGGCTGTCATCTGGATGTCCTTTCTGCTGAAAGGTCAGATAGGTCGCGAATGCCTGACAAAAATGGTCACATTGCCGCAAGCGCAGGGAGGTCGCCGTTACGTCAGCCGTGCGAGAAAGGCGCTCAGATCCGTTGTGTGATGATGGATATGTGGCGCGTCGAACGGTTCGTCGGCCACATGCACCGTGCGCATGCCCATCTCGTGCGGCGCGGCCAGGTTCCGCGGATCGTCTTCGAACATCGCCGCGGTGCTGGTATCCACACCGTCCTTGCCGAACACGGTCTCGAACGCCGTGCGATCCGGTTTCGGGTGGAAATCCGCATGTTCGACGCCGTAGACCGCGTCAAAGATGTTTTCCAGCCCGCGGGCGCGCAGCACGTTCTCGGCATAAGGCGCGGACCCGTTCGTATAGACGATCTTGCGCCCGGGCAGTTGCCGGATAAGGGAGGCAAGATAGGGATCGTCGTTCAGGACGGTAAAGTCGATATCGTGAACGTCATGCAGGTAGGGTGCCGGATCCACATCATGTTCACGCATCAGCCCCGCAAGAGTGGTGCCGTAAGTTTTCCAATACTTCACACGCAGCCGGTTTGCCTCGTCCTTGCCGACGCCGACCGCATCCATGACGTATTTCGTCATCCGCACCTCGATCTGGTCGAAAAGCCGCATCGCAGGGGGATAGAGGGTGTTGTCGAGGTCGAACACCCAGTGACGTACATGATCAAAAGCTGACTTTACCATGGGCGGATATCTAGGCCTGTCAAAGAAGCACGGCAATGGCTTTGCTTGTGTCTTTGCGAACCAAAGCGCTATCTTGCAGCACGAAGGATAAGGACACCGAGTGATGAAAGACGCGAAGTTGCCGCAAAAGGATGCGTATTCCTCGATTCTAGAGGCGATTGACGTGGGTATCTATCGCCCCGGCGACCGGCTGGTGGAAAGCGATCTGGCAGAGCGGTTCGGCATGTCGCGCACCCCCATTCGCGAAGCTTTGCAGCGCCTTGAAACACAATCGCTGCTCACGCGCGATGGCCGTTCGCTGATCGTCGCGTCGCTCGATCACAACCAGATGGCGGAACTCTACGTGGTGCGTACCGAACTGGAGGGCCTCGCCGCCCGTCTGGCGGCGCGCCATGCCACGGATGAAGAGGCGCAGGTGCTTCAGGATATGGTCCACGAGGACCAGGCGCTGCTCAGCGACCCGTCTGCACTGGCCCGGGCCAACCGGCGGTTTCACAAGCAGATCCATCTGGCGTCGCACAACCGGTTCCTTGTTCAGCAGCTTGACCTCGTGCATCGCTCCATGGCCCTGATGGCGACAACGTCGCTGGCCGCGCAGGGGCGTGGAGAGATTGCGCTGGCCGAACATCAGGCCATTGTGGACGCCATTCTCGCCCGCGACGAAGATGCGGCTTACAAGGCCCTGCGGGATCATATCTCGGTGGCGTTCGTGACGCGCCTGAAACTCGATTCCATGGCAAAAGACATGGACTGATCATCTGACGGTGGCGTGAATGTCGCCGTCGATCTCATCTGGGTGCGATACGCCGTGGCTGGTCTTGTCCCAGTAGAACGGCTTGAAAATCAGCTCCGACCACGCCTTGTACACGGCAAAGACCCCCATCGGGAAATAGAACATCATCAGCGGAACCCATTGCATCAGGCGCTGATGCTGCGTCCGCGCGACGGCAACAAACCCGACCAGCAGCGAAATCAGTTCGGTCAAAAGAAAAAGGGCCAGAAGGCCCCCCATCCACTCAGCCGGAAGAGCCTCCGTAAACGGTGTGGATATCCCGAGAAACACCAACCAGAAACACCAGAGTGCCGGGGCGAGGGTGAATTGCAGGATGGTGGTCAGGAAAAAACACTGAAAGCCCAGGAATTTCCACACCCCCATCTCCTTGATCAGCCGAAAGGGTCTGCGCATGTGCACGATATACGTGACGATATAGCCCTTGAGCCAGCGCGAGCGCTGCTTGATCCACGGGATAAAGCGGTTGTTGGCCTCTTCCCGCGTGACGGTTGGCATGAGCCAGGTCTGATAGCCGTATCGCGCCAGCCGCACGCCAAGATCGGCGTCTTCGGTCACGTTATGCGCGTCCCAGCCGCCGACATGGGCAAGCGCCGCCCGGCGCAGGTAAACGGTCGTGCCTCCCAGCGGGATCGAGAATCCCAGCCGGGCCGCGCCAGCCAGCACAATGCGAAACCACGTGGCATATTCGATGGTGAAACACCGTGAAATCCAGTTGGCCTGCGGATTGTAGAAATCCAGAATCCCCTGCACGCAGGCCACGTTCGGGGGGGCGATGTGAAACGCTTCGACCACGCGTTCGATCTGGTCGGTGGCGGGGGCATCCTCGGCGTCAAGAATGCCGATCACGTCTCCGCGCGCGAAATTCAACGCGTAGTTCAGGGCGCGCGGTTTGGTTTTGACCTTGCCTTCGGGCACCGTGACCACGCGCATCCAACTGGGCAGACTTTGCCGGTAAAGCGCGTCTTGCGTGGCGATGTCGGTCTCCTCGACCGCGATGATCACATCAAGTAGCGATTTCGGATAGGTCAGCCGGGACAGGCGTTGCACCAGCTTTCCGGCGATCTCGGCCTCCTTGAACATGGGCACCATCAGGCTGACCACCGGCCATTCCGCCAAAGGCACGTCGACCGGCTTGCCCGGCGGTTTCCGGTAACCGGCAAGAAAAACGGATATCTTGAACAACTGGCAGGCCAGCAGATTTGCGATGGCGGCCAGCGTGACCCCGATGAAAAACACGTCCGGAAAGAAAAAGATCAGGGCAAGGCTGACGCCAAAGAAAAGCGACGCGGCGATCCCGCGCTTCAGGCTCAGCTTGTTGATGTCCCGGCAACTCAGATCGTCGGGCACCTGTGTTTCCGCAAGCTGCGCCAGTTCGTCCTTGTGATGGCCCGCGATGATGCCTTGAATGTCCGCCTCTGCCGCGGGGGCAAGAATGACCGGTCCAATCCAGTCTTCGAGGGTCGCGCGCAAACGGGCCGTGTCGCCGACCTGCGATGTGGCCACCAGAGTGATGTCACCGGTTTTGCGCCACGGCAGAACCCCGTTCTCCAGACAGAATTCCGGTGGCAGCAGGCCCTTCAGGTCCGGGTCGGGCGGTTCGCGCGTCGGATCCAGACGGCGGTGCGACTCCGCAAGCTCCAGCGCGCGCTTTTCGATATGCGCCCGGGTCTCTGCTGCGGCACGTGCGCGACGTTGTCCGCCCGGGATAAACGCGAACGGCGTGTCAACGCGTGCCTGACCTGGTTCTTCCATATCACCCTCGGACGGTTCCGGGGGTATATGAGACGACGACGGTTAATCAGTGGTTAAGGACGATCAGGCAGTGACCGGTTTCCTGGCGGCCATCGACGCGGCGAACCGTTCGAACAGGTAATAGCTGTCTTGCGGTCCGGGGCTCGCCTCGGGGTGCTGCTGGACGGAAAACACCGGGCGGTCCGACATGCGGATGCCGCAGTTCGACCCGTCGAAGAGCGACACATGCGTTTCGATGACACCATCCGGCAGGGTCTGGCTGTCCACGGCAAAGCCGTGGTTCATCGACGTGATCTCGACCT
>CAYZAD010000128.1:0-7935 GCA_964476315.1 uncultured Rhodobacterales bacterium
CGCAGATCGACGTCTTCATGGAAGACGGTTCGACCAAGGAAGAATGGAAGATGGTCGTCGAGACGAAAAAGATCCTCGACCCGTCGATCAAGGTCACGGCGACCTGCGTGCGGGTGCCGGTGTTCGTAGGCCACTCCGAGGCGATCAACATCGAATTCGAAGATCATCTCGACGAAGACGAGGCCCGCGATATCCTGCGCGAAGCGCCGGGTATCATGGTGATCGACAAACGCGAAGACGGCGGTTACGTCACACCCAAGGAATGTGTCGGCGATTTCGCCACGTTCATCAGCCGGATCCGGCAGGACTCCACCATCGAGAATGGTCTGAACCTGTGGTGCGTCTCTGACAACCTCCGCAAGGGCGCTGCCTTGAACGCCGTACAGATCGCCGAAGTTCTGGGGCGGGAAGTCCTGAAAAAGGGCTGACCTTCCGGTCCTGTCCAAACTTTTTGAAAAAGGCGCTCCCTGACAGGCATGTCGGGGGGCGCTTTGGTTTTTCTGCTGTGCGAACCGCCCGGCATGACATGGAATCTTGATCCGTGGCCCATACCTGCGTCATCCGAAAGCCACAGAAAGACCAAAGTCAAAGTTTACCGTCCTTCAAAGAGGAACCGGTGTTGGAATCGATGCCGGTTCAATTACGGGTTCATCTTCCAAAGGACGCAGTCGTGCCTTCAGTTTCGTCGATTTTTCCCGAATGGGCCTTGCGCCGCGTGCTCAGCGATGGTGCGCTTGTCGTGAATGTGAACCCGATGCAGATCTCGGGGAAAATGCGCGACACGCAATTGCACGGATACTGGCGCAAAATCCAGGCAAGTACGGCGTTGCCGCGCTCCGCAAAATCCGGTCTTAACAGGCTTGCACGGGCGACCCGTCCTTTTGCCTTTTCCGGAACTCATTACACCTTCCGTCCGCTTGAGGAGGGCCAGACGCACAAGCTCATGATGGATGTCTGGCAACACCGACACGCGCTGGAGCAAAGCGAAACCTTTCGGCAAATATCCGAAGACCTGCTTGCGAACGGGATCTACCGGCACAAACGATACGAGATTCGCGAGCCAGGCGACATCACGACGTTGATGCAGACCTGTTTCCTCGATCTGCTCATCAGCATGGACAGGGACGGCTACCAGAGGGGCAAGAAGTCCAAATTTGCCACGGGGGGGCTGGGCAAGGCACTGATCTGGAAAGACGGCACGCTGTGGCATGAAAACGGGGCGACGCATCGATTGGCCGCGGCGCGTATTGTCGGGGTGCAGTCCGGCTTTCCATTGCGGATCGTGGGGGCACATCGCGACTGGCTCAGATCGCAGGTGGATTATGGTGTGTTCGACCTGAAAAAGCTGGCCGACCCGTTCAAGACGATCAAAGGCTGGGAAGTCGCGAAAGACGTCTTCTGGTCGGAACCGATGCAACAATGATCGCGGTGCAGTGGCGGTCCGTTCCAGCCGTTTCATGCTCACGAAAAACGTCTACTTGTTGCGTAAACTTCACACCCTGTGCCGCCACCAAGTCTTGCCCAATTTCTGCCTTATTTCGCCCGCACGCTTCGGGGTCGTGATGCAAGTATTCTGGTGTTCCCGATGACAGTACAGCAAACCCCAACCGAAAACGATCCATCGGCGTCGATGCCGCAACCGCTTGACAGCGAAACGGCGATGCTGCTGCGGGCCGTTCTGCTTCCGCATTTCGAACATGCCACAAGCTGGGGTGACCTGTGTACGCGGTTGGCCGCAAAAGGCTACAACGTCACCTTTCGTTTCGGCCATCTTGTGCTGGCCGATGAAACCGGCAGACCCGTATGCACCGGGGCGATGATCGGATCGCCCCTGGCGCGTCTTGCCGATCGTCTTGGCCGTCCGAAACTGCGCAGCACCTGTGACGGCTCGACCGCCATTTTGCAAAGCTGACCGGCCATCCCCGAAACGCCCGGTTCGCGCAAATCGGCGCGCCGCGTTGCCGACCGTTTAGACCGGTTTGAAGCTCCGCGTTGCCGGTTCGAAATACTCCAAACCGCCTTCGCCGATATCCGTCCAAAGGCCGTGCAGCGTCATCTGGTCTGCCTCGACCGCTTCCTTGATAAAGGGAAAGGTCATCAGGTTCTCAAGCGACACGATGACGGATTCCTTTTCAAGTGCGCGCACTTGCCCTTCCGGCGGGTTGGTTGCCTTGACGCGCTCATACCCCGGACGCAGGATGTCCATCCAGCGACCCACGAAACTCGATTGTTCCTCGAGGTGCGGGGCATTGCCCGAACACATATCCAGACACCCTTGAACGCCGCCGCATTGCGAATGGCCCAGCACAATCAAATGCGCCACCTTCAACGCTGTGACCGCATATTCCACCGCTGCGGATGTGCCGTGATGGTCGCCGTCGGGTTCGTAAGGCGGAACGAGGTTTGCAATGTTGCGGTGAATGAAGAATTCACCCTGATCCGCCCCGAAGATCGACGTGACATGAACGCGGCTGTCGCAGCATGAAATCACCATGGCACGGGGGCGCTGGCCTTCATGGGCAAGGCGCTTGTACCAAGCCCTGTTGTCTGAATAGGTCGTCGCTTTCCAGCCCTGGTATCTTTGGATCAGGTAGGACGGCAGCGGTTTCGCAGCGTTCATGAAATCCTCCGCCTCGCGGTCGTTTAGCCGGGGATACGTCTAAATTGATCGGAATTCGAGTGAAAAACCGTCGCGGGGGTTACAGCTTCGTAAGGACGAGTCCGGGTACGGTCTGCGCGGTTGGGGTGAGAAAGGATATCACATGGTGGCGCAGGTTTCGGTTTTGCATCCGCATGACACCGCCTATTTCGACGAAGATACGCTGAACGAACTCAGCCGCGATCTTGGCCCAAGCGTGGCCGAAAACATCCTGTGCAGGGCGCTGGAGGATATGGCGGTGCGGTTTGCCCAAATTCGCGAGGAATACAGCACCGGCAATGAACGCGACCTGCGCAAATCGGTGCGGTCCCTGATCCCGATCGCGGGCCAGATCGGTCTGCCGGGTCTGGCCGCCATCGCACAGGACGTGGTGATTTGCGTGGATCGGGGCGAAGGGGTCGCGCTGGCCGCCACCCTGTGTCGCCTGTTGCGCTGCGGGGAACTTGCGATCTCTTGTGCCGAGGTGGGTATCGACCTGTCCGTCTGATTTCCCTTGCAGCGGCAGGTCAAGGGCGTACCCTTCCGCATATCCGGAGAAGGGGTTTTCCATGACTGTTGCTCTCGCGCCCGCAGATGCCGACGCGCTGCCATTATACGTGCTTGAAAAAGAAGAGGTCGCTTTGTGGGCGGGCCAGCAAAGCGACCGTATTCGCACCTGGGTCGAAACAACGGGCTTCAAGGGGGCCATCGGCTCGGCGGTGATCATCCCGAACGAACTGGGTCAGGCCGAAGCGGCGCTGGTCGGATATGGCTCTGCGGCGAAACGAAATCGGGGGCGGTTTGCCCTTGCGGCCGCCTTGCCTCAATTGGGCAGCAACACGTACCGGATCGAAAGCGGTGTGCCCGAGGACCGGCTCGAGGAAGAGGCCCTCGGGTGGCTTCTGGCGTGCTACAGCTTTGACCGCTATCGCGAAGCGCCGCACAGTCATCCAACGCTGGTCACGCCCGACGGTGTAGACGGAGAGCGGATCGCCATCCTGGCCGAAGCCGAATTCCTGACGCGCGACCTGATCAACACGCCTGCCTCCGATATGGGGCCTGAAGAACTGGAAGCAGCGGCGCGCAGTCTTGCCAAAGAGCACAAGGCAAAGTTTTCGGTCATCAAGGGCAAAGACCTGCTGACCGAAAATTTCCCGATGATCCATGCTGTCGGGCGCGCATCGGATCGCGCGCCAAGACTGATCGACATGACATGGGGCCGCACCGGCCCGCGCCTCACGCTTGTCGGCAAAGGCGTGTGTTTCGATACCGGCGGGCTCAACCTGAAACCCGGCAGTTCCATGGGTCTGATGAAAAAGGACATGGGTGGCGCAGCCAACGTGCTGGGCCTTGCCCACATGATCATGGCATCCGGCCTTCAGGTGCGCCTGCGGGTGCTGATCCCGGCCGTCGAAAACAGCGTCAGCAGCAAGAGCTTCCGCCCGCAAGACATCCTGACCTCGCGCAAGGGCTTGACGGTTGAAATCAACAACACCGATGCCGAGGGCCGTCTTGTTCTGGCCGATGCGCTGGCCCTTGCGTCAGAGGAGGACCCGAAACTGATCGTTTCGATGGCCACCCTCACGGGTGCGGCGCGGGTGGCCGTCGGCCCGGACCTTGCGCCGTATTTCACAGATGACGACGTGGCGGCCACATCGCTGGACCTGTCGGCGCAGCGCATGGCCGATCCGGTGTGGCGGCTGCCGTTTCATGAACCCTACGAGGCGATGATCGAACCGGGCATTGCCGATCTCGACAACGCGCCAAAGGGCGGGTTCGCGGGCGCGATCACGGCCGCGCTCTTTCTGCGCCGCTTTGTCGAGGACACGCACCGCTACGTGCATTTCGACATCTATGGCTGGCAACCGTCCGATGCGCCGGGACGCCCGAAAGGCGGCGCGTTGCAGGGCGCGCGTGCCTTGTTCGACGCGTTGCCGGATCTGCTTGATCTATGACAGACCGCCGGTCGCTCTGGTCAAACGGCCGTGTCGCCCATACCAGCCTCAGGTCACGGGTGACCGCCAGCACCTTTACCGATGGCACCGACTACCGCGTCACGCATCCGCCGGTCGCCGCCATCCGCAACCATCCGTCAGGTGACCGGGACAGGGAGCTTCTATGGGGGCAGACCTTCTGCGTGCTCGATATATCTGACGGACATGCCTTCGGTTTCTCGCGGGCGGATGGGTATGCAGGTTATGTCGAGGCCAGCATGCTGCGCCCGGCCAAAGCGCCCTCCACCCATCGTGTCATCGTGCGCCAGACAGTCGCGCTTGCAGTTCCGGATTTCAAAAGCACCAGGACCGCACAGATCCCGCTGTCGCTTGGGTCAGAGGTGACGGTCACGGCAACATCCGGCCGCTGGAGCACGATCGCAGGCACACCCGACGATCTTTACGTCCCGGCCGCGCATCTGGCGCCGCTCGATCACACCGAAGGTGACCCTGTCACCGTTGCCGAACGCCTTTTGGGCACACCCTATGTCTGGGGCGGCAACTCTGCCTTCGGGATCGACTGTTCAGGCCTGGTGCAGATTGCCTGCCGCCTGTGCGCCATTCCGTGCCCCGGCGACAGCGACCAACAGGCTGCTGCACTTGGTGAAACCTGCCCGCCGGGCACGCCGCCAAGGCGCGGGGATATCCTGTTCTGGAAAGGCCATGTTGGCTGGGTCGTTGATGCCGACACCGTGTTACACGCAAATGCGCAGGCCATGGCCGTCGCTTACGAACCGCTCAAAGCAACCATCGCGCGCATCGACGCACAGGGGGACGGGCCGGTCACGCGCCATGCCCGTCTGACCGGGCACGCCAGCGATCAAGGATATAGGTGCTGACCATCAGATCCAGATGCGCACCGCCGCCATTCTTGAACAGCGTGATCTCATCCGCCGACTGCCGCTGGAATGCGGGCAGATCATAATAATCCGCCACGATATCGGTCTCTTTCAGCACGCCGCGCGCAATCGGGTCCTTGACCTCTCCGATATGGCCGACGGTTGTATCAAGACTGTCGACAAACACCCGTGCGCGCGTCAGCGCCACGTCATCCGCTTCGCGCATGTCCGGTCTATAGGCCCCGATCAAATCGACATGTGTGCCCGGCGACAGCCATTCCCCGTGCAAGACAGGCTCTGTCGACATGGTTGCGCAGGTCACGATATCTGCCTGCGTCACGGCATCGGGCAGTGATTGCACGGCCGTCACATGGTCAAACTCATCCGCGAGGGCCTGCGCCTTGGCCATGGTCCGGTTCCAGATCAGAAAGCGCGCCTTGGGAAAACCTGCACCATATGCGGCCACCAAGGATCGCGCCACCGCCCCGGCACCGACGATCAGGATCACGGAACTGTCCGCCCGCGCCAACCGGCGCGCCGCCAAAAGGCTGTCCCCGGCGGTTTTCCATTTTGTCACCAGGTGAAAATCGACAATCGCCTGCAAAACGCCCACGTCGTCTGAATAAAGCGACACGCCTCCGTTGATCGCTGGCACGCCTTTGGCGGCGTTGCCGGGAAACACGGTTGCCGATTTCACCGCAAGGCCCAACCCGTCGATCCACGCCGCCCGGTTCAGGAGCGTATCGTCCCCGCGATAGAGGAAACTGTCCGCGATTTCGGCCTTGGGCAGATCGTGCCCCGCCATGATCGCATCCGTCAGCCCCAGCCAGTCCAACTGCGCTTCGCCCTCGGCAAAGGGAATGATCTCGGGTCCCGTCATAATAATCCCTCCGCAACCAGACGTGCGCGAAACCCGTCCGGCCCTGTAAACAGATGTGTCTGCCAGCCGCGCGTGTCGGCGGCCCCAATATTGTCGGCGCGGTCATCGGTGAAGAGCAACCCTTCAGGGCGAACACCGCAATCCTCTTCGACCCGCCGGTAAATCTCGGGATCGGGTTTGATCACACCCATCCGCCCCGAGATATAGGATCGGTCAAATTCCTCGAGAAACGGGAAAACCGGGATCGACATGTCAAACGTCCCGTGCCCGTAATTCGACAAGGCAAAAACGGGCACGCCGCGTGCGCGCAACTCCCGCAGGATCACAACCGAAGGCTCAATGACAGGTCCAACCATGTCGAGCCAGTGATCGCGCCAGATCAGGATATCCGCCGCCCATTCGGGATGGGCGCGGGCCGCATCCTGTACAATGGTCGCGAGGTCACCGCCGCGATCAACACCGTCGTGCATCTTGTGCAGATCAACCGCTTCGAACAGCGCCTTGCGCCGTTGGGGGCCGATCTTGGCATCAAAGAACCGCTCCGGGTTCCACTCGATCAGAACATTGCCGATGTCGAACACCACCGCCTCAACGCGCATCCTTCGCCGCCTCCCGCATTTCCCGTTCGAGGGCATCAAGAAATCGCGATCGGTCGGCCTTGGAAAAAGGCTTCCCGCCGCCCTGCCGAAACGGATCCGCCGCGCGCAGGTCCGTCATCAGGTCGCGCGTCGCGAGGGCCTGCCCCACGTTGCGCGCATCCAGCCGTTCCCCGTTATGCTTGAGCACCCGCGCCCCGGCTTCGACGCATTTCGCCGCCAGCGGAATATCCCCGGTGATGACCACGTCACCGGGACCGGCGCGCTCTGCGATCCACATGTCGGCCACGTCGGGCCCATCCGGCACCACGACCACCTCGACAAGCGGGTTCTGCGACAATCGCAACCCGCCATTCGAGACAAGGAACATCTGCGCCTTGTGCCGGGTCGCCACGCGTTCGGCCTCGGTCTTGACCGGGCAGGCATCCGCGTCGACGAAGACCCGTGTCACAGCCCCATTGCCTCGGCATGAAAGGCGACATGATCGGCCATGAAGGTGGACACAAAGAAATATGAATGGTCATAGCCCTTTTGCATCCGGAACACCCCGTCCTGACGCCGCGCCGCCATTGCCTGGGCCAGGTCTTCCGGCTTCAGCAATTCAAGAAACTGGTCCGACGCGCCCTGATCCACAAGAACCGGACCTTCAAATCCCACCTCGCGCATTTGCAGCGTGGCATCGTGTTTGGCCCAAAGCGCTTCGTCCTCACCCAGATATGCGGACAACTGCTTGCGCCCCCAATCGCTCTGGCTCGGGTGCGCAATCGGCGCAAAGGCCGACACCGATGCAAACCGCCCCGGATGGGCCATCGCGATGGTCAGCGCGCCATGCCCGCCCATCGAATGCCCGGTGATCGCCTGACGGTCGAGGTCGATGGCGAAGTTCTCGCCCAGCAACTCAGGCAGTTCGGTTGACACGTAATCCCACATCTTGAAATGCGGTGCCCATGGTGCCTGCGTCGCGTTCACGTAGAATCCCGCGCCCTTG
>CAYZAD010000129.1:0-7834 GCA_964476315.1 uncultured Rhodobacterales bacterium
ATTTCCATTCCGGCGACATCGCGGTGATGCACCCGGACAATTACTGCCAGATCGCCGACCGCGCGAAGGACATCATCATCTCGGGCGGTGAGAATATCTCCTCCGTCGAGGTCGAAGGCTGCCTGATGGCGCATGACGCGGTGCTGCTCTGCGCCGTGGTCGCCAAGCCGGACGAGAAATGGGGCGAGGTCCCTTGTGCCTTTGTCGAACTGAAGGGCAACCACAGCGCCACCGAAGAAGAACTGATCGCCTTTGCCCGGACGAAACTGGCAGGGTTCAAGACGCCCAAGAAAGTGGTGTTCGAGGAACTGCCGAAAACGTCGACCGGCAAGATCCAGAAATTCCAACTGCGCGAACGGGCCAAGGCGCTCTGAGCCGGGGGCAGCCCTACTGGATATGGCGCATCAATTCGGTCGCCCGTGCGCGGCCGAGTTCCACCTTGCAGGCGTCGATGGCAATCCCCGTGCCCGAACCGCCGCCGAAGGTTGCGCCCACATAGTCGCATTGCGCATCGCGATACGCCAACCAGGCCGCCTGTGCCGCCTCAAGCGCGGGCACCGTCACGACACGGCCGGTGATCCCGTCCAACTCTTCGGCGGCGCTTTTGGCAAAGCCCAGGTAGATCTCGATAGTCGCGTCCACCCGCGCCAGCGTTTCAGCCACGCAATTGCCAATCTCGACCTGGCTGCTGCCGCCGCATTCTGTTGCCGGATCGGCAAAGAGCCCGCTTGGCGCAGCAAGCGACAGGAACAGGATCGATGTGAATGTCTTCATTGCGCAGCCTCCATTCAGCCTTGGACCGAAGGGCCGGACAAGGCACCTTCGGTGCACCCCAGCATAAAAGCACACGGTCGCATGAGGAACAAAAAACCTGTGCGGTGCCGGCAAGTTTGGAAACCACACGTCCCGCGACAGCCCTGTGCCCCCTGCCGCATTGCGCGAAACGCCGTGCGGGTGTACCCTAAGCTGCAATGATTGAGGCAGAGCAGCCCACATGACAGCGCTGAAGGAATTCCAACGGCTCGAGGCCGCGGGCGTCTGGCGTGCATCGCCCGGCGATCAACGCAAGGATGTGATTGTCTCGCTCGGGGATGCCTCTCTGACCATTCTCGATCTGCGCGAAAACGTGCTGGCGCATTGGTCGATTGCCGCCGTGGCGCGCGCCAACAAGGGGCAGAGGCCCGCGCTCTACCATCCCGATGGCGACCCCGGCGAAACGCTGGAGCTGGGCGACGACGGGGCCGAGATGATCGACGCCATCGAAAAGGTCCGCGCCGCCATCGAGAAAAGCCGCGCAAAACCTGGCAGCCTGCGGTTCTACATCACCGGCACGATTGCGGCGGCGGTCCTCGGCGGCGTGGTCTTCTGGCTGCCCGATGCGCTCTTGCGGCACACGGTACAGGTGGTGCCCGCCGTGCAGCGTGCGGAAATCGGCGATGCGCTGCTGTCCCAGATCACGCGGATCTCGGGCAAGGCCTGCATGACCCGCGAAGCCCGCGAACCGCTGCGCAGACTGGCCTCGCGCGTGCTGGGGCCGGGACAACGCGGCGCGTTGGTCGTGCTGCCCGCAGGCGTCGCGACAACCGCGCATTTGCCGGGGGGGCGCATCCTGTTGAACCGCGCCCTGGTCGAGGATCCGGAAGAACCCGACGTGACCGCCGGGTACGTCCTGACCGAACGGTTGCGCGCCCTGACGCAGGATCCGCTTGAGGAAATGCTGATCGAAACAGGCCTGTGGTCAAGCCTGCGTCTGCTGACCACCGGCGCGCTGCGCGAGACCGATCTGGAACGCTACAGCGAATACCTGCTTGGCAAAGACCCCGCGCCACTGTCCGACGACGTGGTGATCGCTGCGTTCGAAGCGGCCGAACTGCGCACGACCCCCTATGCCTATGCGGTTGATATCACGGGCGAAAGCACCCTTGGCCTGATCGAGGCTGACCCGATGGCCGGGCAAAGCCCGCGCCCCGTGCTCAGCGATGCGGACTGGTTGCGGCTGCAGGGGATTTGCGGCGAATAAGCCCGCCGGACACGCGCGCTTAATGCCCCAGACCCTTGCCCCGGCCAACGATCACCGGTTCCTTGATCCGTTGCCCTTCGGTCAGCAAACGGCGGGGAACGGTATTGCTCCAAAGCTGCTGCGTGGCGCGATGACCCTGCCGCGTCATGTGGGCCCGGTGCGGATTGAGCCGGTCATCCTCCCACGCGGGCTGATAGCCTTTCGGAATGGGGGGCAAGGTATTGCCCTGCGCATCATAGACATGCTTGGGCACGATGCGCTCTTCCCGGACCACGGGCGCCGGGCTGTATTTCTGATCGGACACGACACGGGTCGGAACGCTCCGCACAACGCGTTGCGGGGTGGCACTGCGCTGCGGTGTGATGATGACCGGCGCGGCTTCGGCCACGGTCACGCTGCGCACCCGGAATGTCGGCGTCTGCCCGCAGATCGGCTGACGGTCCCGCGCCACGCGGGGCACCCAGTTGATGACCCCATCCACACCGGCCCGGACATAGACACAGCCCCGGCTGTCGACGAACTGACTGCCCTCGTAGCCCGAAGGCGGCACCTCTGCCGGAGGCCCCGCCCGCGCTATGCTCTGCGCGGCCACACCCGTGGCAAACGCAAAAACGGCCACCGCGGCCCAGGCAGTCACTTTGAAATCCGGCATATGTCTGTCCCCACAGATGTGCCGCCAGACTGCCCCCGAGGCCATTGACTGTAAAGCGCTATTTCGTCCCGAACATCCGGTCGCCGGCATCGCCCAGGCCGGGCACGATGTAGCCGTGCTCGTTGAGGCGCTCGTCAAGGGCGGCGGTGACGACTGGCACGTCGGGATGCGCCTCTTTCATGCGTGCGACGCCTTCGGGGGCGGCCAGCAGGCACAGGAAGATGATGTTTTCGGCCCCGGCCTTCTTGAGAAGATCGATCGCCGCCACGGAACTGTTCCCGGTGGCCAGCATCGGGTCGACGACAATCGTCACCCGGTCCTCAAGCTGCGTCGGCACCTTGAAATAGTATTGCACCGGTTTGAGCGTTTCCTCGTCGCGGTAGAGCCCCACGAACCCCACCCGCGCCGCCGGGATCAGGTCGAGGATGCCGTCCAGAAGCCCGTTGCCCGCCCGCAGGATCGAGATCAGCGCGAGCTTCTTGCCCCCCAGAACCGGCGCATCCATTTCGCACAGCGGCGTTTCGATGGTGGTGGTGGTCAGCGGCAGGTTGCGCGTCACCTCGTAGGCCAGCAGGTGGCTGATTTCGCGCAAAAGCTGACGGAACGACTTGGTCGAGGTGTTCTTCTGACGCATCAGGGTCAGCTTGTGCTGGACCAGCGGGTGGTCGACGATGGTAAGATGATCGGTCATGTGCGCTCCAGTCGTTTGAGAACCCGTTCACGGGTGTCCGCGTCGCAGAAGGCGGCGTTGGCCGCCGTTTGGTTGATGTCGGCGAACACCTCTTCATCCCAGCCAAAGGTCGTGGCCAGGTTGCGGTATTCGTCGCGCAAGGTGGTGTGAAAGAAAGGCGGATCGTCCGTCGATACCGTCACCTTGACCCCGCGGCCCCGCAGTTTTTCAATCGGGTGCGCGGCAAGGGTCGGGTAGACGCCCAGGGTCACGTTGGAGCCGGGGCAGACCTCGAGCGTGATACCGTTTTCCACAAGCTTGTCCACAAGCGCGAGATCGTTGATCGCATGCACGCCATGGCCGATCCGTGTCACCCGCAGGTCGTTCACCGCATCCGTGACCGACCGCGCCCCGCCCCATTCGCCCGCATGCGCGGTCAGGTTCAGCCCCGCTTCGCGCGCCATGTCGAAACTGTAGGCGAAATCCCGTGGCGTGCCCTTCATTTCATCCCCCGCGATCCCGAATCCGACGATCCAGTCGCCCGCCGTTTCGGCCGCGCACAGCGCGGATGCCTTGGCCTTGTCCGGGCCGAAATGGCGGATACAGGTGACGATGCCGCGCAGGATGATGCCGTGATCGCGCTCTGCCGCATCCGCCGCTTCCCTGATGGCGGCGAGGTATTCGCGCCACGCGCCCACATCGCTGCCGCCGCAGAAATCGGGGGACAGGAAGGTTTCGGAATAGACCACGTCATTCGCGGCGCTTTCCTCAAGCACTGCCGTGGTCAAGCGGGCATAGTCCTCGGGTGACCTCAGCACGCTGGTCGCGGCTTCGTAGACGCTCAGGAAATGCACAAAATCGCGATACGCATAGCTGCCATCCGCAGCAAAGACCCCCTCAAGGTTGACCGACTTTTCCTGTGCCAACCCCCTGATAAAGGCGGGCGGCGCCGCGCCTTCGTGGTGCAGGTGCAATTCGACCTTGGGCAGGCGCACGATGCGCTCCAGCTGTTCTTCGTCCATCATAGAAAGCTGCGCCCCGGCCCCTGCTGTTCAATTCCAAGATGCGCCGCGATGCTGGCTGCGACATCGACAAACGCGACAAGACCGATCGATCCCGTGCCCGCCCCGGCCATCAGCACCGGCACACGCTCACGGGTATGATCCGTGCCTGTCCACGTGGGGTCGTTGCCATGATCCGCGGTGATGAGCAACACATCATCCGGTCGCAACCTCGGCAACAGCACCGCAAGCTCCGCATCGAACCATTCCAGCGCCCGCGCATAGCCCGACACGTCGCGCCGATGCCCGTATTTGCTGTCGAACTCCACGAAATTGGCAAAGATCAACGCACCATCCGGCGCGCTGTCGATCTGCTGGCCAAGATGAGCCATCAACTGCGCGTCAGACCCCTTGTGCACCTCGTCGATCCCCGCCATCGAGAAGATATCGCCGATCTTGCCCAGCCCGATCACCCGTTGCCCGGCCTCCTGGACCCAGTTGGTCAACACCTTGTCCGGTGGCGCAATCGCATAGTCGCGGCGGTTGGTGGTGCGTTCGAAATGACCCTCTGTCCCGACAAAGGGCCGCGCGATGACCCGGCCGATCCTGCGGTCGTGACACATCGGCGCCAGGTCCTTGCACAGCGTCAACAGCCGGTCGAGCCCGAAGGCGTCTTCGTGGGCGGCGATCTGCAGGACACTGTCCGCCGAGGTATAGCAAATCGGACGCCCGGTGCGCAGATGCTCAGCCCCGAAATCCGCGATCACCTTGACGCCGTTGCTGTGGCAATTGCCAAGCACGCCATCCGTACCGGCAAGCGCGCAAATCCGTGCGGTAATGTCTTCGGGCAGCGCCGGAACGGTGTTGGGCAGATAGGTCCACTCCCACGGGACCGGCAAACCGGCAAGTTCCCAATGACCCGACGGTGTGTCCTTGCCTTTCGACGTCTCGGTCGCCGCCCCCCAGCGCCCCGTCGGCTGTGCGCCAAGCCCCGGCGCGCGCTGGCCGGACGCCAGTTCAACGGCGCCCCCAAGACCAAGCGCATCCAGCGTCGGCAAATTCAAAGCACCGGTGCGCCCATCCTCCGCCCGGCCCTGCGCGCAGGCTTCGGCAATATGCAGAACCGTGTTGGCACCGGTGTCAGGTGTTGCGCCGTTGAAAAAGCGGTCCGCATCCGGCGCGCCGCCAATGCCCACCGAATCCATGACGACCAGAAACGCCCGGCTCATGGAATCCGCTCCAGCACCAACGCGGGCTCGTCGCAGCCCGACCCGATCGAGATGGCGTCGAGCACCGCCTTGACCGCGCGGTCCGCCTGCCCTTCGCGGGCGGCATGGACACGCGCCAGGGCCTGCCCCCTCGACACGGCTTGACCAAGGCTGACCACCTCGCTCAGCCCCACGGCAGGGTCAACCACATCGGTTTCCACTTGTCGTCCGCCCCCAAGCGCCACCACCGCAAGGCCAAGCGCTTCTCCGTCGATGGACGAAACCACCCCGGAGTTGGGCGCAGGCACCTCGCGGATCACCGGGGCTTCCGGCAGGAACCGCGCCCAATCCTCGACAAAGCGGACGGGGCCGCCCAAGGCATAGACCATATCTCCGAAAACCTCGGCTGCCTTGCCAGTCTGGATGGCGTCGGCGATCGTCTCGGCGCCACGCGCGATCCCGGCCTGCCCCAGCAACGCACCGCCCAGTTCGACCGTCAAATCCAGCAGGCGTCCCTGCGCCTCACCAGTCAATACGCGCATCACGTCAATGACTTCCAGCGCATTGCCAAGGCTGTGGGCCAGCGGTTGCGACATGTCCGTGATCAGCGCCGATGTCGGGCACCCGGCCGCATTTGCCGTACCGACCAAGGCGCGGGCCAGATCCCGTGCCTCCTCATGGGTCTTCATGAACGCGCCAGAGCCGCATTTGACATCCAGCACCAACCCCTCAAGCCCGGCGGCCAGCTTTTTTGACAGGATCGATGCCGTGATCAGGTCAAGGCTTTCGACCGTCGCGGTGACATCCCGAATGGCATATAGCCGCTTGTCGGCAGGTGCGATATCCGCACTGGCACTGACAATGGCACAGCCCACATCGCCGACGATCTGGCGGAACTGGTCCTCGGACACCGCCGTGCGCAACCCCGGAATCGACTCCAGCTTGTCAAGCGTACCGCCGGTATGCCCCAGCCCCCGGCCCGAGATCATCGGCACGTAAACGCCGCAAGCCGCAAGCGCCGGCGCGAGAATGAGACTGACGCAATCGCCGACCCCCCCGGTCGAGTGCTTGTCGAGGACCGGTGCATCCAGATCCCACTCCATGACATCGCCGCTGTCGCGCATGGCAAGCGTCAGGGCCGCGCGGCCGTCATCCGTCAGGCCGGTCAGACACACGCCCATCGCGAATGCCCCGGCCTGCGCATCGCTCACGCTGCCATCGGCCAGCCCCTGCGCGAACCAGGCAAGCGCCTCTGCACTGGGCGTCTCATGCCGCCGCAAGGTGGCAATGATGGCCCGCGCGTCCATCAACTGCGCTCCATATGCGCCGCGTCAAACGCACCGGGCAGCAATGTTCCGACGGTTGCCTGCTGCTCGGTTCCATCCACCGTGGCCATCGTGACAGGCACGTCCTTGCCCGCGAATTCCGCCAGTTTCTGCCGACACCCCCCGCAGGGCGATACGGGGTCGCGACAGTCGGCGACGATATAGGCTTCGGCAAGATCGCGCTCTCCGGCTGCGACCATGGCGGCAATCGCGCCTGCCTCGGCACAGGTGCCTTCGGGATAGGCCACGTTTTCGACGTTGCATCCGACAAAGACAGCCCCCGATGCCGTGCGCAGGGCCGCCCCCACCTTGAAGTTGGAATACGGGGCATGTGCATTTTCGCGAACGGCCAATGCCGCAGTTCTCAAATCCATCGTGACCCCTCCGTGATGTTCCCGTGGACCGCAAGATTGCGAGGCGACGGCATCGATTGCAAGGGGCGCGGCGCGTCAATATCTGCGCAGCCGCCCATGCGACAGGTCACGATACCAAGGAAAGGCAAAACCGCATCCCGGTCTGCGAAAGAGTATTCGGAGTAAATGGAAACAGCTTTTTGCGCCTGATACAATGCGTGCTCTTCCCCTCTGCTTCGGGATGGTTTAGTGCTCAACCATCTTCCCGGGGAACCTTATGACTGACAGTTCAAACGATGCATTGCGCCAGGCGGCCCTGTTCTATCACGAACATCCCAAGCCCGGAAAACTTGAAATCCGCGCGACCAAGCCGCTGGCAAACGGGCGCGATCTGGCACGGGCCTACAGCCCCGGCGTGGCCGAAGCCTGCCTCGAGATCAAGGCCGATGCCACCAACGCGGCACGCTACACCGCCAAGGGCAATCTCGTGGCGGTGGTGTCGAACGGCACGGCAGTGCTTGGGCTTGGCAACATCGGCGCGCTGGCCTCCAAGCCGGTGATGGAAGGCAAGGCGGTCCTGTTCAAGAAATTCGCCAATATCGACT
>CAYZAD010000130.1:0-7812 GCA_964476315.1 uncultured Rhodobacterales bacterium
GGGCGGCAAGGCGGTCATACCCCCTACATATGCCGCGCTTGGGCAAAGAAAAACGCGGAACGCGCATTGCAGGCGCAACCGGTATCGCGGAAGGTGCCGACATCATTGAAAGGCCTGCCATGCGCTCCCCCCATCCCCTGCTGCTGACACTGACGCTCTATGTTGCGGGGCTTGGCGCGGCGGGGCAGTTCTCCAAACTTGCCGTGAGTTTCGTTGCCTTGACAGAGGCTTATGCCGGGCATGGCGAGGCGATCCTTGGTTTGGTTGTGTCGCTTATCAGCCTAGTGGGTCTGATCCTCGGTCTGGTGGCGGGGATCGTGGTGTCGCGCATCGGCGCGCGCCGGGCGCTGGTGACGGCTTTGGCGTTGGGCGCGGTGATGTCGCTCTGGCAGGCCACTTTGCCCGGTTTGACCTTGCTGATGCTGAGCCGCATTCTGGAAGGCGCATCACATCTGATGATCGTGGTTGCAGCCCCCACCCTGATTGCCGAAGCGGTGCCGGACCGCTACCGCCCTGCCGCTCTGACCCTTTGGAGCACCTTCTTCGGGGTCGCTTTTGCCCTGACCGCCGTCATCGCACCCTGGGTGATTGCACAAGGTGGGCTGCCGCTGTTGATCGGGGCGCATGGGCTTTGGATGGGTGTTGCGTGCATCGCGATTCTTGTGGTCCTGCCGCACCCGATCATCGCTTCCGCACAGCCCACAGGGATATCGCTGCTGCGCCGTCACATGACGGCCTACGCCACGCCGGGGATCGCAACACCAGCCCTTGCCTGGCTGTGCTATACGCTGACTTTCGTGTCGGTGCTGACAGCCTTACCCTTGCTGACCGAAGGCACCGCGCCCACGTGGCTGGCCGCCGTTGCGCCCCTGGTGTCGATCGCCGTCGCGCTGACGGTTGGTGTTGCCGTCCTGTCGCGCCAGCCAGCACGGCCCGTGGTGACGCTGGGCTTTGCGCTTTGTGCCACGGTGGCGGTGATGATCCTGATCGTCGGGTTCACCCCGGTCAGCGTGCTGTTGCTGTTTGCCAGCATGGCGCTTGTGCAAAGCGCGGGCTTTGCCATTGTGCCGCAGATCAACGCCGATGCACCGTCTCGGGCCCTGGCAAACGGGGCGCTTGCGCAGATGGGCAATCTGGGCAACCTGACCGGCACGCCCTTGCTGATCGCGCTCTACCAGGGTGCGCCGGTGCTCGGGCCATTCCTGTTCCTGCTTACGGCGTACGGAACTGGCGTTCTTGTCAGTTGGGTGATTGGACGACGGGCCGTCGCCGCGATTGAGGCAGGGCGTGTTTCAGTCGACTGAAACATGCGCACGCGTCGATGCGTGCGCTAGGCCTGCATTTCCGCAAGACGCGCCACGTATCGCGCCAGGGTGTCGATCTCGAGATTGACCTTGTCTCCAACCTTGGACCCGCCCCAGGTGGTGACCTCTTGCGTGTGCGGGATCAGGTTCACCCCAAACCGCGTGCCGTCCACTTCGTTCACGGTCAGCGATGTGCCGTCCAGAGCCACCGATCCCTTGGGCGCGATAAAGCGGGCCAGCGATGATGGCGCTTCAAAAGTGTAACGGACGCTGTCGCCTTCGGGGCGCATATCGACGATGGTGGCCAGCCCATCGACATGGCCGGACACGATATGCCCGCCAAGTTCGTCCCCAACCTTGAGCGCGCGTTCCAGATTGATGCGCGTGCCGACGGACCAGCCGCCAATGGTGGTCTTGTCCAGCGTTTCCGCGCTGATTTCGACCTCGAACCAGTCGGGGCCAAGGTGCACAACCGTGAGGCATACCCCGCTGCATGCAATCGAGGCCCCGATGTCGATGCCGGACGTATCGTACCGCGTGCCGATGCGTGCGCGCAGGTCGCCCTTGTGTTCGAGCGCTTTCACCTCACCGATATCCGTGATGATGCCTGTGAACATGATCTTGTTTCCCCTCGCGTGACCGTCCCCAAATAGCGGGATTGGGCATTCCCTCAGCGCGGATCGCCGTGCTAGCGTTTTCAAAACCGACGGATACTGTGCCGATATGATGAACGCAACGGTCAAGCCGGCCTTGGGACAGGGCCGCGTGTTCCTGTTCCTGCAGGGTCCGCACGGTCCGTTCTTTTCGCAACTGGCGGCGCGGCTTGAAGAAACGTCGGCGCGGTGCTGGCGCATTGCCCTAAACGCGGGCGATGTTGCGTCATGGCGCGACAAGGAAACCCTGCTGACATTCGATGACACGCCAGAGACCTGGGCCTGCCATCTGTCACGTTGGATTGCAGACAAGGGCGTGACCGATCTGGTTCTCTATGGCGACACACGGCGCCATCACGCCGAAGCGGTGCGCTTGGCACGCAAGGCTGGCCTGCGGATTCACATCTTTGAGGAAGGGTATCTGCGCCCGTATTGGGCCACCTATGAACGTGACGGTTCGAACGGCAATTCACGACTGATGGAGATTTCGCTGAACGACATGGCCGACGCGCTGTCGACGCAAGCGCCGCAGCCTGCCGTGCCGCCGGACAAATGGGGGGATCTTCGACATCACATGCTGCATGGTGCGCTTTATCACTGGCATGTGCTGTTCAGAAACGAGGCCTTTCCGCATTACCGTCCGCATCGCGACCAGACGGTCAGCGAGGAATTCCAGCTTCAGGTCCTGCGGCTCTTGCGGCGTCCGCGTCACATGGTGGAACGCTGGTTTGCCACCCGCAAGGTGCGCAACGCGGCCCGGCCTTATCACGTCGTCTTGCTGCAACTTGAACATGACGCCAGTTTTCGCGCCTTTTCCCCGTTCTCATCGCAAACGGAGTTTGTCGAGCTGGTGCTGCGCGAGTTTGCCAAGGGCGCGCCCTCTCATCATCGGTTGGTGTTCAAGGCACATCCGCTGGAGGACGGACGCGCGCCTGTCGAAGCCACGATCAGACGCTGTTCACACGAACACGGGCTCAGGGATCGTGTGACCTATGTGCGCGGCGGCAAGCTTGCCTATCTCGTAAAAGCGGCGCGGTCCGCCGTGACCGTGAATTCAACCGCAGCGCATCAGGCGCTTTGGCGCGGATTGCCGGTCAGAGCGTTCGGCACGGCGGTATACGACAAACCCGGCTTGGTTTCCCACCAGCCTCTGGCAGAGTTCTTTCAGGCCCCTACGCCGCCGGACCCGTCCCTTTACGCCATTTACCGCCAGTTTCTTATGGAAACGAGCCAGATGCCCGGCGGGTTCTATTCTGCCAGAGGCCGGGCACAACTCTTGCGGCACGTGGTGGATCGCATGCTGTCAGAGTGTGATCCTTATGACCTTCGATTGCAGCAACGCGGGTCAAACTCGCAACAGTTGCGGCTGGTTCGGTAGGCGGCACCAGTCCTGGTACTGGTCAGAGTGCAGAGATTCCGGTAACTTATCCACAAAATATAAACCGAGGCAGACAATAACTGGTCGAGGAGACCGAGCAGTGTTCAGTACAAATTTCCGGTGGGCCAAGCCCACTGTGTTGATGCTTTGTGCATCCATCGTTGCATCATGTGGTCTGCCTGGCGTCGGACCGTCCAAGAACCAGATCTTTGCAGGCTCTGTTCAGCGCGAAGGTGACGCCTTTATCGTGGCTGTCGATGATCGGGTGACCCGTGCCACCGCGGTGGTGCCCGCGCTTGGATTTTCAGAGACATTGAAAAACGCAAGCCTGCAGGGGGCCGACCTTATTCGCCCGGGCGACACGCTTGGCCTGACGATCTGGGAAAACGTGGATGATGGTCTGCTGGCCGCGGAAGCGACCAATGCGACAACCCTTGAAAGCGTCCAGGTGGATGGGTCGGGCTTCATCTTTGTGCCCTACGCTGGCCGCATCAAGGCTGCGGGCAACACTCCCGAAGCCATTCGCCGCATCATCACGAACAAGCTTCAGGACCAGACGCCGGACCCGCAGGTGCAGGTGCGGCGCACGGCCGGGGATGGCGCGACCGTGTCCATCCTGGGATCTGCCGGCACGCAGGGGGTGTTCCCGATCACGCGCCCGACGCGCACACTCGCCTCCATGCTGGCCAGCGCGGGTGGCGTGGGAACATCGCCAGAGATTGCGCAGGTCACCCTGACACGGGGCGATCACAGCGAAACGATCTGGTTCGAAGATCTCTACGATCATCCGGAACTGGACGTGGCGCTGCGCGATGGCGACCGTATCCTCGTTCAGGCCGATCAGAGGTCGTTCACGGCGCTTGGCGCCGCCGGATCACAGACGCAGCTCACCTTTGACAGCCGGACATTGTCCATGGTCGAAGCGCTGGCCCAATTGGGTGGCTTGAGCGCGACCACAGCTGACCCCACTGGCGTCTTTGTCTTCCGCAATGAACCGCCGGAGATTTCCAACATCGTGCTGGGGCGGTCCGACCTCGTAGGCGCGCAACGCCTGATCTATGTGCTCGACCTGACAGAACCCAATGGCTTGTTCGTGGCGCGGGATTTCCTGATCCGGGATGGCGATACGATCTATGTCACCGAAGCGCCGATCGTTCAGTGGAACCGGACCATTGCTGCGATCACGGGAACCCTGGGCGGGGCATCGGGCCTTGCAGATGCCGCAACCGGGGGCACCATGTCCGAGTAAGACATGGGCTTTTCCCCGTCGAACTCACGTGACGCCGAGGCCTTTCAGCCTCGGCGTTTGTGCGTCTATAACAGCGGTTTCCTCACGCAGGGTCGCATCAGGCGTATCCTGGCCCTTGCAGGCTGGCAGGTGGCAATTGGTGCACCCTCGGATGGTGACTGGGTCGGCGTCTGGGGAGACGCCCCAAGTGCAGCGCGCGGTGTAAAGGTTGCCCGAAGGCGCGATGCTCCGGTCTTGCGTGTGGAGGACGCATTTCTGAGATCCCTGCAACCGGGCCGGGTTGCGGCAGAACCTCCAACAGGGTTGCTGATCGACCGGTCCGGTCTGCATTTCGATGCCTCCGGACCGTCCGACCTTGAAACCCTGCTGCTTCAGGACCCGCTGGATGACAGCGCGCAACTGGATCAGGCACGCGCGCTGATGTCGCGCATGATGCGGTCGCGCCTTTCGAAATACAGCGCCTACGATCCTGATCTTGCTGTGCCGGAACCCGGTTATGTGCTGGTGGTCGATCAGGCCGAAGGCGACGCCTCGGTCCGCGCTTCGGTTCCCGGGGAAAACACGGCGCAGGCCCGGTTTGCCGAAATGCTGTATTACGCGCAGACCGAACACCCTCATGCCCGGATCCTGATCCGGTCTCATCCTGAAACTGCTGCAGGCCAGCGAGGCGGGCATTATCGCCCCGATCAGGCGACCGGCCGCGTGTCTTTCACAGATACGGCCCTTGCCCCCATGGACCTTTTGGAAGGGGCTATCGCCGTTTACACACTGTCGTCCCAAATGGGGTTCGAGGCGATCCTGGCAGGCCACAAGCCGCGCGTGTTCGGGACACCGTTCTATGCCGGATGGGGTTTGACCGAGGACGAACACCCGTTCATCCGACGCCAGCGCAGCCTGACCCGCGCGCAATTGTTTGCGGGAGCCATGATGCGCTTTCCAGTCTGGTACGATCCGTATGAGGACGCCTTGTGCGACCTGTCCCGCGTGATGGACATGATGGAGGCGCGTCAAAGGGCGTGGCTGGAGGATCGCAAGGGCTGGACAGGGCAGAACATTCGGCTTTGGAAACGCCGCCACATGCAGTCTTTCTTTGGTGGCACAAAACCGATGCGGTTTGACAAAGGCAGCGACGGGTCAGACCGGGTCATGGTCTGGGGGTCTGCCCAAACCACCTGCCCCGCAGTCTGGCGCGTGGAAGACGGGTTTCTGCGGTCGCGCGGTCTGGGGGCGGCGCTTGTGCCGCCTGTGTCCTTGGCTCTGGACGATCTGGGCATGTATTATGATGCCACGCGCCCATCCCGCCTTGAGGCGTTGATCGCAGACAGCCCCGGCTTGCCGGAACACGCCCTGGACCGCGCGCGCCGGTTGATCGATCGGATCGTCACCTGTGGTGTCACCAAATATGACTGCTCAAGACCCGGGACAGAAGCGAGGAAACGGGACGGCAGACCGGTCATCCTTGTTCCCGGACAGGTGGAAGATGACGCCTCCATTCGGCTGGGCAGCCCTGACGTGAAATCGAATGCGGCGCTGTTGAAACGCACACGACAGGCCAATCCCGACGCAGCGATCCTTTACAAGCCGCATCCGGACGTCGTGGCAGGCTTGCGCCCCGGACACGTCGCAAATGCCCTCGACTGGGCGGATGAAATCGCCGAAGACGCGGCACTCTCTGACCTGTTCACAGATATCGACGGGTTATGGACCATGACCTCGCTTGCCGGGTTCGAAGCGCTGCTGAGGACCGTGCCTGTCACCACGCTGGGATTGCCGTTCTATGCCGGTTGGGGCCTGACCACCGATCTGTGCCCGGTCCCGGACCGCCGCGGGCGTCTGGTCACGCTGGAGGGCTTGGTACATGCCGCCCTGATCGCCTATCCGCGATACATCGATCCCAATACCGGCCTGCCCTGCCCTGTCGAGGTTGCGCTGGATCGGCTGATTGCAGGGGATGTGCCCGAACCGGCACGGCTGCGCATCCTGGCCAAAGCTCAAGGCCTGCTGGCAAGCTATTCGGGCTTGTGGCGCCGCTGACGCACCCAGCTTTGCACGACGTCGTCTCCGATCTGCCGCACCTTTTCGAGTGAAAATCGCGGTGCGTCCGCAAGTCGGTTCAAGCCCATCGCGCCCAGCGCCGGACGCCCCTCGGCCCCGATCACAACACCGCCCACATGCAGTTCAAGCTGATTGACCACGTCCGCCGATAACAGGCTTGCGGCCAAATCGCCGCCGCCTTCGCAGAACACCCGGGTCAACCCCTGCGCGCCAAGCGCCTGCATCAGGGCGGGGATGTCGAGTTGGCGACCGTTCAGCGGCACTTCGATCAGCGTGGCGCCTATCTCTTGCCAGGTGGTGCGGCTTTCATCAGGCGCATCCTTGCCGTGGCACAGCCAAACGGGGGCATCCGCGATGGTTCTGGCAAGTTTGCTGTTCGTTGGCAGGTCCAGCTTGCGGGACACGACGATGCGGACCGGTTGTTGCACCACGTCCTGCCCCCGAACGGTCAACAGCGGATCGTCCGCGCGCGCGGTGCCCGCCCCGACCATCACGGCGTCATGGGTGGCGCGCAAAGAATGGACATGGGCACGCGTCTCGGGTCCGGTGATCCACTGGCTGTCCCCGCTGGCCGTCGCAATGCGGCCATCCAGACTGGTGGCGAGTTTGAGCGTCAGTGCAGGGCGGCCGAGTTCGCTGCGCTGAAAGAACCCGGCATGGTGCTTGAGCGCCTCGTCCGCGCCCACGCCGGTGGTGACTTCAATCCCGGCGCTGCGCAGCTTGGCAAACCCCTGCCCCGAGACGCGGGCATCCCGATCGTCAAACGGGGCAACCACACGCGCCACACCAGCGGCGATCAAAGCATCTGCGCAGGGCGGGGTCTGGCCATGATGCGCGCAGGGCTCAAGCGTGACATAGGCCGTCGCGCCCCGGGCCGCTGTGCCTGCCTGTGCAAGTGCCTCGGTTTCGGCATGCGGGCGTCCGCCGGGTTGCGTCCAGCCTTCGCCAACGACGACATCGTCTTTCACCAGCACGCAACCAACGGCCGGGTTGGGCCATGTGTTGCCCAATCCACGTTGGCCCAATTCCAACGCCCGGACCATATGGCGCGCATCATCCGGGCGCATGGGGTCGGATCACTCTTCCGGTTTGGGTTTGTCTTTTTCGGACGGCCGCAATTCGCTGACGAATTTGTCGAAATCGTCGGCTTCCTGGAAGTTCTTGTAGACGCTG
>CAYZAD010000131.1:0-6406 GCA_964476315.1 uncultured Rhodobacterales bacterium
GTTCATTCGACAGCACGATGGCCTGACCGTTGATGTTCTCGACGGCGGGCATGATATAGGGTGTCGCCACAGACCCCGCGCCCAGAGTCATCGCCAGCGGCATCGGTGTCAGCATGTGCGACGCGTCGTATTCGCCCGACAGCGACTTGTCGCGGGCCACGGCCCAACCGGCTGTTTTGATGACCTGCGCATTCAGGCCGTAGCGTTCATAAAAGCCCAAAGGCTGCGCCATGATGATCGGTGTGGCGCAGGTGATCGGCACGAAGCCGATGTTCAGGTCGGTCTTTTCCGGTGTTCCCAGGTTGTCGAGGATCGCCGCTTTGGCTTCGTTCATCGGGAAGACCGAGGCGAGTGCAGCCGCAACCGTGCTGCCGCCCAGCATACCCATGAAGGACCGGCGGCCGATATCGCTTTGGCCAAAGACCGACCGCACGATCGCGCTTTCGACCGCGCGTTCCAGCATCTGCTCCGACGACATTTGCGTTAGGTCGAGGTCTTTGGACGTGTGCGCGTGGCCGTGACCAGCAGCGCAGGTATCGCAGCCGCAATCTGCCCCGTGACGCAGGTCGGTGTCTGCGGAATACGGATTTCCTAAGCTCTTAATCGTCATGTGCAGTCCCCTGTCTGGTGGATGTTCCAAGTTGTTGGGTGCATCCTGACAGCAGGCCGGAACTGACAAAACCAACCGCCCGGTATTTGACAATTTTAATTTAGATTAATGTTTTCAATGTCCTAGGCGCTTTTTGTGAGGGTCGGATTTTACGATAAATCGTAATTTACGAAATTTCGTTAGACTCTGCTGCGTCGCGGCGGCAATGATCACCACATGCTTGACGAACAACGCAGACGTGATTCCCTGCTGGCCGCGTTTCCCGACGCCGCCCTGCTTCTCGACACTGCGCAGGACAGGGTCGTGGCGCTCAATCCGCCCGCAGCCGAGCTGTTTGGCGTAGACGCCTCGTCCGACCGTCCCCTGCGGTTTTCAAACTTTCTTGGGGCGGCACTGGCGAAATTCGTCGTTTTTGTTCAAGAAATCGATCACAGGGGCGAATGCTGGACACGGGATGTTCCTCTGACCATGCTGGACGGCACACCTTTGCGCTGTGAAATCCGGGCAAGGGGTGTTCCGGACATGCCGGACTGCCTGTTTCTGAGCTTTACCGATCTCGACGCTTTCGACAAACGTACGCAGATCGCCGAGGCGGCAGAGTTGCATCGTGCGGGTCTTCTGGAGTGGAAGCGGGCTGAAACCTTCTTTGCCGAACTCGAACGCCAGAACCAATTGATCCTGAACGCGGCGGGCGAGGGGATCTACGGCGTGAATGCCGAAGGCAAAACCACCTTCGTCAACCGCGCGGCGCAGGAAATGCTGGGCTGGACCACGCAGGACCTGCTGGGCAAGGACATCCATTCGATGATCCACCACCATCACCTGAACGGAGAGGTCTACCCGTCGCAGCAATGCCCGATCTACCGCTCCTTCCGCTTTGAACAGGTCAACCGGATCGAGGACGAGGTGTTCTGGCGCAAGGACGGCAAACCCATCCGCGTCGAATATGTCTCGACCCCGATCTACGATCAGAAGGTGCTCGCGGGGGCCGTGGTCATCTTCCGCGACATCACCGAACGCAAGGAAGGCGAACGCAAACTGCGGGAGGCGCTGGATGAAGTCGCCGCACTGCGCGACCGGCTGGAGCAGGAAAACGAATACCTGCAAGAGGCCATCAGCTCTGAACGCGCGCATCATGACATCATCGGCAGCTCGCCCGCGATCCGCCAGATCGTGACCCGCATCGACCTTGTGGCAGGAACAGACGCCACCGTTCTGATCACAGGCGAGGCCGGAACGGGCAAAGCGCTGGTGGCAACGGAAATTCACAAGGTCAGCCGCCGGTCCCGTCGGCCGTTGATCCAGTTCAAATGCAGCTCTGTCGGCCCCGAGGACGTGGAAGCCGAACTGTTCGGCCAATTGCGCGGCTCGCATTCCGGAGCCACGCGAGACAAGCCGGGCAAGCTCGAACTGGCCCATGGCGGCACGCTGTTTCTGGACGATGTCGAAGAGTTGCCGATCGAAATCCAGGGCAAGCTGCTTCACGCGCTGCAAAACAGCGTTGTAACGCGGCTCGGCGATACGCGTGAAAAGCCGCTCGACATCCGCGTGATCGCCGCCACCAGCCTGTCGGGCGACGAGGCGCGCCAAAGCGGGCGGATCCGCGAGGATCTTCACTTGTTCCTGAATGTTTTCCCGATCACCTGCGTGCCGCTGCGCGAACGGCCCGAAGACATCCCGCTGCTGGCGGCACATCTGCTCAGGCTGGCCTGCCGTCGCCTGAACCGCCCCGAACCCATCCTCACCGAAGGTGTGGTGGCGCAATTGCAGTCCTATGACTGGCCCGGAAATGTTCGGGAATTGCAGAATGTCATGGAACGGGCTGCCATTGTCTCGCGGGATCGCAAGGTCGTCATTGAAATGGCGCGCTCCACGCCGGAACAGGCCCAAAGCACAAGCTTCAGAACCGAGGCCCAGATGCAGGACCTGGCGCGCGCGAACCTGATCGCGGCCTTGCGCGAAACGCGCGGTCGGATTTCGGGTGCAGCGGGCGCGGCTGAACTCATGGGGGTGAAGCCCACAACGCTTTATTCAAGGCTTCGGAAGTTCAAGATATCCGAAGCCGATTGGACGTGACCCCGCCCTGAAAGGCATGTCATGGGCGGTCTTTTGCCCTGCATCACCGGGTTGCCTCCAGTCCGGCAGGTCCAACGTGGGGGGTGCAGGATCATAGCGACCCGTATTTCATCTAAGCCATGAACGGATCGTCCACGACCCCGACAAGCTGCAGCAGGAATTCCCCGTTCACCGGGTCGAGCGCATCCGCGTAGAAGCCGTCGATGGCGGCCACGGCTGCGTCAATGTCATTCGGATCACCATCATCGAAAAGCTGCATGGCCGCCGTCGCATTCGGCACGTCGCTCATGCCCTTGGTCACCGCGAAATAGAGGCCGATGTCGGTCTTGTTCGAAAGATAGGCCACATCCGCAGCCTTCTGATCGATGAAGTCCTGCGTGGCATCCTCCGGTGCAGGCGCTTTCGCCCCTTTCAGCACCTCAAGGATAAAGGCGTCGCGACTGACGGCACCGCTGTCGAGCACTCCGACCCAGAAATTCAATCCCAGCAGGTCCGGTATCCGCCCAAGCACATTGCCATAGACCGCTTCGGCAAATTCCTGGTTGGACTGGCCGGGTGGATAAGTCGCCTGATATTCCGCCGAGTTCAGGAAGGTAGCCGCAGAGTCTTCCACAGAGGTGCCGTTGGCAAAGGCGGTGCCATAAAAAAACAGCCCTTCCGCATCGGGGGCGCGGTTGAAATACGCGATATAGACCTCGATGAAGTCCCGGAACGCCTGTTCGGAAAGGCCGGCAACATCGTCGAAAATGTCGAGACGCCAGTCTTCATCGGCGAAGGACAGGCGCTCGATGCTGACAAGTTGGTCGGTCCCATCCCCGTCCGGGCGTCTGTCGGTCACGGTAATCCCCGAGGTAGAGATCGTCACGGTATGCGCCGCCTTGCCGCCCGTGTAGACCGCCGTGTCAGTCCCTGCGCCGCCATCGACGGTGTCGTCACCGCGGCCACCAGTCACGGTGTCATTCCCGCCAAGGCCGGAAAGTGTCTCAGCCGCCTCTGTTCCGTCGATTTGATCTGGCTGGGCGCTTCCCTGGATACCACCATCGCCCGAGGATGTGCCGTCGGTCGCGAAGTCGGACACGACAATGAAGTCAGGCGCGGTCAAGCCAAGGTCGATGGCGGTTTGTTCGCGGATCAGGCCGACATCGGCAGCACCACTTCGCACGGCGTCTGCAATCGCGCTGGGATTGGCTGCCGGGATTGGTTCGTACACCTGGTTGGTCGCGCGGAAATAGTCGGCCAGTGCTTGTTCCTGCGCTGTGCCGGGCTCCAGCGCGATGGTTGCGCCATCCAGTTCGGTCGCCGAAATGACGCCCAGGTTACTTGCGATGACAAGCACGTAAGCATTCCCGGATCCGCCTGATCCGGGATCGGGCTGCGGGTCGCCCCCCGGATCAGGCGTAGGTTCGGGCGCAGGATCGGGTGTGGGTTGGGGTGTCGGGCTTGGTGACGGATCAGGCGTTGTGTCTGGCGGTGACTCGGGCGTGAGGCCCGGTACGGGCAAAGGCAGGGGGTCGACAGCAATTGCATTGGAAAACCCGTCTGCTCCGACGTCGGCCGTGAAAAGCGTGAGGCCGAATTCGCCTCGGTCATAGATTTCGAGAAGAAGTGGCTGCGTGGTTATCACGCCGTCAATAATCCCGGTCGTCAGTGCAGTGAGGATTTCTGGAAATGGAAGGGGCACCGGGACGCCCCCGGCACTTTCCACCAAGCCCTCGAGCTTGTTGCTCCCGAAGATCGCGACTTTCGCACCCTCAAGGTCCCCTTCACCGGGCGGTGCGTCGGGCCATAGCCCGACGATGGAGAGATCCGCAGCGGGATCATATAGCACAGGGCCATTCTGGGTCAGTTCGAATACAGACCAGCCTGGAAACGCGCCTGAGTTTTCCGCCTGAAAGGCCAGAAATTCATCTGCGTCGGACACAAGGCCAACAAGGGCAGACGCCTCGCCAGTGGCAATCACTGGAAACTGGATCTGTCTTGTTACAAAAATGGCGTTATCCGCGTCGAAGTAGACAGGAAACCGGTCAACCCAGACAAATGGCAAACCATTGGGGTCAGACACAAAAGCGCCCGAGTTGACTGCGAATCTGAAGTCAGGATCTGATGCGCTGAAAATACTGCCGTCTTCTATGACGATATCCTGAGCGGCTGTCATAAGAAAAATCATCGGTCGCTCCAATTGCGCTGGGTTGCGTTACTCAAAAGAAGTCGTGTCATCGCCACATTGCTGGTCTTGCGGCCATTTTGCAACTTAAAGAGGATGCATCGCACGCCGCACAGCGCAGTTTCAGAAAAGATGCTTTGGAGGTCGCTGCAATCAAGAAAATGGACCTGACGCAGGTTTCATCCATCAAATGTCGCTAATGAATTGGGGGATGAAGATCCAATGGATCAACATCCCCCGGATTGGCCTCCGAAGCCGGAGACCCTTTTGTCCGTCCTTTGGGACCGGGGCGACCTACAGCCAGCCACTGTCCGTCAGATCCACCCCAAGAACCGAGATCTGGCCGCCAATCAGCGTGATCGACGTATCATCTGCCGCACCGTCTCCGTCCAGGTCGGCCAGTTCGGCGCCAAGCACCCGCTGACCGCCTGTAAAGTTCAGACTGTCAAGGCCGATCTCGAAATCGGTGATGGTATCGATGCCGGAGAAGCGCTTGAACACAAACATGTCCGCATCTTCACCTCCGGTCAGGATGTCATTTCCCGCACCCCCGTCGAGCACGTCTTCGCCGCGATTGCCCGACAGAACGTCGTTGCCCGAGTCGCCGGAAAGATCGTCGTCTCCATCGCCACCCCACAGCGTGTCATCGCCCTTCTGGCCAACGAGACGATCATCGCCGCTGCCGCCATCCAGTACATCGTCACCGGCTTTGCCCAAGGCGAAATCGTTTCCACCGCCCATGGAAAGAAGATCATTGCCTTTGCTTCCAATGCCCACATCGCCGTCATCGCCAAACCAAAGAAGATCACCATCCAGAGTGCCCACGCCAAAGGCATAGATTTGCCCCGCGATTGCCGTGGCAGGAACCGGAAGGTCAGCGGTGTGAAGGCCCAGGTAGGACACGCCGGACAGAATGTCGGGCACCACGAATTCAGCCCGATCTGCACCGTTCAAAGGATCGCGCAGGGCGTATGTTTCATCGATGGCAAAGCGAAACCCTGTTTCGGTATTGTTCAGGCTGGCAGTGCTGATCTCGTCGGTTTCGGTATCATAGTCGAAGAGTTGCTGAACGAAAAAGCGCGGCCCGCCCTGCGGTTCGTTGTGAAAATGGAACGGCTGAACAGACGACACGTTGTCTTGCAGCAGGTTGTCAGTACTTGGGTCGCCTGTCGCAAAAATACCATCGACAACCATCTCCATCTTGTGGATTTCCTTGGTCCCGAGGTCGATCAGCACCCGCGCATACCCGGTAGAGGTGTCTTGCGACCCCCAGGACACAGGCACGGGGTGGGTATTGTCCAATTCGACGGTCAGATAGGCCAGGTTGGTCGGGTCAAGGTCAAGATTTTCTGGTTTGGGCATCGTCTAAATCCTTCAATATTGATTCAAACTGCCCGCCTCGGATTATGTCTTTTTTGTCCTATCCATGGGGCAAACTGTGGCGAGAATGGGTCCGAGTTTTGGCAATTCTGAAGCATTCTCTCACCATCCAAAGACACGCTTGGCACCTGCGCAGGTCATCAGGACACGCCCGCCCCCGAACACGCTTGCCCCGG
>CAYZAD010000131.1:6506-7746 GCA_964476315.1 uncultured Rhodobacterales bacterium
CCGGGATCGCCGTACCATGCCGAGATTATCTCAATCGAGATTACGGGCGATGTTGCGGTTGTTAAGGTGGAGGACGATTGCTTTGGAACCTCCTTCACGGATTACCTCACGCTGATCAAGCACGAGAACCGATGGCAGATCGTGATGAAGGTGTTCTTCGATCACGCAAATGCACTTTCGGAACACTAGGTCCGCGAGGCGGCTATCGCCCCGACCCGTCATCAAGGCAAAGGGATCTGGCCGCCAGCCCAGACCGTGTTCGAAAACACGGTGAAAAAATGCGCGGTGCGGTTAAACTCGAATGGATTGTTACAAAAACGAGAAAACACATGCAGGACCCCTCTCCGACGTACCACGCGCAATGCTATTGCGGTGCGGTCAAACTCCAGGCGGAAGGGAAGCCCCTGCTGCAGGGGTTTTGCCACTGCTCAACCTGTCGGCAACGGTCGGCGGCGCCCATGATCGGTTATACGATCTGGTCCGAGGCTTCGGTGAAGATCACAGAAGGTCCAGATCTGCTGAACAGGTTTCCGCAACCTGATCGACCTGAGGCAAGCAAGTGGATGTCTTGCCAAGTTTGCGGTTGCGCGATCGGAACGCATATAACGACACGGGGCATGATAGACATTCTCATCGGGGCGTTTCGGGATTTCCCGTTCCAACCGCAAGCACACCTGAACTATGGCGACGCGATCATTCGGATGGCTGATGGCTTGCCAAAATATCGGGATATGCCCGGTCAGTCCGGCGGAAGTGACGAACTCATGCCGGAGTGACCAGACATGCCTACCGACGCGGGCACCATAGATGTCATAGACAACCTGGCCTCTGCGCCGGGTTGGATCGACATGCAGCGCGAATACCTCAATGACGCTGTCGCCAAGCACAAGGAAGCCACGGGCCAATCTGTCGATGCCGAGGATCAGCTTCGGCAGACGGTGGAACACATTGACCGGTTCTTGGGGCCGAACGGGCGTTTCATCGTCAGCCGAACCGCAGGGAACGAGCTGCTGGGCATGGTTTTTCTGTTGCGGCTGGACAACGGCAAGGGCGAGGTCAAGCGGCTCTATGTGCGTCCCGAAGCCCGCCGCAAAGGGCTTGCCCGACAGTTGATGGACAGGCTGGAGCGCGAAGCAAGGCAGATGGGTTGCTCTGCGCTTTACCTCGACACAAGTGCAGGTCTGCGCGAAGCCATCGCGTTTTATCGGTCTTTGGGATTCGCGGATGCGCCGTTCGATCC
>CAYZAD010000132.1:0-7673 GCA_964476315.1 uncultured Rhodobacterales bacterium
ACCAACCGCCCCGTCTGGCGCCCCAGCAACCGCCTCAGCAGCGCCGGTGAAGGGGCTTTTACGGCTACCCACATACCTGCGCAAGTGGAAAATCTGCCCAAAACGCACTTTTTTTCAGTTTTTTGATTTTCGTCTGAAAACAGGAGTTTGGCGCAATTTTCTTTCGCCTGAGGGGCAATACGGACAGTTTTTTGGTGCGCGACCTACATGTAGGGCATCGTGGAATAATCACCGCAACAGCTGGCATGCCCATGTGGCAATGCCGGCCTTATCCTTCCTGCAGACGCGCCTTGTTCACCGGATTCCGCCACTGCATGCGCGTTGCAAGCAAAGACAGGATCACCAATGCATAAAGGATGGGTTCCAACTGAAAGCCCTTTACCAGCAGGAGAAAGTGCAGCGCCCCAAGGATGGCAACCGGGTAGACCAGCTTGTGCAGCTTGCGCCACGCGGCAGACCCCATTTTGCGCACACTCCAGTTGTTGGAACTCAGCACGAGGGGAATCATCAGAACGAACGCGGCCATGCCGACGGTGATATACCAGCGCTTGACGATATCCGCCCAGACGTTCTGGAACTGCACATCCAGCACGAGCCATGTGAGCAGATGCGCCAAAACATAGAAAAAGGTGATGACGCCGATGGCGCGGCGGAACTTGAGGATGTTCACCCCCAGGAATCGGCGCAGCGGGGTCACTGCAAGGCCCGCGATGAGAAGCCAGAGGCTCCAAAGGCCCAGTTCGTGTTCGATCACCTTGGCCGGGTCCACGCCCAGTTGCCCGCTCAGTCCAAGATAGAAGATCCAGACCACCGGAATCGGCGATAGTGCATACAGCACCCAGGCGGGCACGCGGCGCAGACCTGCATTCAGCACATCGACCATCGGTCAGATGTACTCGCTCAGATCCATGCCCTCGTAGAGGCTGGCCACGTCTTCTTCATAACCGTTGAACATCAGGGTCGGCTGACGCTTGGCAAAAAGACCGCCGCCGATCTTGCGTTCCGTCGCCTGTGACCAGCGCGGATGATCCACGTTCGGGTTCACGTTGCTGTAAAAGCCGTATTCGCGCGGATTGGCGACGTTCCAGCTTGCAGGCGGTTCTTCTTCGGTCAGCGTGATGCGCACAATCGACTTGATCGATTTGAACCCGTATTTCCACGGCACGACCAGTCGCATCGGTGCGCCATTCTGTTTCGGGATGTCGCGGCCATAAATGCCGGTCGCCATCATGGTCAGCGGATGCATGGCCTCGTCAAGGCGCAACCCTTCGACATAGGGCCAGTCAAGCACGGGCCGCGCAACCCCCGGCATTTCATCCGGGCGGAGTGCCGTCTCAAACGCCACGTATCGCGCGGATGATTGCACACCGACCCAGTCCAGCAAATCCGCCAGTTCAAACCCGTTCCATGGAATCACCATTGACCACGCTTCGACGCACCGAAACCGGTAGATGCGTTCCTCGACCGTCATCTGGGACATGATATCGGCAAAGCTGTAATCGCCCGGTTTGTCCACGAGACCCTCGATCCGCACTGTCCACGGATCAATTGTCAGACGATGCGCGTTCCGGGCCGGATCATCCTTGCCGGTGCCGAATTCATAGTAGTTGTTGTAGGTCGTGATCTCTTCCCACGTGTTCGGCTCAAGCGCATCCTGTGCGCGGGCCTTGAGCGGAAGCGCCCCGGCAATCGCGCCCGCTGCGGCGCCGGTCATCCATTGACGGCGATTCAGGTAGACGGAGTAGGGTGTCACATCCTCGGATGTGAGGGTGTTTTTCCAGCGATGGGCCATGCGTTCCTCTGCTTTACAACTGCAAAACATATAGCCTTGGCTCAAAACCTGTCCAAACCAACTCGTGTCACATTGGCGTGGTGTGTTTGAAATGTTCCGATCCGCGCGGGCCCTTGGGCTAGCGCGATGCGCGGGTCCAATCCACGTAGGCCGTCACCGTTTCGCCCTGAAACACGGCGCCAGCGGCGCTCAGCCTGAGCCTGTCCCCGGACAGCGAAACCTCGCGTCTTTGTTCGGTGCCGACCCAGTTGGGGCAGGAGGACTGCGTCACATGATGTACGACATGGGTGCCGAAATACGAATAGGGTCCGGCATAGGTAATGTGCGATTTCATCGCCGCCGCGTCTTCTTCGGGCGACCCCTGAAAGGGATCATGCGCCCGGTAAAGCCTTCGGTTGGATGCAGAGAGATGCACGAAAACGAAGCCATCCTGCGCATAATGGATATAGCCTGACGCCTGTTCCCCCAGCGGATATATCTTTTTGCCACTTTCTGTTTCGTTGAACCAGGCGATCAGGGACCACGTCCCAAGCAAAGGGTTGTCTGTTGTCATCTCTTGATCCTGTGCTTGCGTGCAGTGTCATGATCCCGCCCCGGGCATCTTGCGACCGGTCCCGGCAATGAAAGCGTCGCGACGCGACCATCGCGCGCCAGCCGGTTCAGACCGCTTTTGCCCACAGGTGTCATTTTGACGAACCTGATCGGACCCGGGGCAACAGGGCGGCGATCTCAGCCCTTGAGGGGGTAACGATCTGCTTCGGCGAAGACGTCGATCACACGCGTGCCAGCCTTGATCACGGCACCATGTTCGACACCTGCGGGAATATCATACACGTCGCCGGGGCGGCAGGTCCTCGTTTCCCCGCCGATGGTGAATGCGATCTCGCCTTCGATCACCGTACCCCATTGCGCACCGTGAGCATGCGGCGGCAGTTCCATATCCTTGTGGAACGTGAAGAACGCGACCAGCCCGGCTTCGGACCGGATGACATTGGTTTGCACGACGTCATCGGGGAACGGAACGTCGAGCGATGGGAAAGACTGGATAAAATCCGGATAGGGCATCTTGTCGTCCTGGCATGCTTCAAAGTGGAGGCCACAACCTTGCGAGGGCCTACATTCATTTGCAAGGCAAAGCGTTCCAGCGACCAAGCAGCCGTGCCGGGCACTATGCGGAAGTCTGTGGCCACAGGTCCGACATCAGCACGGTGCGGCCGTCCGGCTGTACCACGCGGACATGTTTGCGGCGCATCAAGCGCGGTTCGGCCACACCGACGGAATGGGCGATGGTCTCGACCTCGCTCACGATTTCCTGGGCATAGGCGGCCACACGGGTTTCCTTGTCGGCAACAACCAGCCCCTTTTGAAAGCGCGGATCATGCGTGGTGATGCCGGTCGGACAGGTGTTCTTGTTGCATTTCAGCGCCTGAATGCAGCCAAGCGCGAACATGAAGCCACGGGCCGAGGTGACAAAATCGGCTCCCGTCGCCAAAGCCCAGGCCACATCGCCGGGGTTCACGAGCTTGCCGCTGGCGACCAGGGCAATGCGGTCGCGCAAACCATGTGCGTTCCGCAGGTTCGCGACAATCGGCAAGGCTTCGCGGATGCTCATGCCCACCAGATCGATAAGCGGCATCGGGGCCGCCCCCGTGCCGCCTTCGCCGCCATCCAGTGTAATGAAATCCGGTGCGGCATCCGGGCCGCGTTTCGTGATCGCATCGAACAGGCCTGAAACGCCGTCCGCAGAGCCGACGACCATCTTGATGCCCGTTGGTTTGCCCGTCACGTCCCGTACACGCGCAATCATGTCCAGCAGGTCTTCCCAATCGTCGACTTCTTCGTGCCGGTTCGGCGAAATGCTGTCTTTGCCCGCCTCAATCCCCCTTATCTGTGCAATCTCGGGTGTGATCTTGGCCCCCGGAAGAATACCGCCCTTACCGGGTTTGGCGCCCTGGCTCAGTTTGATCTCGAACATGCGGACGGTTTCATGGGCCGCGACGTCGCGCAGTTTGTCCTCGTCCAGTTTCCCATCCCTGTCGCGCACACCGTATTTCGCCGTGCCGATCTGAAAGACAATGTCGCACCCGCCTTCCAGGTGATATGGAGACAGTGCACCCTCACCGGTGTTCATCCAGATCCCCGCCCGCTTGGCCCCTTTGCTCAATGCAAGCACGGCGGGTTTTGAAATCGCGCCATAGCTCATGCCGGACAGGTTGAAGAAGGAGGTCGCCGTATAAGGCATGCGCGCCCCCGCCCCAATGACCTTGGGTTCGGATTTGGCGAATTGATTGTCGACAGGCGGAAATGGTGCATTCACGAATATCGGCGTCCCCACCACATTCAGGTTCCGCGTCGATCCGAATGCCACCGTGTTGCCGTGCCCTTCCGACGCGCGCTTGACCCATTCGCGCTGCGCCCGGTTGAACGGCAATTCCTCCCGATCCATCGCAAAAAAGTACTGGCGGAAGAACTCTCCGAGGCTCGAAAAGATGTGTCGAAACCGGCCAAGCACCGGGTAATTGCGCCGGATGGCGTCGCTGGTTTGCGTCCGGTCAATAATAAAGAGCACCGCCGCCGCCAACGCGGCCAGACCGATCAACCCGACGAACAGCACCGCCAGAAAATTCAGCGCGTACATCGCAAATCCCATGGAGACCTCTTTCCTGACGTGTTCCCTGAACACAGGATTGGCACACTCCACCCGATTTTGCACCTGTTGTGGAATGAACTTGTCGGCACCTCCCAAGGCTGTGATCCACGGGCGTCCCGGTGCCGCCTCGTAACACCGCGCTAACGACAGTTCACAAGAATTTCAGTTGATTACACGAAAACGCGCGGCTTAGGCGGGCGTGCTTTTCCGTCAAGACCGATCAGCAAGAATCCCCGGTCATCCAAGTGCGGTTTTCATGCGTTAGAGAGGCAGATGTGCGTGACACATCGCAACGTTATGAAAAGGACGACCAACATGTTTCGTAAGACAACACTCGCCCTGACCGCCGCAACAGCCCTCATGGCCACAAGCGCCTTCGCGGGTTCCATGAAGAAGGACATCGTCGACACCGCCGTCGAAGCCGGATCCTTCGAAACGCTTGTCGCCGCCGTGCAGGCCGCCGGCCTTGTCGACACGCTGAAGGGCGAAGGCCCGTTCACCGTGTTCGCTCCGACGGATGAGGCCTTTGCAGCGCTGCCCGAGGGCACGATCGAAAGCTTGCTGCTGCCCGAAAACAAGGACCAGCTGGTTGCGATCCTGACCTATCATGTTGTCCCCGGCAAAGTCATGTCGACCGATCTGACCGACGACATGGAAGCAGCCACGGTGCAAGGCTCGAACGTGATGATTGATCTCGACGATGGTGTGAAAGTCGAAGAAGCCTCCGTCGTGACTGCAGACATCGAAACGTCGAATGGCGTGATCCACGTGATCGACACAGTGATCCTGCCGGAAGGCTAAACCCGGATCACAAACATTGCAGGGGCCGCCAACCGGCGGCCCCTTTTGCATAGAGCATCATCTGCAAAACCTGCTACAGCGTCTGTCATGTTCGACGCACTGACCGACCAAGGGTTTGACATTGCCATTTCCAACCACGCCGGGGCGATCCTGTCGGTCGATTTCCGGCAGGTCACACGCGAACTTGTCGATGCGTTGCGCGATCTGACCATCCCCGCAAAAGAATTGATCGGCTCCGGCGGCGGCGAAGCCCTGTCCACCCAGCGCTTGCGGAAACGGCTGTACGAGGCCGGTTGGCCCAAGCACACCTTCGATTTCAAACTGATCGTCGATGGCCGCGAAACGGTCTCTCACAGCCACGAGATCGATCATGTCCGCCGCGCCCATGCCGGCACCGTCGCGCTGGAAATCGAGTGGAACAACAAGGATCCGTTCTTTGACCGGGATCTCGAAAACTTCCAAAGGCTCCATGCGCAATCGGCAATCTCGGTCGGGGTGCTGATTACCCGCGGGGCCAGTCTTCAGGACAACATGCTCGAGATCGTTCGAAAGTGTATCGAACGGCATGGCATCCTGAACGAGGCCGAACTGGTCGACACGTTCAACATGAAAGACCGCACCAAACGACAGCGCGAAGCCGTGCAACGCTATCTTGACCGTGATGTGCCGTTTGCCGAAGCCTTTGCCAAGCAATTCGTCAGTGACAAGTTCGGTGCCGCGACAACGCATTGGCAAAAGCTGAAAGACAGGATCGACCGCGGGGTCGGCAACCCCTGCCCGCTGCTTCTTATCGGGCTGCCCGCGTCGATCATCGAAGACGAGACATGCGGCGCTTGACGCTGTGACGCATCATCCCGTTTCGATTGACCGAAACGGCGCTACTACTCCGCCGCTACACCGGAATTGTGCTTGTAGGTCTTCCAGGTCGGCTTGTAATCGTCATCCGCCTGATTGCCCCAAACCGTCCAGCCCTCTCGTTTGCCACGACCGAACAGCTCCAGATACGGGCCCCAGGAGCAGGCTTCGATGATCCCATACTGCTCGTCCGGTTTGCGCGAATGCTCGCGCTTGCGGGTCTTGAGCACGTCACCGTCAGGTTCTTCCGCCTCAAGATAATTCACCTGCGATCGTCCCGGCGGCAGGGTGCGCACGTCTTTGCCCCGCACACCAAACAGCAATATCTCTGTCACGTTGCGGAAGTAGAACCCGACACCGCGCCCATCCGGTCCGCCATCTTTGCGGACCTTTTCCCAGATAATGTTCGACTTGTACTGAAAGCCCCAGGCATCCAGCACTTTCAACCCTTCGGGCAGCAGCGCATTGGGCACCCAGAGGTAGCAATGCGCCCGGTCCTCAAGATGCTGTGCCACCGGCAAGGCACAGATTTCATCCAGGTCCATCGTCGGGTAGCGCGCCAGGCGCTTGTGTTCCGGTGCGACCTTTCCGGTGCGATTCTGAAAACGCCATGGGGGATCCGCCATGACACAGCCAAAGCGATCATCGCCGAGGAATGACTGTAAATCGTCCGCCGCTGTCATGCTCGCCTCCGCTCGTGCCGTTCATCGGGTTTATCCCAACATCTTGTGTAGAGTAAACGCGTTTCCCCAAATCATGCACGTGTTTTCCCACGCGAACCATCAAAAAGCGGTTAAGCCCGTACAAATGAAAACGGGCGGAGAATCCTCCGCCCGTCTGTGATTGGCCCTGTGCCGGGATCAGTGAACCACGGCATCATCCGGCCGAGGACGATTCGAGGCCGCGACGCGATCCCCGATGATCAGACCTTCGGACCCCACCGTGACCGGCACCATGTCGCCATCCGCGATATCCCCAGCGAGCAGCATCTCGGCAAGCGGATCCTGCAAGGCGCGCTGGATCACGCGCTTGAGCGGGCGTGCACCGAAGACGGGATCATATCCTTCCTCGGCAAGCCACTTGCGCGCACCATCGTCCAGTTCCAGATCGATCTTCCGTGCCGCCAGCCGCTTGAGCAACCGCGCCATCTGGATATCGACGATCCCGTCCATGTCCTCGCGCTTGAGCCGGTCAAAGATCACGGTCTCGTCCAGACGGTTCAGGAATTCGGGCCGGAAATGCGCCCGCACCGCATCCATCACGTCGCGCTTGGCCTGGCTCGGGTCAGCGCCATCCGGCAACTGGCTCAAAGCCTGCGACCCAAGGTTCGACGTCAGCACGATCAGCGTCTGCTTGAAGTCCACGGTGCGGCCCTGACCATCGGTCAACACGCCGTCGTCCAGAACCTGCAAAAGCACGTTGAAGACGTCCGGGTGCGCCTTTTCGACCTCGTCAAACAGCACCACCTGGTACGGACGTCGCCGCACGGCTTCGGTCAGCACACCGCCTTCGTCGTAGCCCACGTAGCCCGGAGGCGCACCGATCAGACGGGACACCGCGTGTTTCTCCATGAAC
>CAYZAD010000133.1:0-7672 GCA_964476315.1 uncultured Rhodobacterales bacterium
TTTGAGCCACCAGTTTCCACCCCAATCTCTCGCAGAACGGCAATCGAGCCGTTGCGCATGATCTGATATTCCTTGTCGGTCAGTGTCAGAGCAGGCGCCACGGTGATGGAATCACCTGTATGCACACCCATCGGATCAACGTTTTCGATGGCGCAAACGATGATGGCGTTGTCGGCCTTGTCGCGCACGACCTCCATCTCGAACTCTTTCCAGCCAAGAAGCGACTCGTCGACCAGGATCTGGTTGACAGGGGAGGCATCCATGCCGGACCGGCAAAAATGCACGAAATCCTCGCGGTTATAGGCAACGCCGCCGCCTGTACCGCCCAGAGTGAAGGCCGGGCGGATGATTGCTGGCAGGCCGATGTCTTCCAATTCTGCCAGAGCCAAAGCAACGCCCGCATCCAGATCAGCGCTGCCGTCTTTTTTCTTGGGCGCGGTGATGATCGTGGCTTTTGGATTCTCCAGGCCAATCCGGTCCATTGCCTCGCGGAAAAGCTTGCGGTCTTCAGCCATTTCAATGGCATCGCGCTTTGCGCCGATCATCTCGACGTTGTATTTTTCCAGAACGCCCATTTCTTCCAGCGCGAGGGACGTGTTGAGACCGGTCTGCCCTCCCATCGTCGGCAACAGGGCGTCGGGGCGCTCTTTCTCGATGATCTTGGCCACGACTTCGGGCGTGATCGGCTCGATATAGGTTGCGTCGGCCAATTCCGGGTCGGTCATGATCGTTGCCGGGTTGGAGTTCACAAGGATGACCCGATACCCTTCTTCGCGCAGCGCCTTGCACGCCTGCGCGCCAGAGTAGTCGAACTCGCATGCCTGGCCGATAACGATAGGACCGGCTCCGATGATCATGATCGACTTGATATCATCGCGCTTTGGCATTGGCAGGCCCTCATCATGCAAACTGGCTGCGTTATAGGGATGGTGTGGGCGACTGCAAGCGGGGCTTATTTGTTTTTTGAACGCGCTCTGCATCTGCGAGGTGGGGCACGGCTTGACTTCCCCATGTCGAAAGGGTGTATCGGGCCAAATTTCTCCGCCCGAGGACCGATATCATGCATGCTTTTCGCACCCATTCTTGCGCTGACTTGACGGCGAATAACGTCGGCGAGACCGTCCGCTTGTCTGGCTGGGTGCACCGCATCCGGGACCACGGTGGCGTTCTGTTCATCGATCTGCGTGACCACTACGGCATCACGCAGGTGCTTTGCGATCCTGACAGCCCGGTTTTCGAGGATGTCGAAAAAGTGCGCTCCGAATGGTGTATTCGGATCGATGGCGAAGTGAAGGCGCGGGATGAAAGCCTCGTGAACCCCAAGCTGCCCACCGGCGAAATCGAGGTTTTCATCCGGGACATGGAAGTTCTGGGGGCTGCCGAAGAACTGCCGTTGATCGTCTTTGGCGATCAGGAATATCCCGAGGAAACCCGCCTTCGGTACCGTTTCCTTGATCTGCGTCGTGAGGCGATGCAACGCAACATGACGCTTCGGTCTGATGTTGTGGCCTCCATCCGCAAACGGATGTGGGCTCAGAACTTTCGGGAATACCAGACGCCGATCATTACGGCGTCATCCCCCGAAGGCGCGCGCGATTTCCTTGTGCCGTCGCGGTTGCATCCGGGAAAGTTCTATGCGTTGCCGCAGGCGCCGCAGCAATTCAAGCAGCTGATCATGGTCAGCGGCTTTGACAAGTATTTCCAGATCGCGCCGTGTTTCCGGGACGAAGACCCCCGCGCTGACCGGTCGCCTACGGACTTTTACCAGCTTGATATGGAAATGTCGTTTGTCAGCCAGCAGGACGTTTTTGACACGATCCAGCCTGTTATGAAGGGCGTCTTCGAAGAGTTTGGTGGTGGTCGCAAGGTGGATGAGGAATGGCCGCAAATTTCGTATCGCGATGCGGCCCTTTGGTATGGCACCGACAAGCCTGACCTGCGCAACCCGATCAAGATGCAGGATTGTTCCGAGCATTTCCGCGGTTCGGGTTTCGCAATCTTTTCAAAACTGCTTGAGCAGGAAGGCACCGAAATCCGCGCCATTCCGGCACCAACGGGAGGAAGCCGCAAATTCTGTGACCGCATGAACGCGTTTGCCCAGAAGGAAGGGCTCCCCGGTATGGGCTATATTTTCTGGCGCGACCAGGGGAACGGAATGGAGGCGGCGGGCCCGCTTGCCAAGAACATCGGGCCCGAGCGGACCGAGGCGATCCGTGAGCAACTGGGTCTTGGCGTCGGTGATGCGGCGTTCTTTCTTGGTGGTAAGCCGTCCAGCTTTGAAACCGTCGCCGGCAAAGCGCGGGTCGTTATCGGGGATGAGCTTGGTCTCACCGACAAGGACCGGTTCGCATTCTGTTGGGTCGTCGATTTCCCCATGTATGAGGCGGACGAAGAGACCGGAAAGGTCGATTTCAGTCACAACCCATTCTCCATGCCGCAAGGCGGTATGGACGCCTTGTCCGGCGATCCGTTGGAGGTTCTTGGTTACCAGTACGATTTGGCGTGCAACGGATACGAGTTGGTGTCAGGTGCGATCCGGAACCACAAGCCAGAGATCATGTTCAAGGCGTTTGAACTGGCGGGCTATGGCGAAGAGGAAGTGCGCAAGCGCTTTGGAGGCATGGTCAACGCGTTCCGTTTCGGCGCGCCGCCCCACGGCGGATGTGCCGCCGGCATCGATCGGATGGTGATGTTGTTGGCCGATACCGCCAACATCCGTGAGGTGATCATGTTCCCGATGAACCAGCGTGCCGAGGACCTCATGATGGAGGCGCCGTCTGATCCGACAAGTGATCAGCTCATGGAACTTCGGTTGCGCGTGATCCCGGAAGAAAGCTGATCCGCAAATGGATCATAGCGCCACTTCGCTTTGCAGTCGCGCGTCAACAAGACCGGCCAGACGCGTGACCTGCCCACGAAGTGGCACCCCACTGGCCCGTGCCATCGCCAGTTCGGCGGCGGCCGTTTCCAGTATGGGGTCCGCCGCGGTGCGGGCAACGCCACGCAAGAACAAGGCCACGTAGTCTAGTGTTCTGTCATCTATCGGGCCGTCCAGTATTTCGGCCATGTGGGCCATATCCTCACGAAAGGCGACAGGATCAGGAGAAATGACGTCTTCGCGGACCGACCTGGGGCCATATGGCTGCCGATCATGTGGCAAATGCTGCAGAACCGCGTTTTGAAAGACGCCCAGATTCGCAATCGGTTTGGCGAGAAATCCATCCGCGCCCGCAGCATAGCCGATGTCTTCGGCGAAACGGTCTCCGCTCGTGGCCAGCAGCACGGAAACGCGTGGCGTCGCGCTCGCCAGTTCCGATATCAGGTCGGCCCCGCTGCCATCGGGCAGACCCATGTCAACGATCACCGCAGATGGCCGGTAGACTTGCAGATGCCGTCGCGCTGATTTCAGACAGTCAGCGCGTCGAAGGCGTGCACCGCTGTGCAAACACATCAATCGCAGCGCATCACACGCATAAAGGCTGTCCTCGACCGCCAGAATGGTCAGCCCGAGCAGGGGCCGCGTCACGGTAGGCCTGTTGATATGGTCCAAAGCATCAGTATCGATCATGGTGCCCTCCTTGAGTCGTTTCACTTTGCGCATGGCTGGCTAACAGGTGGTTAACGGTACACGCCCTCTTGCCCCGCATTGATGCATTGGGGATAAGCGCGCCAAGATATGATGGAGTGACCCGGATGATTGGACGATTGAATCACGTGGCAATTGCTGTGCCCGACCTCGAAGCAGCTTCGAATCAATATCGCTCTGCCTTGGGCGCAAAAGTTGGTGATCCACAGGACGAACCCGATCACGGCGTTACCGTCGTGTTTATCGAACTGCCGAACACGAAAATCGAACTGCTCTACCCGTTGGGTGAAAACAGCCCGATCGCCGGTTTTCTGGAAAAGAACCCTTCCGGTGGCATCCATCACGTTTGTTACGAGGTGGATGACATTCTGGCTGCGCGTGACCATCTGAAGGAAACCGGTGCGCGGGTTTTGGGAGATGGCACACCCAAGATTGGCGCACATGGAAAGCCGGTTCTTTTCCTGCACCCCAAGGATTTCAATGGATGCCTTGTAGAACTGGAACAAGTCTGAGTCTGCCCCACGTCATCCGGTAAAGGAGTGCGTCCATGTCGATAACATCTGCCATCGTGCTTTACGCTGTGATCTGGTTCATGCTGTTCCTGATCATCATCCCCATTCGCCTGCAAACGCAGGGCGATGTCGGGAAGGTTGTGCCGGGCACGCATGCCGGGTCACCCGAGGTTCATAACCTCAAAAAGAAGGCATGGATCACGACATGGCTGAGCGGCGCGCTGTGGGTTGTCATCGCGGGCATCATCCTGTCCGGGTGGATCACAGTACGCGATATCGACTTCTTTAACCGGATGGGGCCCGCGCCTGAATTTGGTGATACAAGTGGGTAAACGTTGCCGCCCCGAGTATTGGAATAACAAGGTTCACCAGCGGTAAGGACAAAGGCATCGCCATCAGGATGCCTGCGATCCAGATCTTGCCAAGGTGCCGTTTGCGCAAGGCTCGTGCCCCGGCACGTCCCTCGCGCCGCATGGCTGCAAGCGTGAAATACTCACGGCCCAACAGGAACCCGTTCAACGCCCAAAAGATCAAAAGGGCGAATGGTGGGAAAACAACGTAGAAGATCAGTGCAAACAGGTTGGCGATGACGATAACGGCGAGAAAGCTCAGCGTGTCGATCAACGCGTCACCCCAAGGCACACGTTCGGCCTTGGGCAGGGAACGGTAGTGTCGGTCTTCCACCGCATCCGCAACGTCGTCCAGGAACATGGACGTAATCGCAGAGGCGACCGGAACCATCAGGAACACCGACAGCACGATCATTGAAACGAGCGCCGTCCAACTGACGAGATCGTTCAGCCATGTCACCTCGCCGATAAAGGGAAGCGTTGCCGTTGGTCCCACCAGGATGTTCAACAGCCACATGAGCCCGGCGAAGAAAACAACAAGAAGCGCAAAGCCCAAGCCAATTCCCAGGAACAGAACCCTGCGGAACCTTGGGTCGCCAAGCTGTCCGAGCGTCAACAGGAAGCTTCTGAGAATCATCTATCGACCCAGGTGGTGATCTTGGCGATATCTGGGCGTGGACGGTCCGGTGGCACGGAACTTGCGGTTCCGATGTGTATGAAGCCGGCGACGCGTTCCCCTTCGCCAAGACCCAGGTTGGCGGCGCAGAATTCCGTGTCATGAGACGGCCAGCCCGATAGCCAATTCGCGCCCCAACCGGATGCCAGCGCTGCATTGAGCAGCGCAAGGCACACCGCACCGGCGGAATAGGTTTGCTCGATCGCCGGGATCTTCTCGGACGGTTTCTGCGCCTCTATGACGGCGACGCACAGCGGGCTGTCAGCAAACTGATTGCGGGCTTTGACGATATCATCCTCGGCCAGACCTTTTGCTTTTCCGCGCATTTCGACGGCGTCTGCAAGACGTTCAAGGGCTTTCGGTTGCAGGACGATAAACCGCCACGGTTCCAGCTTGCCATGATCTGGCGTTCGTCCTGCTGCCGTCAGAATGGGCATCAGCGCATCGCGATCCGGTGCCGGTGCGCGCAGCAGCTTTGCAGGCCGAGACCGCCTGGTCTGCAGGAATGCCAGAACGGCCTCGTTTGCTTCGGGCATGGTGTTCTCCTCGTCGTTCAAGCGACGTTAGTCGGATTTGTCTTCGCGGGAATAGACGCCCTCGGGAAGCGATATCGCCGCAGCAAGATCGCGCATCTGGGACATGGACAGAGTGATCTTGTTCACCCGATCGGTCCGAGGATCGTATTGCTCTACGGTGATGCACTCTTCAAATCCATTGACGATCACATCTTCCTGCAAAGGTTCCTGACCTTCGTCCACCAGAGTGACAACGGTCGAGTCAAATTCGTGTTCGATGCTAAACATGCCCAAGTCGTATCCCGGCTGTCCGTGGAATGCCAAGCCGCATTCGCGGAATTTTACCGACCGGAAATGGGGACTGGCGGGGATAGGTTCTTCTGCCTATTTGTACCTGTATGCGGAAATCGGAGGTGCGGATGCGCTGGTTCATGATCATGGCTCTGGTCGTATTGGCGGCGTGTGACGTTCCGACGACGGCGCCCTCGCCGTCCGCTCCAACATCAGCGTCTGGCAGTTCCCAAGTCACGGACGAAGTGGCGCGCAACAGGGCCGGGCAGGCCGCGCGTCAGTTCGTGTCAGTTGTGCAGACGGTTGAGCCCGTTGCCGAACGCGAATGTCGCAACCGCGCGCCACGGGCCAACTGCGATTTCCAGATTGTTGTCGATGACCGCCCGGGCCAGCCCCCGAATGCGTTTCAGACCATCGATCGCAATGGCCGCCCGATCCTTGCATTCAACCTTGCCCTGATCGCGTCCGTGTCCAATGCCGATGAACTCGCCTTTGTCATGGGCCACGAAGCGGCCCACCATGTCTTGGGCCATCTGGGTCGCACGCAGCAAAACGCGGCTGTCGGTGCGGTGATTCTATCGGGTCTGGCGGCGTTGGGTGGGGCTGATGCGGCTGCGGTCCAGTCTGCCGAACAGATTGGTGCTACATTGGGCGCCCGCAGTTATTCCAAGGATTTTGAACTTGAGGCGGATCGTCTGGGAACAATCATCACCGCCCGCGCGGGATTCGATCCGATCCGAGGCGCTGAGTTTTTTAACAAAATCCCGGATCCCGGGCACCGTTTCCTTGGCACGCATCCCCCGAATGCCGCACGTATGGACATCGTCCGACGCACGGCTGCGGGACTCTAGCCTGCGGCGGTTTGACCTGCATCAAGGCTCTTCTCGGGGCTGCGCCGTACCGTCGGGGTACAGCGATGGAGGTACGGACCATGGAAGAAACGTCAAGACACGCCAAACACACCCGGCTTGTTCTCAAGATGGCAGATCGACAAGGTATTGACTTGGCCGAGCTTGTCATGCGGTCCGAATTTTCCTTGGACAACATGGATGAGGCTGTCGAAAAGTGCATTGGATGCACGCATCCAAATGAATGTGCTTGTCTCCTTGAGTCGCAGGAAAACGCATTCTCCCTGCCGGACTACTGTCGCAACGAGGACATGTTCAACATGCTCAAGAAACGATGACCGGCCCTGTGGAAGACGTGCCTTGGCGCCCTTTGGGCAATACGGGTGTTCACTATTGGCTGGTACAGCGCATGGCAAAACGCTGTGGCGTCGACACGTCAAGCGCTGCGGCATGCGGCGATATCGATCAGGAGGGTTGGGTGGAGATGGTCCAGAAATGCCGCGGCTGCACGTGGACAGACGGCTGCGCGCGTTGGCTGGCGCATCTCGATGAGGACGGGTCAGTTTCTCCGCCACCCGAATGCGTGAACGCGGACATTCTGAATGCTTTGGCTGAAAGCCAAAAGGAGCAATGATCATGGGACTTGGTGACCCTGATCTTCATTTCTGGTTAACCCGTTCCGTAGGCCGGGTGATGGGACTGAATTTCTCGGAAGAGATGGCAAACGACCGTCTCACACCCAAAGCATATGCTGACATGGTGACAGAATGCCGGGGCTGTCCCAGGGTCACGACCTGCCAACGGTGGTTGTCAGAGCAATCGGACGTGACCTACAGCGCCCCGCCCGGTTGCAGGAATTCCAGGTTGTTGGAAAGCCTTGCGCGACCGCACTAA
>CAYZAD010000134.1:0-3683 GCA_964476315.1 uncultured Rhodobacterales bacterium
TGGACAGCTTGTAGCGCGCGATCACGTCGCCCATCGTGTAGTTGCGCACATGGCCGATATGAATGCGCCCCGACGGGTACGGGAACATCTCGAGCACGTAATATTTCGGCTTGTCGTCCGACCGCACGGCACGGAACGTTTCATTCTCTTCCCAGACAGCCTGCCATTTGGGTTCGATGACAGAGGGGTCGTAACGCGACATGGGGTGTGTCCTTGTGGTCGGCCTTGTGTTGGTCAGCGTGATAGGCCGATGATGTCCGATGGTCCAGTGCCACACTGGTTTCCGACAATACATGCCCGGCAAAGACACGATGGATCGGCTGCGCAACCCCGACACACAGTGCGGCACCCCATCGCGTCATCACCCTGCAAAACCCATGTCATTCGCCCACGCCTGATTTTTGTCAGGTCGCACCGGGGAACGAACTGGTATATACTTTCAAAAGGGGAATGAGTGGGTCTCGTGGAATTAATTCGAATTACGTTTGAGTGCGAAAACTGCACTGGCACCGTCCTCGAGACGGACGACAAGCCGACCAACGACTCCATTGTCCGTTGCAAGGGGTGCGGATGGGTCTATGGGACCTTCCGCGACCTCAAGAGAAACGCTGTCGATGAGGCTCTTGGCTTCGCCCTCACCACTGCTGTCGAGCGAATTAAGAAACGCAGTCGTGAATTCAACTGATTTGATATCCATACGCATACAACCCGGGTCTTTTGTCGTTCTACGCAAGGGCCTGCTTTTGGATCACATTTAACCGGCGCAATGTGACAGCCGCTCAAGCCGGCAATCGCACCCATCTGACCGGCCTGTGGTGATCGTGATCGCAGGCTATTCTGCATGGTGCGCCGCCTGTGCATTCCGTTGTCATGGCGCGGTTTTGCGGGCATACCGGCACGAGTTGCGTTCAAGGCCGGTTCCATGAATATCCTTTTCATCCACCAGAATTTCCCGGGTCAGTTCAAATACCTGGCACCCGCCCTCGCACAACGCGGTGATCAGGTGATGGTGCTCACACCGCGCGTCAAGGAACCCACCACCTGGAACGGGATCCGCGTCCTGCCCTATGCCGTCAAGGGCGCCAGCACCCGTGGCATTCACCCCTGGCTCATTGATTTCGAAACAAAAATCCTGCGCGGGACAGCCTGTCATGATGCAGCGGCAGCGTTGCGCGACAAGGGGTATGTTCCCGATGCCATCGTCGCGCATCACGGGTGGGGCGAAAGCCTGTTTCTCAAGGATGTCTGGCCCAAGACCCGGCTTGGCCTGTATTGCGAACTCTACCACCGCTCGTCCCAGTCCGAGACGCGGTTCGACCCGGAATTCCCCAGCCCGACACCCGGACGTGACGCATTGCGGATGCGGCTCAAGAACCTGAACAACCGCCTGCATGAAGAGGTGATGGATGCGGGCCTCAGCCCGACGCAATTCCAGGCGGGGACATATCCGGACACGTACCAATCCCGCATCACCGTCAGCCATGACGGGGTCGATACCGAAACCGTGACGGCCAATCACGGCGCAACCTTGGCCCTGCCTGACGGAAAGACGCTGTCGCGACGGGACGAAGTGATCACCTTCATCAACCGCAACCTCGAACCCTATCGCGGCTATCACAGGTTCATGCGGGCCCTGCCCGAGCTGCTGCGCCAAAGGCCGAAGGCACAGGTCGTCATTCTTGGCGGCGACGACACCAGCTACGGTGCGAAACCACCGGCGGGCACGACGTGGAAACAGATCTTCATCGACGAAGTCCGCCCGCAGATCCCTGACGCAGATTGGGCGCGCGTGCATTTTCTGGGCCGCGTGCCCTACTCCACCTTCCTGTCGGTCATTCAGGTCAGCACAGTACACATCTACCTGACCTACCCGTTCGTCCTGTCGTGGTCTCTGCTCGAAGCGATGAGCGCGGAATGCGCCATCATCGCCTCTGACACCGCCCCGGTGCGCGAAGCGATCCAGCATGGCAAAACCGGCGTCATGGTCGATTTCTTCGACACGCAGGGCCTTGTCACCCAGACCTGCGATTTGCTGAACGATCCCGACAGGCGCGCGGCGCTTGGTCGAAACGCCCGCCGATTCGCGATAGACACCTATGATCTGCGCTCGATCTGCCTGCCGCGCCAAATCAGATGGGTGGAGGATCTGGTCCAGATCACGCCCGCACGCACGCCACAGGATTGACCGGTCGGCGGCGCAAGCACCTGTTTTCTAACGGCCCAAGCCCCCGGCGATCACATGTCGCCGTCCCGGATCAGAACCGGCTGTCCTGCTGCCGCAACTGCCGCGCCCGGGTCAGAATGGCATCCTCCACGGCGCGCACGGTGGCCGCGCTCGCCGGGCCGGACCGCGTCATCAGCGCGATGTTCAAAGACCGCGCGTCCAGCGCCGGGTCATTGACGAGAATCGTTGCCCGATACGCGCGCCCTCCACCCGGGGGCGTGCCGAATCCCGTGGTGATCACCCCGGTAAACGGGTCAACCGATTGCACGGGAAGAAAGTCCAATGTCTCAAGCGACGCGTTCCAGATGTACTTGTTGACAGCACCCACCTGACCCGCATCCTGGTTGTTACGAAAGAAATCGAACAGCGTAGACTGCGATCGGTTGGGCCGACGTTCCTCGAGGATCTCGTCCATGATGTCCCCGGCAGGCGGTGTTTCAACCGGTTCCCGGTCAGACGAGTCCCCGAAAAATCCGCATCCAGAGGCAAAAGCAGCAATAAAACCAACGGCAAAGCCGGTCCGCATACGTGTAAGGTCCATGAAAGACTGCCCTCGACTGCTTGTCTGCCTTTTTCTTTGCATACAAGCCGACGCAGTTTACGACAAGCCGAACTTGAACCACCGCCCGAAAGCTGTGTTCTCTCAATAGGAAAGCCCGCTTCAAGGCTTGTGGCAAATCAGCACCACAGATCGTGAAGTTACCACCCCCATTGCTGCTTGGCTTGCAAAAGACCCGGCGTCAGGAGCATAGAGGCTGCGGTAGACCGGCCCTCAGGGCCAAAGATTACCTTACGAACTCATGAGGGAAAAAATGAAAAAGCTTCTTCTTGCTTCCACAGCACTGGTAGCATCGGTCGGCATCGCAGCTGCCGAAGTGTCTGTCTCGGGTGCCGCTGAAATCGGTATCTTCGGCGGTGATGACATCGAAACACAATTCCACACAGACGTTGAAGTCACATTCGCAATGACAGGTGAGTCTGATGGCGGCCTCGCGTTCGGTGCGACTGTTCAGCTCGACGAGCCGAACGCTGCTGACCCGACCGACGATGGTGGCGCAACATGGTTCCTGGCGTACCAGGGCCTCCGTCTCGACATGGGTGACACCGATGGCGCGTTTGACGCAGCTCTGCAGGAAGTTGCTCTTGCCGGTGGTTCCATCCAGGACGACGAAACAGAGCACGCAGGCTACAACGGTAACTCCGGCCTCGACGGTACATTCGACGGTCAGGTTGCTCGCGTTTCCTACAGCTTCGACGCCTTCACAGGTCACTTCTCGGTTGAGATGGACGACTCCGGTGAGCAAGACCCGATCTACGGTCTGGGTGTTCGCTACTCCGGCGACCTCGGCGGTCTGACACTGGGTGTTGGTCTTGGTTACCAGACTCAGGAAGACATTGCTGACCTGGTTGGTATCTCCCTGGACACAAAATTTGCAAACGGCCTGTCCGCTGCAATCAA
>CAYZAD010000134.1:3783-7647 GCA_964476315.1 uncultured Rhodobacterales bacterium
CAGATTTTGGTTAGGGAAGAGCGGGCCTTGCGCCCGCTCTTTTCTTTTGGGGGCCAGCGCAGTAGCTACATCCGAAAAGGTTGCGGCAGCGATGCACCCCAAGGAACTCAAATCGACCTATGACAGCGCCTTGCGGCTCGCCCGCGACGGCAAACCGTCCGATGCCATGTCCCTGCTTGACGGGCTGGCTCTAAACGCACCGGCAATCCCCGAAATCCACTACCAACGCGCGCGGCTCGCGGCTCTGCTCGGGGACGGGCAGAAACGCCAATCCGCCATCGACGCAGCTCTTACTCTTCGACCGAATGAGCCCGCCATCCTGATCGAGGCCATCGCGACGCATTCCGCACTGGGCCATCACGATACCGTCCTGTCCCTGTACGACCGCCAGATTGCGGCAGACCCGAAAGCCGTCAAACCACAAGCCGACAAAGCGCTCTATCTTCAGCGCGCCGGACAGTTCGACGCCTCGGAAAAGCTGTTTCGGAAACTGCTCAGGAAACATCCGAACGATGCCGAACTCTATCGCATGTTTGCCGCAACCCACCGCTTCAAGCCAAACGACCCTCTGATCGGCGCAATGCGCCGCCTGTCAAAGCACCCCAAGCTGTCGCCACAGGGCAAGATGCATATCAACTACGCGCTGGCCAAAGCGATGGAAGACATCAGGGACCACGCCAAAGTGTTCCCGCACCTGCGCCGCGCCAATGCTGCGCAGGCCGCGCTCTGGCCTGATGACGCGGCCGCGCGCCTCGCGGAATGGCACGCCGTTGTCGATGCCCAGGCCGGGCTTGCCGCGCCATCCGGTTCTGCCGGCACAGACCCCGGCCTGATCTTTGTCACGGGCCTGCCCCGCTCTGGCACAACGCTGGTGGAACAGATCATCGCAAGCCACAGCCAGGTCCATGCAGGCGGCGAAATGGCCACCGCCCTGCGCACCGCCTACACGGTCTTTGGCGCGGGCACAGACATGCCCCCTCTGCGCGAATTGCCCCCGGACAGGTTGCTCAATTTTGCGTCCCAACTGGATCGCCAGAACCTGCCACATCGCGCGCCGGACAAGCCGTTCCTGACCGACAAGTCGATCATGGCGTTCCTCATCTACGGGCTGTTGCACGCCACACTTCCAAACGCGCGCTTCATCATCGTGCACCGCGATCCGCGCGACATCGCCCTGTCGGTCTTCAAGAACCATTTCACCGGTGGCACGCACCGCTATGCCAATGATCTTGCCGCCATCGCGGACACGATCAAACAGTTCCGCCAGATCGTGCGCCATTGGCGGGACACACTTCCTGACCGGTTCTCCGAAATCCGTTACGAAGACCTGGTTGCCGATCCGGATGGGCAGTCCCGACACCTGATCCACGCAGCAGGCCTCGATTGGGAGGATCAGTGCCTGAACTTCCACGAGAAGGGCGGCACCGTCAAAACACTCAGCCTGCATCAGGTGCGCCAACCAATCTATCAAAGCTCAGCCGCCGCGTGGCGCCGCTACGAGCCCGACCTGAAACCCTTTTTCGACGCTTGGGGAGACACACCATGGGATTGACCGACATCACCACCCGGATCGAAAAGGCCGCCAAAGCGGCAGAGCGCGATCCCTCAGACATCACCCTGATCGCCGTGTCCAAGGTTCAACCGAACGAACGGGTCGAAGCCGTTCTCAAGGAAGGTCATCGCAGTTTCGGTGAAAACCGCGTGCAGGAAGCCGCTGGCAAATGGCCCGCGTTCCGCGAAACATATGACGGCATCGACCTGCACCTGATCGGCCCGCTGCAAACCAACAAGGCCCGGCAGGCGTTCGAACTTTTCGACACCATCCACACACTGGACCGCCCGAAACTGGCCAAGACCTTTGCGCGGCTTGCACAGGAAACGGGTCATTGCCCGCCACTCTTCATCCAGGTGAACACCGGCGAAGAGCCGCAGAAAGCCGGGATTGCGCCCGCCGATACCGACAACTTCGTTCAGGACTGCCGCGCACTCGATCTGCCCATTCAGGGACTGATGTGCATCCCACCGGTAGACGAAACCCCGTCTTTGCATTTTGCATTGCTGCGCAAGCTGGCCGACCGCAATGGCCTCAGCCAACTCTCGATGGGCATGAGCGACGATTTCGAACAGGCCATTGCCTTTGGCGCGACCCATATCCGCGTCGGATCGGCGCTCTTCGGGGCCCGGGTTCCCCCGGCAGGGTAAGCGCCGTTTTCCGTCAAAGGAAAACCGGGATACGTCAACGCATCCGCCCACCGAAACACAAAAAAGCCCCGGACAAGCGGGGCTCTTTCATCGTCACACCGTAACAGGTCAGTGCAGTTTCTGACCAACCTCGGCGATGGCGTCATCGATGGTCTTGGCCGCGTCCGCAGCCGTCATCTGCTTGGCCACCACGTCACGTGCGGCCTGAACAGCCACTGCAATCGCGCGGTCGCGCACCTCTTTCACAGCACCGGCCTGGGCAGACGCGATCTGATCCTCAGCCGCCGCCATGCGACGCGCAATGGATTTCTCAAGGTCGGCCTTGGCCTGTTCACCGGCCAGCGTGGCTTCCTCCTTGGCATGCGCAATGATGCGCTCCGCCTGTTCCTGCACTTCGCGCTGCTTGCGCTCATAGGATGCCAGCAAAGCCTGGGCTTCTTCGCGCAGCGCCTTGGCTTCGTCCAGCTCGGACTGAATGCCTTCCGCCCGCTTGTCGAGCATGCCGGCCAACAACGGCGGCACCTTGAAATAGATCAGGATGCCGATGAAGACGAGGAAGCCAATGCTCACCACGAAATCAGTATTCGCCAGCGAAAAGAACGGCTTGTCTCCAGCGGCAAGGGCCGGGCTTGCGATCAGGGTGGCGGCTGCAATGGTCAGGATACGTGTCATCGCGCTCACCCCTTCATCTGTGCGTCTACGGCCGCAGCCACAGTCGCGTCATCCGCCTGACCACCCAGGGCAGCCACGATGGCGCCTGCGGTGTCCTTGGCAACGGCTTCGACACTTTCGACAGCCGATGCGCGGATTTCCGAAATTGCTTTTTCGGACTCGGCCGCCTTCGCCGCAATCTCGGCATCTGCCTTGGCGATGGCCTTGTCCAGTTCGGCCTGCATGTCGGCCTTGTTCTGGGCGATGATCGTCTGCGCCTCGGCGCGCGCATCGGCCAGAGCCTTGTTGTAAGCCTCTTCGGCTTCAACCGCCTTCTGCTTGAGATCCTCGGCCGCGGCCAGATCGTTCGTGATCGTGCCTTGCCGTTCCGCGAGGACCGTCGCAATGCGCGGCAGGGCAATGCGCGACAACACAAAGTAAATCGCCACAAGCGTGATCAGGAGCCAGAAAATCTGGTTCGGCATCCAGTCGGCGCAAAGCTGCGGCATGCCGATGGCACTGCCATCGGGTCCAACACATGCACTCGCTGTGCCTGTTGTTTCGGTTGCCATGTCGTCCTCCGTCGGATTCTGTCGTTACATCGGGCGGGCCGCGGTATCACGGCACCGCCCGCGCGTAAGGATCGTAAGTCCGGAGTTTAGACGGCGAACATCAGCAGGAGCGAGACGAGGAATGCGAAGATCCCCAGCGCTTCTGCGAACGCGATACCGATGAAGAGTGTCGCTGTCTGCGATGCAGCAGCAGACGGGTTGCGCAGGGCGCCAGCGAGGAAGTTGCCAGCCACGTTGCCCACCCCGATTGCGGCTGCGCCGGAACCGATTGCTGCCAGGCCTGCGCCGATGTGTGCGAGATCGCCTTCCATGTGAATTCTCCTTACGATTGGAAGTTGAAACGTAGGGTGCGTGATGTCACGCACCTGTTGTTAGTGATGCGGATGCAGCGCGTCCTTGAGGTACACGCATGTCAGAATGGTGAAGACGTAGGCCTGGA
>CAYZAD010000135.1:0-7561 GCA_964476315.1 uncultured Rhodobacterales bacterium
CGAACCATTTGCGCAGAACGGCGGCGCGTTCCTTGCCGGTCCACTTGGCCCAGTCCTTCTGCGCCTTTTCGGCGGCAGCAATCGCGTCCGCCACCTGGGCGCGCGACAGGTCCGCCACTTCGGCAATCGTGTCACCACGCGCCGGGTTATCGACCGGAAATGTCCCATCATCCCCATCGATCCACGCACCGTTGACATAAGCGCGTGTTTCCAGCAGCGATGGGTCCTTGAGCAGGCTGGCGAGGTTTGTTGTCTGGTCGAGCATGGAGTCCCTCCGGAATTTGTGGTGACAAAGATGGAACACTTGCTAGATGCAATGACAAGTGTCGATGTTTCGGAGTCGCGACGTGGAATTGGACGACGCCTACGCCAACAGTAAGCATATCCCCAATGGCGACGGGTTCCCAGCCATATGGCGCGCAGATTCGGATGCGTTTCGTCAAAAGATGTCCGTTCTGGGCCGCGCCCGGCTTGGGATGATGTATGGGCATGGAACGCGCGAGATCGTCGATTTGTTCCTTCCCGACGGTGTGCCAAGGGGTCTGTTCGTGTTCGTGCATGGCGGGTTCTGGCGCAAGACCGAGGGATCGCTGTGGTCGCATTTCGCGCAAGGGGCGCTGGATCGAGGTTGGGCGGTCGCGCTGCCCACCTATGACCTGTGTCCACGGGTGCGCATCGCAGACATCACGCGTCAGGTCGCGCAGGCCATATCAGTGGTTGCCCATGACGTGCCCGGGCCAATCCGGCTTGCCGGGCATTCGGCTGGCGGCCATCTGGTCGCGCGGATGCTGGCACCCGGTATCTTACCGGGTGACGTACGCGCACGGATCGCCGGGTGTGTCCCAATCTCACCGCTGTCGGATCTGCGGCCGCTGCTCAAGACCTCCATGAACGCCGACTTCAAACTGGATGAGGCAACCGCATGGGCGGAGAGTCCGATTGCCATGACCCCGCCGGACGACCCTGTGACGGTCTGGGTTGGCGGTGCAGAATTGCCGGCCTTTCTGGATCAGGCCCAATGGCTGGCGGACGCATGGCGGTGTGCACATGTCGTCGATCCCGGAAAGCATCATTTTGACGTCATCGACGGTCTTCTTGACGCAGATAGCCCCTTGATGCGCGCAATTCTCGGCAGCACTTCTTGACACTTCGAGGAATTCGGCAAGAGCTTTGCGGCACGCGATGTCTCATTTGGACCAGTATGTGACTGAATGAGGCAGGATGCGGGGTTCGGCTTGTGCAAGGCTGACCGGGAAGGAGTTGACGGATATGCGATACTCAGGATTTCGGGTGATCAAAGAGGCGCTGACCGGCCATCGCGGTTGGGGTCCTGCATGGCGTGATCCGGAACCGCAAGCCGACTATGATTACATCATCATTGGCGGCGGCGGGCATGGCCTGGCAACAGCGTATTACCTTGCCAAGGAATACAAGCAGTCGCGCATTGCCGTGCTTGAAAAGGGTTGGATCGGCGGCGGGAATGTCGGGCGGAACACCACGATCGTTCGGTCGAACTACATGCTCGACGGCAATGTTCCATTCTACGAATTTTCGCTCAGGCTCTGGGAAGGGCTGGAACAGGACCTCAACTACAACGCGATGATGAGCCAGCGCGGGATCATCAACCTGATGCATTCGGACGCCCAGCGCGACGCGTATATCCGGCGCGGCAACGCGATGATCCTGAACGGGGCAGATTCCGAATTGCTGAACCAGAAACAGGTTCTGAAGCTGTACCCGTTCCTGAACGTCGACAACGCACGCTTTCCGGTGATGGGTGGCCTTTTGCAGGCGCGCGCAGGTACGGCACGACACGATGCGGTGGCCTGGGGGTATGCCCGTGCCGCAGACCGGCACGGTGTGGATATCATCCAGAACTGCGAAGTCACCGGTTTCAGGATCGAGGGCGGCAAGGTTCTTGGTGTTGAAACCTCTCGAGGCTTCATCGGCGCGAAGAAGGTGGGTGCATGCGTGGCTGGATCGTCAAGCCGCGTGATGGCGCAGGCCGGAATGCGCCTGCCTATCGAAAGCCATGTGCTACAGGCGTTCGTGTCCGAGGGGCTCAAACCCGTCCTGCCCGGCGTGATCACCTTTGGCGCTGGGCATTTCTATTGCAGCCAGTCCGACAAGGGCGGGCTGGTTTTCGGTGGCAATATCGACGGCTACAATTCCTATGCCCAGCGCGGCAACCTGCCCATTGTTGAGGACGTGATCGAAGAGGCGATCGCCATGTTCCCGATGCTGGGCCGCGCGCGGATCCTGCGGATGTGGGGCGGGATCATGGACATGTCGATGGACGGCTCTCCGATCATCGACAAGACCCATATCGAGGGGCTCTATTTCAACGGTGGCTGGTGTTATGGCGGGTTCAAGGCAACCCCTGCCTCCGGCTTTTGCTATGCGCATCTTCTGGCCACCGACACACCGCACAAGACGGCCACCGCCTTCCGCCTGAACCGGTTTGAAACCGGGCACGTCATTGATGAAAAAGGGATGGGCGCACAGCCCAATCTGCACTGATGATTATCGATCACCCAATCCTTGGCCCGCGCGATTCAAGCGAGTTCGTGTATCTTGGGGATGCGTCCCTGATCAATCGGCCCGACTGGCAGGCAGAAGATGCAGCGTCGCAGTTCCATCAGTATCTGCACATCCGCGAAAACCCGGCAGGCAAACACCGGGAGCTTTGGTACCATGAACAGGGCGACAGGTCCTGGCTGGTCGTGACGCGCGACACGCTCACACATGAAATCACGCAGGTGGAGCTTGCCCGCGACGTGGCACGGGCAGAGGGACGGTCGAAATGAGCCAGAAGAACCGTTTGGATGGCGGGCTGATCGACCGGTCCGAGACGTATTCCTTCCGCTTCGACAGCCAGTATTACAAGGGCCACAAGGGCGACACGCTTGCCTCGGCGCTGCTGGCAAACGGTGTGCGGCTGATGGGGCGGTCGTTCAAGTACCACCGCCCGCGCGGAGTGATGACTGCCGGTTCGGAAGAACCGAACGCCATTGTCGAGCTGCGCGAAGGCGCGCGACAGGAACCGAATACACGGGCGACCACGGCAGAGCTTTTCGACGGGCTGCGGGCAGAGTCGCAGAACCGCTGGCCCTCTCTCGCGTTCGACGCGATGGAGGTGAATGATCTTCTGTCCAATTTCTTTGCAGCCGGGTTTTACTACAAGACCTTCATGTGGCCCGCCGCGTTCTGGGAAAAGGTCTATGAGCCGATCATCCGCCGTGCTGCCGGCCTCGGGTCGCTCAGCACACGGGACGATCCCGACGGTTACGACAAGGGTTTCCTGCATTGTGACCTTCTCATCATTGGTGGCGGTCCTGCGGGCCTTGCCGCAGCTCTGACCGCTGGCGAAAGCGGCGCGCGTGTCATCCTGGCCGACGAGGATTTCGTGGTCGGCGGGCGGCTCAACCTTGAAACCTACGAGGTTGGAGGCATGGCTGGCGCGGCTTGGGCGGCAGAAACAGTGGCAAAGCTGGACGCGATGCCGAATGTGCGCGTGATGCCCCGCACCACGGTAATCGGTGCGTTCGATCATGGCATCTACGGCGCGGTTGAGCGCGTGAGCGACCATCTCAAGGTGCCGGAAGACGGAAAGCCCCGGCAGATCCTCTGGCGCATCACGTCAAAGCGGGCGATTCTATGCGCCGGGGCAACGGAGCGGCCGATCGTTTTCGAAAACAACGACCGCCCCGGCATCATGCAGGCCAGCGCTGTGCGCGCCTATGCCAACCGCTGGGCTGTGACACCCGCGCAGCAGGTGGCGATCTTTACCAACAACGACGATGGGCACCGCACCGCGACCGATCTTATCGCCAAGGGCGTCGATGTCGTGTCGGTGATCGACACCCGCGAAAACGCGCCACCCTCTCAGGGCTATGACGTGATCGCAGGGGGGGTCATCGAACAGACACGGGGGCGGCTTGGCCTGACCCAGATCGAAGTCAGGATGCCCAAGGGCGGCATTCGCAAGATCAAGTGCGGAGCCTTGGGTGTCTCGGGCGGATGGAACCCGAACGTTCACCTGACCTGCCACCAGCGCGGTCGACCTGTCTGGAACGACGCGATTGCCGCTTTTGTGCCCGGAGGGACGATGCCTGCCGGTCTGACTGTTGCCGGTTCGGCGCGCGGTGTGTTCTCGACCCACGGCGCGTTGACCTCGGGTGCCGAAGCGGCACAGGCGGCTTTGTCCGATCTCGGCCTCACGGCACACGCCCCCGATCTGCCCGAGGCAGAAGACACGCCGGTCAGCATCACTCCGTTCTGGCACGTCAAAACCGCGAAGCGCGCTTGGGTCGACCAGCAAAATGATGTGACCGCCAAGGATATCAGGCTGGCGCATCAGGAAAACTATGTCTCGGTCGAGCATCTGAAGCGTTATACCACGCTGGGCATGGCCACAGATCAGGGCAAGACGTCGAACATTGCCGGGCTTGCAATCATGGCCGAAGTGGCAGGCAAGGAGATCCCGGATGTGGGCACCACCATGTTCCGCCCGCCTTACACCCCCACCGCCATGGGTGTGTTTGCAGGCCGCGCCTGGGGTAAGGAAGTCCGCCCGACGCGCCTGACACCTTCGCACAAATGGGCCGAGGAACAGGGTGCGGTCTTTACCGAAGCGGGCCTCTGGCTGCGGGCGCAATGGTTCCCCAAACCCGGTGAGACGCATTGGCGTGAAAGCTGCGACCGGGAGGTGCTGCAGACCCGCAAATCGGTTGGTGTCTGTGACGTGACATCGCTAGGCAAGATCGACGTGCAAGGCACCGACGCGGCCGCGTTTCTGAACAAGGTCTACTGCAATGGCTTTGCAAAGCTGCCTGTCGGCAAGGTGCGCTATGGCCTGATGCTGCGCGAAGACGGCATGGTCATGGATGACGGCACAGCCGCGCGGATGTCCGAGGATCATTTCGTTGTGACAACCACCACGGCAAACGCTGTCGGGGTCTACCGCCATATGGAATTCGTGCGGCAGTGTCTGTGCCCGGACATGGATGTGCAGCTGATTTCGACCACCGAAGCGTGGGCGCAATTCGCGGTTGCCGGTCCGAACTCCCGCAAGTTGCTGGAAAAGATCGTGGACGATGGCGTCGATCTGTCAAACGATGCCTTCCCCTTCATGGCGTGCGGTGAGATCACCATTTGCGGCGGTTTGCGGGCGCGCCTTTTCCGGATCTCTTTCTCGGGAGAACTGGCCTACGAAATCGCGGTGCCCACCCGCTATGGAGATGCCTTGATCCGGCGCCTGATGGCGGCAGGGGAAGAGTTTGACGTCGTGCCCTACGGTCTTGAAGCATTGAACGTGATGCGGATCGAAAAGGGTCACGCGACGGCCAACGAACTGAACGGCACGACCACCGCCTTGAACCTTGGCATGGGGCGGATGGTGTCAAAGGCGAAGGATTCAATCGGGTCTGTCTTGTCCGAGCGTCCCGGCCTGAATGAAGACACAGCGCTCAAGCTGGTTGGTCTGAAGGCCGTGAACCCCGAACATCCGGTGCCGGCTGGCGCGCATCTCATGGCAAAGGGTGCTCCGATGAAAGCATCCCATGACGAGGGTTATGTGACCTCGGCCTGCTATTCACCAAACCTTGGCTACCATATCGCGCTTGGCTTCCTGCAATCAGGTGACAAACGTCTGGGCGAGGTCATCCGGCTGGTCAGCCCGCTGACAGGTGTGCAGCACGATGTCGAAGTTGTCAGTGCCCATTTCCTCGACCCGGAAGGAGAGCGTCTCCGTGCATGATCTGGCCCCCACCTGCGCGCTTGGCGGAACCGAACCACGCGTTGATACCGTCGCCGACGTCACATTGACCGAGAACCCGGACTTTGCCCTGGCATCCGTGGCAGCGCGGCGCGGCCACGAAACGGCCTGCCGTGACCATCTGGGGCAGATGCTGGACGGCGCTGCGCCGGAAGCGGGAAAAGCCGTGTTCAACGCTCCGATGTCCGCTTTCTGGATCGGACCGGAGCAATGGATGATCGCGGCTCCGAATGCGACACATGAAACCCTGGCCGCACATCTGAAAGACCGTTTCAAGGACACTGCCTCTATCACCGAACAGTCGGACGCCTGGGTCTGTTTCGACATGCGCGGCGATGGGGTGGAAGCGGTCATGCAGCTTTGTGCAAATTTCGATGTTGAGAGGATGCAAACCGGCGATGCGCAGCGGACGGTCATTCACTACATGGGCGTCTATGTCTTGCGGCTTGATCCGGGAAATTGGCTGCGCATCCTTGGCCCACGATCCTCGGCACAGTCACTGCATCATGCATTGAAAACAGCGATGCACGCCGCACTTTAGGCTCGAAAGCCGCCATCGCACAGCCAGAGACGCGGCAGATTTCAATCCGGACGTTTGGCTGCTTTTTTGACTTGCCGATGCTACAAAAAGAGCCATGGTACACACGCTGCATACGTTTGCAAAAGGTATCTGATGCCCGGCTTTCAATCCGAAAAACAAATCGTCCGCGACTACTATGCCGCGTTGTCCGCTGCGGATCATGATGCGCTGCCGATTGTCATGTCACAATTCTGTGCACCAGACCTGGTCTGGCGCGGATATCATCCGCTCGGGCTTCTGACAGGACCCGAAACTGTCGCCACGGCCTTCTGGCAGCCTTTGAAACATGCGCTCACATCCCTGCAGCGCCGCACCGACCTGTTCTTTGCTGGACGGCATCAACTGGCAGACGACGGCGCGGTCTGGGTCGCGTCGATGGGGCATCTCATGGGGCTCTTCGATCATCCCTGGTTGGGAATTCGACCAACCGGTAAAATCGCGATGCTGCGCTTTGGAACCTTTCACAAGGTTGAAAACGGCCGGATCACCGAAGAAGCCATGTATTTCGACATCCCGCATTTGATGGTTCAGGCAGGGCAAAACCCGTTCCCGCCGCAAACCGCCCAGCATCTGGTGCAGCCCGGACCGATGACTCACGACGGAGTGTTGTTCGACGACGCCCCGGAACACGAGGGGCGTGCAACGCTGGCCGCGATCGAAGCGATGGTCAGCGATCTGGGTTCATGGAACCTTGGCATTCCCCTGGAAGATGAACTGCGGCGCACCTGGCACGAGGACATGCTCTGGTGGGGGCCAGAAGGCATTGGCGCAACCTACACCATTCCGCGTTATGCACAGCAACACTCCGGACCGTTTCGCGCGAGTTTCAGCAATCGGTCCAGGACCGGGCATATCTGCCGAACGGCCGAGGGGCATTTCGGGGGGTTTTTCGGCTGGCCCAACTTTACCGCGGAACATACAGGCGGATTCATGGGGATGCCCGCCACGCCCGGACGCGTCGAATTCCGGGTGATCGATTTTTATCGCCGCAGCGGAGACAAGCTGGCCGAGAACTGGATCTTCATCGACCTGCTGCACCTTTGGGCGCAGGCCGGGGTCGATATTTTGAAGCGCACGGTCGAAACCGGGTAAAGACTCTTGAAAGAGTCTTTACCCGCGATTTCGAAATCGCGGCCCGCGTTACTGAACCGGGAAATAATCCTCGCAGTCGCCATCGCGGTACACGTCCGCCGTGCAGCAATGCA
>CAYZAD010000136.1:0-7552 GCA_964476315.1 uncultured Rhodobacterales bacterium
CCTTGTTGTACATGTCGACAAAGACCTTGATCACCGCGTCGTGGAAGTTCGGCCCATTGCCGCGATCCGGGTCGCCCGCGGCACCCCCCATGGTAAATGCCTCGCGCGACCAGTCAGCCGACGCACCAAGGCGCTTGAGCTGCCCGATGATGGTGCCGCGCGATTTGACCTTCTGCTGCCACACGCGGTCGAGAAACGCCTCGCGCCCCATCTCGCGGCGCGACGGCTCGCCATTGGCGGCCATCTCGCGTTCGGTCACCATCTGCGTGGCGATACCCGCGTGGTCGGTGCCCGGCTGCCAGAGCGTGTCAAAGCCGCGCATCCGGTGCCAGCGCACAAGGATGTCCTGCAGCGTGTTGTTGAAGGCGTGGCCCATATGCAGCGAGCCGGTCACGTTGGGCGGCGGGATCATCACGCAGAACGTGTCCTCGCGCGAGGCATTGGCGCCCGCCTTGAAGGCCCCGCTGTCTTCCCACGCCTTGTAAAGCCGCGCCTCGGCCTCGGCCGCGTCGAATTTCTTTTCCATCGCCATGGGTCACATCCCGGTCTTGGGCCGCGCGTGGCGGCCGCATGTCTTTTCGCTGCGCCTCATCTAGCGAATGGGCGGGGAAAGGAAAAGCCGGACAGGCGGGAAAACGAAAGACAGGCGACACTGCCATAAAAAAACGGTGATCCCAAGGGAGGAGAGGGATCACCGTTCCAGTTCACGACACCCAGGGAGGAGGAGAGGGTGCCGATGTCGGTCGGGCCATGTGGCCCGGAATTCTGAGGCGATGACACCAGGGAGGAGGAGAGGTGCCATCGCCAGATACGGAACGCCTAGGGAGGAGGAGACGGCGTCCGATCTTGATGCGGGGGCGCGCAGTTGCGCGACATGCCCGCGGTGTCTTCAGCTTTCGTATGCAGCCTGGTAGGCGATACGGTGAAGCATGCTTCTGTGCAGGCCCAGATCCGCCAGATCGCGGTCAGTCAGGGCGCGCAGTTCGTTCAGTGTTTCGCGGTAGAGCTTCCGGCGCGCAGCCTTGGCGCGATAGGCCGCGAAAAAGCCCGCGATCTGCTCCGAAAGCCCGTGCGTTACCGCTTGGGTCAGTGTGTTGTTATATGCCATCTGCTCAGTCTCGATGTGCTCGTCTGCGTTGTGTTATCGCTAAGATAGGCCAATGCTGCACATGCACAATGGCTTTTGATGGCAATGCTGCTATGCAGCAAATGCATGGGCCAATTGGTACATTATTGAGCAACCTTTATCCGGCGGGATGAATATTCCGGCAGGAGGTTGCGCGATCTCGCACAGAGTGCCACTTGAAAGCCACAGGCAAGGGAACGGGTGCATGGCTGTAACTGTTGAAAGGATTCGTGAGGCGCTGGCGCGGGTGGCATTGCCGGATGGCAAGACGCTTGTTTCGGCCGATCTGGTGCGGGCCATTCAGGTGGACGGGGCGCAGGTCCGCTTCGTGATCGAAGCCCCGTCGCCCGAGATTGCCAAGCTGATGGAGCCGGTGCGCAAGGCCGCCGAAGCCGTTGTTGGCGAACTCGAGGGGGTTGATTCCGTGTCGGTGGCCCTCACGGCGCACGGACCTGCGAAGGCACCGCCGACCGGTCTGAAGATCGGCGGACACCCCAAACCGCAGGCCGGATCGCTCAAACCCGCGAGCGTCAAGCGCATCCTCGCGATCGGGTCGGGCAAGGGCGGTGTCGGCAAATCCACCGTGTCGTCGAACCTTGCCGTGGCGCTGGCGCGCGCGGGGCGGCGCGTGGGGCTTCTGGATGCCGATATCTATGGCCCCAGCCAGCCCCGCATGATGGGAACAACGCAGAAACCCGCCAGCCCGGATGGCAAGACGATTGAGCCACTGACAGCACATGGCGTGACCTTGATGTCCATCGGCCTGATGCTGCCCGAGGAAAAAGCCGTGGTCTGGCGTGGGCCGATGCTGATGGGTGCGCTGCAACAGATGCTGTCGCAGGTCGCCTGGGGAGACCTGGACGTGCTGCTGGTCGATCTGCCGCCGGGAACCGGGGATGTGGCCATGACGCTGTGCCAGAAGGCGCAGGTGTCCGGGGCCATCGTGGTGTCGACACCCCAGGATGTGGCCCTGCTGGACGCCCGCAAGGCGCTTGACATGTTCGACACGCTGAAGACCCCTGTGCTTGGGTTGATCGAAAACATGGCGCTGTTCGTCTGTCCCCATTGCGGGGGCGAGACCCATGTCTTTGGCGCAGGCGGTGTGGCCGAAGAGGCGCGGGCGCGCGGTGTGCCGCTTCTGGCGCAACTGCCGCTGGACCTTGAAACGCGGCTGGCCGGTGACGGCGGCACCCCCATCGCTTTGGGCGACGGGGCCATGGCCGATGCCTATGCGCGACTGGCGCAAGGTCTGATCGACGGCGACATGGCCTGACTCCGGGTGTGGCTGTCGCGGTGAGGGACCGTCAGACCGTTACCGGGAGACCGTCAGCCGCTGGCTGAACTGGTAGACAGCCTTGGTCAGCGATTTTGGCGCGCGGGGGAACCGTGCCCGCTGTACTGCCGCCAGCGCCGCCTGATCCAATGCCGCATGGCCCGAGGACGCCGTGACCGCCACGCCCTGCACGTGGCCCGACGGGCTGATCGCGATGCGCAGCGCCACGGTTCCGGCAGCGTTTCCGCGCGGTGGGCGGTGCGCGCGGCGCAAGGCCCGCGTGATGCCCGCGCCCCATTCCCTTTGTGCCTGTGCCAGTTGCGCCTGTGACGGCCCGCTGACCACCGGTGCCGCCCGCGCGGGTGCTTGGGCCGTGCTGTCCTGTTGACCTGCGCCACGGGCCGTCTGAGCCGGGCGCTGGGCCGTTTGAGGCTGCTGCTGCGGACGTGTTTCGGGTGCGGGGTGATCCGGGCGCGGCGCGGGCCGGACCGAGGCCTTTGGCGCGTTACGCGGCGCCGGGGGCTGCGTGTCCATCTGTGGCAGGTCAGTGGCTGACGGCAGCGCGACCAGCGGGGCCGCAGGCCGCTGCCGGGCTGGGGCGTTTGCGCGCGATGGGCTGGGGCGGGCAGTCAGGTCTCCAGCCTGTGGCAATCGGGGGGTCGGCAAAGCGGAGGGTGCGGGGGCGGCGAAGGGCACCGGGGGGGCTGGCAGGCGGGTGTCCAGCCTGGGCATATCCGGCGCGTCGGCGGCTTTGGGCAGAGGGGCCACAGAGGGCGCGGGCAGGACGGCGGCGTCTGCCGTGGGGCGCTCTGGCGCGGGCTGGGCAACCGGCTGTGCAAGGCTGGGCGCATGGCTGACCTCGGGCGGGCGGGTCCAGTCGGACACCATCGCGGCCAGCGTGGGTGTCGCGGCCTGCAAGGAAACCTCGGCCGTGCCGCCGTCGCCCCCACCGCTGCCGCCGGTATGCGGGGCAAGGGACAGGGCCGCCACATGCAGCGCGCCCGACAGCGTGACAAAGCCTGCGATTTCGAAGATCCGCATCTATCCGCCCTCCGCCACGATATCGACCCCGGTTGCGCCAAGGGCGGCCAATTGTGCAAGGATGCGCGCCAGCGCCGTCCCGTCGAGTGTGGCATCGGCATAAAGGCGCAAGGGTCCACCATCTTCAGAGACGGCAACCGCGCGGGCCAGTGCCGCGTCGCCGCGCAGCGCCTCGTAGGCGATATCGCCATCGGCATTGACATAAAGCGTGGCGGTGCCGTGATCCTCCTGGCCGTCTGCCGTCGGCAGAACAAGGTCGAACGGTGCCGGCGGGACGATCTGAGCGGTCATCAGAAAGAAGATCAGCAACAGGAACACCACGTTGATCATGGGCACGACCGGTTCGCGCGACGCCCGTCTGGGACGGGGGCGGAGTGGCAGACCGCGTCTCATTCCACGATCACCAGGTTGGACAGACCCGCCGCGCGCAATATGCCCATGACATCAAGAAGACGCTGCACATTGGCCTGCTCTGCCGATTGTACAATGATCATGTCGGCGGGGCTGTTCATCAATGGCTCGAGCACGGCCACCGGCGTCCCTGTGTCGATGCCGTTCACGCGGACGCCCTCGGGCAGCACGGTGACCAGACGCGGTGGGCCCTCATAGGGGGCGGCGTCGCCACCTGCCAGCGCGACCGGGACCACATCGGTGGCACCGAAGCGTGCGGCCAGCATGAAAAACACCAAAAGCAGGAACACCACGTCGATCATCGGCGTCAGGCCGATGCGCCGCCTGCGGGTATGTCGCGTCAGATCAAGCATCGTGGTCCGGTTTCGTGCGCGCCAGAACGCGGGTGGCAAGATCGTCGAAATCATGGGCCAGCCGATCGTTCATGCTGTCGAACCAGCTAAGCGCCATGGAGGCCGGAATCGCCACGGCCATACCGGCGGCGGTGGTGAGCAGGGCTTCCCAGATGCCGCCCGCCAGCGCTGCGGGATCGGCCCGCGCGCCGCTGTCCTGAAGCGCCTGGAACGCTTCGATCATGCCAAGCACGGTGCCCAGAAGCCCCACCAGCGGCGCGATGGTGGCGATCAGGTCCAGCGCCCGCGCCCCGCTTCCGGTTTCCATCAGCGCACCCCGCGCCACGCGGGCGGTTTCGTCCCGCGCGTCGTCGGGTGGCAGGGCCATACTGGCCTGCATGGCGGCCAGAACGACGCGGGCACGGATGGCCGTGCGGTGATGCACCGTGGCCAGCGCGGCATCGCGCTGTCCTTTCTGCCAGAGCCGAACCGCCTTTTCGGATGCATCGCTGCGCCAGGCCCCCAACAGCGACAGGCGCCACAGCTTCCACAGGATCAGGCCCAGGGTGACCACGCTCAGCCCCGCGATGACCCACAGCGCGGGGCCGCCTCGGTTCAGGAACTCGACGATATTGTCCATCAGGCAGGGTCTTTCTTCAGGTTGACGGCGGCGATCAGCGCATCCAGCCCATCGGTCAACGCGGCGGGGCCGGGTTGCAGGATGAAGGGCGATTTGATTTCCACAATGCGGTTCTGTGCCACCGCCGGCAGGCTGTGCCAGCCGGGGCGGGCGGCGATCTTTTCGGGGCGGACTTTCTTGCCGCACCATGACCCGATGATGATCTCGGGCCGGGCCGCGATGACCTGATCCGCGGTGACGATGCGGTTCTGTGCGGCCTGTTCGCTGCGCAGATGCGCAAAACAATCCCTGCCGCCTGCGATTTCGATCAGTTCGGAAACCCAGCCGATACCGGTGATCATCGGGTCGTCCCATTCCTCGAAATACACGGTCGGGCGGTGTTCCGGTGTTTTTGCGCGCAGGGTGGCGATGCGGGTTTCATAACCCTGCGCCAGCGCCTCGGCGCGGTCCGCGCAGTCGGTCAGGCGGCCCAGCGTGCGGATCATGCGCAGGATGCCCGCGACGTCGCGCTGGTTGAAGGCCATGACCTCGATCCCGGCGCGGATCAGGTCTGCGGCGATATCAGCCTGCAGGTCAGAGAAGGTGAGGACAAGGTCGGGGTTCAGCGCGGTGATCTTGGGGATGTCGGCCGAGGTGAAGGCCCCGACGCGCGGTTTTTCCTGCCGCACGCGTTTCGGACGCACGGCATAGCCGGTGACGCCCGCGATCCGGTGTTCCTGCCCCAGCAGGTACAACGTTTCGACCGTTTCCTCGGTCAGGCACACGATGCGCTGCGGGCCTGTCATGTCAGCACACCAAGCGGTTCGATCAGGGCCCCGGTCGGTGTCGTGACAATGCGGGCGCGCAGGTGAAAGACCTCGGCCAGCATGTCTTGCGTCAGGATGGCGTCACGCGGTCCGTCGGCGACGATGCGGCCCTCGTTCATGACAATCAGGCGGGTGCAGTAGCGGGCCGCGAGGCTGAGATCGTGCAGGGAGGTAAACACTCCGCGGCCTTCGCGGGCGAGTGACTGGAACACCTCCAGCGTCGCGATCTGTGACGCGGGATCGAGGCCCGCGATGGGTTCATCCGCCATCACGAGCGGCGTGTCTTGCGCCAAGGTGCGCGCGATCAGGACGCGGGCCTGCTCGCCCCCGGAGAGCTGTGTTGCGATGCGGGTTCTGAAAGCGCCGAGGCCCATGCGCGTCAGGGCCGCGGTGACCGCCGCGTCATCGGTGGCCGACAAGGACGCGTTTCGCGCGACATAGGGCAGGCGACCCAGGGCGACCACGCGGGCGACGGACATGGGCCAGGCGATCTCGCGCTTTTGGGGCAGCCAGGCGGCCTGTGCGGCGCGGTCCCGGGCTGGCAGCGCGGCAAGAGAGCTGTGCCCTTCATGCGGCAGCAGGCCAAGCGCGCCGCGCAAGAGGGACGTCTTGCCCGCGCCGTTGGGGCCGATCAGGCCAACGCATTCCCCGGCGTCTATGGTCAGCGACGCGGTGTCCACCACCGGGCATTCGCCGCGCCGGACCGTCAGGTTTTGCACGGTCAGGAGGGTCATGCGATTTCCCGTCTCGTCTTGTAGATGAGGTGCAGGAACAGCGGCGCGCCGATGATCGCCATCACGACACCCAGTTTCAGGTCGCGTTCTGGCAGGACAAGCCGCACGGCCAGATCGGCGGCCAGCACCATCGCCGCCCCGCCAAGCGCCGACGCCCAGAGCAGCGTCGAGGGCCGGCCTTCGGCAAAGCGGCGCAGGATATGGGGCACCACAAGGCCGACAAAGCCGACCGCCCCGGCAACGGCAGTGGCTGCACCCACGGCAGCGGCGGTTCCCACAAGCAGATTGACCCGCAGGGTGGAGAGCGAGATGCCCATGGCTTCGGCCGCGTCCTCGCCGAGGGTCAGCGCATCGAGCCCCCGCCCCATATTGGCGAGAAACAGCCACCCCAGCGCCATGATGGGCAGCACCAGCCAGACATGGCTCATGGCGCGGTCGGCAACGGACCCCATCATCCAGAACACGATTTCAGAGGCCGCATAGGGGTTGGGCGACAGGTTGAGCGCCAGCGAAGTCAGCGCCCCGGCAAAGGCAGAGACGGCAATCCCCGCAAGGATCAGTGTCAGCGACGACCCGCGCGGCCCGGCCAGAACGAGGATCAGCCCGACCGCCGCGCCCGCAAAGGCCAGTGCCGCCAGCGGCAGGGCGAGCATGAAGCTGGCCGCCAGGCCTGTTTGCAAGGCAATCACGGCCCCAAGCGCTGCCGAGCCGGACACGCCGATCAAGCCGGGCTCTGCCAGCGGGTTGCGCAGAAAGCCCTGCATCGCCGCCCCGGCAAGGCCCAGCGACAGGCCGACCATGGCGGCCAGAAGCGTGCGGGGCAGGCGAATGTCCTGCATCACGGTCACGATCAGCGGATCGCCCAGACCGAACAGCCCGGCAACCCCGGTGGATACGGGAATGCTGGCATAGCCGACAAAAAGCGATGCTGTGAACATCGCCAGCGTTCCGACCATCAACGCACCAAAGAGCTTCACTGCCCCGTCTCCCGCGCGTGTTATATGCCAAGCCAACGGGCCAAAGCCGCTGGCGGTGAACGCCACCTCGCCGGAGAACCGTCACGCCTGCGCGCCCCGCGCAGGAGTAGGGTGATCTGTCGCGGCAGGTCTCCTGACTTGCGGGTCGTGACGTGGTTCGGGCCTTCCCGGTTTCCCAGTGGCATGTGCCGAACACGCTCGCCGCTTACAGT
>CAYZAD010000137.1:0-7536 GCA_964476315.1 uncultured Rhodobacterales bacterium
TTTGACCGGATTTGCGTATTCCCACAAAGACATATGCGTCAGGTAGGCACTTTTTCGGATGCCTTCAATTCAAATTCGCACCAAGCGACGCGTTATCGCAGATTGATCCGCAAAACGGCGGCACTGGCAAAAGGCAAAAGGGCCATCACCCCAAAGCTGATCCCCGCCAGCAACATCAATGGCGTCTGCACGGCCAGCCCGTCAGCCCCGCGCCGGGCCACCTCTGCGCCAAAGATCAGGGTCGGCACGTAAAGCGGCAGGACCAGCAGCGACATCAGCAGCCCGCCCCGTTTGATCCCGACGGTCAGCGCCGCCCCAAAGGTCCCGATCACGCTGAGCGCGGGCGTGCCCACCGCAAGGCTGATGACAACCCAAAGATAGGCCGGTGCGGGCAGGTTCAGCAGCACCCCCAGCACCGGGGCCGCAAGAACAAGCGGTACCCCGGTCGTGATCCAATGCGCCAAGGCCTTGACCGACACGATCGCCTCGACCGGCAGCGGTGCCGTGGCCAGCAGGTCAAGCGATCCGTCCTCCCAATCCAAGGCAAGGATCCGATCCAGCGACAACAGGCATGCCAACAGCGCACCGATCCAAAGCACCCCCGGCGCGATCCGCGCGAGCAGATCGCTTTGCGGGCCGACACCGAACGGCACCAGAACCGTGACGATCAGAAAGAACGCAAGCCCCAGTCCAAAGCCGCCCCCTGCCCGGATCGACAGGATGAGATCCCGATAGAGCAGCGCCCTCATAGGAAGGCCTCGTCGATCTGGCGTGTTGTCCGCACCGCCCGGAAGGGGGCGAGGTCAAGAACGCGGGCTTCGGCGAGGCCAAGATCGATATGCGTTGCCATCAATGCGCTGCCGCCCTCGGCAAGGTGCCGCCGGACCGCCTCGGCAAAAAGCGCCACGGACGCTGCATCCAGCGAAACGGTGGGTTCATCAAGAATCCAGATCGGGCGCCCGGTGACCATCAGCCGCGCGAGGCCAAGGCGGCGCTTCTGTCCGGCAGACAATGTGCCCGCCATGCGGGTCCGCAACTCGATCAGGTCAAAAGCGGCCAACGCCGGTTCAATATCGCTCACACCAAAGACGGAGGCCCAGAAACGCAGGTTCTCCGTCACGCTCAGCATCGCTTTCAGCCCGTCCGAATGCCCGGCATAGGCAATCCGGTCCTCGGCCCCGGACAGGTCTCCGGCCTCGACCGGTTGCAACCCGGCGACGCTGCGCAACAGCGTGGTCTTGCCGATACCGTTGGGCCCGCGCAAGACCAGCGCCTCCCCTGCAGACAGGTCGAAAGACACCCCTTCCAGGATCGCCACCCCGCCTCGGGTCACTGCCAAATCACGCGCGCTTAGTGTCATATCCCCCGCTTAACCGACGGGCCGCGCACCGAAAAGCGCGAAAGTGTCGCTTTGTTGGTTCTACAATGCCTTGGGCGGCGCGCCGAAGGCGACAGCGGCATCCAACCCTTTTTCGCTTTGGTCATGAAACCGGCAAAAGCGCCAGCGCGACACGCCGTCCCTCGGACAAGAGCACGTTATACGTCCGGCAGGCAGCAGGCGAACTCATCACTTCGACCCCAAGCCCGGCACTTTCCAACGCAGACCGCAGGTCAGCCGGGATATGGGCGATGTCCTCTCCCGTACCCACGAACAGCACATCGACCTCTTCCTTGAGGTCCAAAAGGGTCTGCGCGTCTTCGTAACCGCCCCAGGCCTGCGTCCCCCGGGCCCAGGTCAGAAGCGGCGCGTCGTGTTTTGTTCCACCGATCCGGAAAAATCCCGGCCCGTAGCCTTCGATCGGCTCTGCATCGGTATAGACCACTTCGTTCAAACGCATCTTCGCCTCTTACACCTGATCCCAGATCGGCACACCTGCGGCAGTGGCCGTCGCAATGATGACATAGGCCACCGTGCGATAAAACCGCTCTCTTCCAGGGGTGAACATCGCCTGCCCCAGAACGGCACCCAACCCGTATGGCAGCAAAAGGAACGCCCCAAGCATCAGGCTTTCCCCGGTCAGCAGACCCTGAAGGTGAAGCAAGGGCAGCATCAGCATGCTGGTGATCGACAGGAACACGATGGTCGTCGCCCGCGTGGTCGCCGGGTTGTCGCGGCCCGCAAGCTGGAACAGCACCATGATCGGACCGGTCAGACCGCTGAGGCCACCAACGAATCCCGCGGCCAGCCCGATCCCGGTGCGTGTCGCAAGGCCGGGGGTCACGCTGTATCGCCAGCCCGCGATCAGGGCCGCCAACGTTCCGCCACAGATGATCACCACGCACCAGCGCAGGATGGTCACGTCTGTCACGCTCAGCACCCAGATCCCGACAGAGGCGGACAGCGTGGCGGACACGATCAGCACCGTCACCGCCCTGCGGTCCACCAGCGGCAGGGCCTTTGGCAGCACGGTTGCAAAAGACGACAGCGCAGACACCGAAAACGCGGCGATGGCGACGGCAGGCGGCAGAAAGATCACCGCGACCGGCATATAAATCAGCGCGGCACCGAACCCCGCAAAGCCGTAGACGACACCCGCAATCAGCGCGATCAGCAACAGCCAGCCAAGCCCCGCTGTTCCCAGCGCGGCCTGAAAAAGCTCAGGCATCCACGCCCGAGAACTGGTTGCCGGTGGTGTCGGTGGGTTTGCTCCAGTCGCGTTTGACACCCAGCCACAGCAGGATGGCCGACGCCACGAAGATCGACGAATAGGTGCCGACGATCACACCCCAGATCATCGCAAAGACGAAGCCCCGGATCACGTCGCCGCCCAGGGCGAACAGCGCAACCAGCGCCAACAGCGTTGTGGCCGAGGTCATGAAGGTCCGGCTCAACGTCTCGTTGATCGAGATGTTCAGAACCTCCTTGAGATCCTTTTTCTTGTACTTGATCAGGTTCTCGCGCACCCGGTCGAACACGACCACCGTGTCGTTCAGCGAATAGCCCACGATGGTCAGCAGCGCCGCGATGATCGCAAGATCGAACTTGATCTGAAGCTCTGAAAAGATGCCGATGGTCAGGATCACGTCATGCACGAGCGCTGCCACGGCGCCCACGGCGAACTGCCATTCGAACCGCAGCCAGATATAGATCAGCACCGCGCCAATCGCCAGAACAACCGCAATCGCGGCGGTCTGGATCAACTCTCCGGACACTTTTGGACCAACGGACTCGACCGACGTGAACTGGATGTCGGGAACCGCTTCGGCCAACGCCGCCTCTACCGCGCGGATCACTTCGGGCGTGACCGCTTCCTGCCCGTCCTGTGCCTGGATACGCACCATGGCAACGTTCTGATCCGGGCCAAACGTGGGGTCGAACACCTCGGAAATCACCACATCGCCCAGAGCCAGCGGCGTCAGCGCATCGCGGTACACACCGACATCCACCGCCTCTGCCGATTGGGTCCGGATGGTCGTGCCGCCCTGAAAGTCGATGCCGTAGTTGAGCCCCTGAAGAAGAAACGACCCGAAAGACAACAGCATGAGAAATGCCGAAATCCCGAACCACAGCTTCCAGCGGTTGAAGAAATCGAAATTCGTATTCTGCTTGACCAATCGCAACCGCATCTCAGACCTCAATCGTTTTGGGACGACGGCGTTCGAACCACATGACGATCAGAAGCCGGGTGACGAAAATCGCCGTGAAGACCGAGGTCAGGATGCCAAGGCCCAGCGTGATCGCAAATCCGCGCACCGGGCCAGAGCCCATGACAAACAGGATCACAGCCGTGATGAAAGTGGTGATATTGGCGTCGAGGATCGCCGAAAGCGCCTTTTCGTAGCCCAGTTCAATCGCACGGGCCGGCCCCTTGGCGGTTCGAAGCTCTTCCCGGATACGTTCAAAGATCAGCACGTTGGCATCCACCGCCATGCCGACAGTCAGAACGATCCCGGCAATCCCCGGCAATGTCAGCGTTGCGCCGATAAGGCTCAGCAGCCCGAAGATCAGACCGATATTGATGATAAGGGCGATGTTGGCAAAGATGCCGAACAATCCGTAGCTCAGCGCCATGAACACAAGCACCGCCGCAAAGGCCACCATCGTTGCAATGCGCCCTGCATCGATGCTGTCCTGACCAAGTTCGGGACCAATCGTCCGCTCTTCGAGGAATTCCAGCCCCGCAGGCAAGGCACCGGCGCGCAGAAGAACAGCAAGCTGGGTGCTTTCCTCAACCGTAAAGTTGCCGGTGATGATGCCCGACCCGCCGGGAATATGGCTTTGGATGGTCGGGGCCGATATCACCTCGTTATCAAGAACGATGGCAAAGGGATTGCCGATATTGGCCGCGGTGTAATCACCGAATTTGCGCGCACCTGACGGATTGAAGCGGAAGTTCACAGCCGGGCGACCGTTCTGGTCAAAGGACGGTTGCGCATCGACCAGTTCTTCGCCGGTCACGACCGGTGCCTGCTCCAGAGTGTAAAAGATGCCGTCCTCGTCCAGCGAGGGCAAAATCTCGTTGCCGACACCGGGGGCTGCGTTTTCATCCGTGCCGCGCCCAAGAACTGGCTGGAAGGTCAATTGCGCCGTGGTGCCGATGATTTCCTTCAGTTCCGCCGCGGACCCGATGCCGGGCACCTGGATCAGGATGCGATCCGTCCCTTGCCGCTGAATGGTAGGTTCGCGGGTGCCAACCTCGTCGATGCGGCGGCGGATGATCTCGAGGCTTTGCAGCATCGTGCGTTCGTCAGTCGCGATCTGCTCGGCCTCCGACAGCCGGACCACGATATCCGGGCCGTCTGACGTCACTTCAAGGTCATTGCTCAGCGCGCCGGTCAAAGACACGACCGGCTGCGCCAATCCGCGCACCAGTTCGAGCGCTTGCGCCATGTTTTCCGGCTGCGAAATGCGCACCCGCAATTCGTCCGCCGCCGAGGGCTGCAACCGGATGGTGCCGACCGTTGCCCGTTCCGGCCGCAGCACGTCGCGCACTTCCGGCCAAAGCGCCTCGAGCCGTGCCGCATAGACGTCGCCCACCTGCACTTCGGCCAGCAAATGCGCGCCGCCGCGCAGGTCAAGACCAAGGTTCACCAGCCCCGAAGGCAGGAAAGACGGCCAGCCCGCTGCCTGTTCCAGCAACTCGGGTGTCTCACCTTGCATCTCGATCGCGGCAAGCGCGTCGTTATGCTGTTCGACACGGGGGTAAAACGTGTTGGGGAGGGCCAGTATCAGACCGACCGCCACAGTCGTCCAGATCAGCAGGCGCTTCCATAGATCGATCTGAAGCATGAGCGAGTCGTCCCGATAGGAAAGAGGGTCAGAGACTTACGAATTGGCCGGTTCGGTCTTGGAGCGCACCTGCACAATGGTGTTCTGCACCACGCGCACCTTGATGCCATCGGCAATTTCGACGTCCAACTCGTTGTCTTCCTTGACCTTTACGACTTTGCCGATCAGACCGCCCTGCGTCACAACCACATCGCCCCGGCGCAGCCCCTCAACCATCTTCTGATGCTCTTTCATCTTTTTCTGCTGCGGACGGATCAGCAGGAAATACATGATCGCAAAGATCAGGATAAGCGGGATGAACTGTGCGATTGCGCTGCCTTCCATGGGCGTGGCTCCTTAACGCTGGGCGGGTTGCGGTCCCGCAATGATCTCGTGTCAGATTTTGGCGGAACCTATGGTGCTGCCATGGGCTTTGCAAGGCGGGTTTGCCACCGAACCCTGCTGACCTGCGGGAATTTCGGCCAGAGTAGCATTTGGTGTTCAACGCGAATTTTGATGATGCGGCTTGTGGGCATCGACATTCTGCGCCTTTACTGCCGCATGCGTTGGGGTTTTGCGTTTTTTCTGTTGGTTCTGTGCGGGCCACTGTCCGTTGCAGCTGAGCTGCCCGTTCTGCCGCGCGCGGACCATGCCCAGTGGCAGGCCGTCGGACGGATCAACCTGGCCGGCTACCGCACCCGCGAGATGTGCACCGGTGTCCTGATCGCACCGGATCAGGTGCTGACGGCGGCGCATTGCCTGTCGGGCGCGGATGGCATCGGCCCCCGCCCCGATCAGTTGACATTCGTCGCAGGCTGGCTGCAGGGCAAGGCCGTGGATGTCGTGTCCGGATCGGCCATCTGGGTGCATCCCAAGGCTTATGCCGCGCGCGGTCTCGACATCCGCTACGATATCGCGCTGCTGTCGCTTGAACGGGACGCCCGGGTCGATCCGCTGCCGCTTTTGCCAACCGACACGACCGCACCGGCGCTGTTCGGAATCGTCGGATACTCCACCCGTCGCCCTCACATGTTAAGCGCTGCTTTCGATTGTCACGGTGTTACATCGTTCAGCCTCTTGCGCCTCGGCTGTGCGGTGCTGCCCGGAAATTCCGGCGGTCCGGTGCTGACGCGCGATGGCGATCGCTGGGCCGTTACGGGTGTGATCAGCGCCATGGGAAAATCGGGGGCGCTTGCCGTGCCGGTCACACAGTTGCCGATCCGCTGAACCGCGCGGCATTGCCCCCTACCCCCCGCGCGCGTTCCGGTGCATAAGGCGCGCGAAGTAACCAACGAGTCAGAAGGACCAGACCGATGCACGATATCCGAGCCATCCGCGAAAACCCCGCTGCCTTTGACGCAGCGCTGTCGCGTCGTGGATTGGAGCCGGTATCGTCCGAAATCCTGCGCATCGACGAATCCCGCCGCGCCGCAATCCTCGAAGCCGAAACCGCGCAGGCCGATCAGAACAAGGCGGCCAAGGATATCGGCAAAGCCAAAGCTTCGGGTGACGACGCTTTGTTCGCGCGCCTGCGTGACGAGGTCGCGGCCAAGAAAGCCGCCGTTGCCGACATGCAGGCGCGCGCCAAGGACCTGGACGAACAGCTGACCGACCTGCTGATGGGCCTGCCAAACCTGCCGTTCGACGATGTGCCGGACGGCGCGGACGAGGCCGACAACGTCGAAATCCGCCGCTGGGGCACACCGCGCTCCTTTGAGTTCCAACCGAAAGAACACTTTGAGATCGCGGGCGCCGCCAAGGGGCTGGACTTTGAAACCGCCGCCAAACTGTCCGGTTCGCGTTTCGTCGTGATGTCGGGCGCGGTCGCCCGCCTGCACCGCGCATTGGCGCAGTTCATGCTGGACACGCATATCACCGAGAACGGCCTGACCGAAACATGGACCCCGGTCCTTGTCCGCGACGACATGATGTACGGCACCGGCCAGTTGCCGAAGTTCGGTGAAGACAGCTACCAGACCACGAATGGCTGGTGGCTGGTGCCCACTGCCGAGGTGACGCTGACCAATATCGTCAACGGCATGACGGTGGACGAAGACTACCTGCCCCGCCGCTATGTCGCGCACACCCAGTGCTTCCGCTCCGAGGCGGGCAGCGCCGGGCGTGACACTGCGGGCATGCTGCGCCAGCACCAGTTCGAAAAGGTCGAGATGGTGTCGGTCACCCATCCGGACAAAAGCCGTGAAGAGCTGGATCGCATGACAACCTGCGCGCAGGGCATCCTTGAAAAGCTGGGCCTGCCCTACCGCACCGTCGTGCTCTGCACCGGCGACATGGGCTTTGGCGCGCGCCGCACCCATGACATCGAG
>CAYZAD010000138.1:0-7489 GCA_964476315.1 uncultured Rhodobacterales bacterium
GCCCGGCGGTGAAGACATAGACCACCTCGTAGGCCTTGACGCGCGGGCTGGTACCAAAGGCGGTGCGCACCCCGTCGGGCGAGATCAGCCGCACGCTGTCGCCCAAGGCGACGCCCAGTTCCCGTGCCACGCCCGACCCGATGGCAATGCCTTCGGTAAAGCGTGCCAGATCGCCCTGCGCGGTATCGGCATTGGCGACACGCGGCACGGTGGCAAGATCGGCGGGCGCGATGCCGAACACCTCGACCCCGGCATTGCGGTTGTTGGCCGTGGCCATCACCTGCCCTTTGACAAGCGGCGCGGCGCGGGTCACGCCAGGCACGGAGGCGACCGCTTCCGCAACCGCCTCGAACTCGGCGATGGTGCGCGACATGCGGCCGAATTCATCGGCTTGAGAGGCGTAGTACACCGTGACATGGGCGTTCGAGCCAAGGATGGTATCGACGAATTCGGCGCGGAACCCGGACCGCACGGCCAGCGTGGCAATCAATGCAAACACCGCCAGCGTGATGCCGATCAGGCTGATCCAGGTCATCACGCTCACGCCGCCCTCGGCCCGCCGCGCACGCAGGTAGCGCCAGGCGATCATCCACTCGAACGGGGCAAAGGGAGGTGGGGTCTGGGCCATCCGGGTCTCTGGTCTGCTCAGTGCGATAAGTGGCGGCTTGGCGGTGCGGGGTCAAGCAGGCGGCGGCACATGGTGGGATAGGTCCGATCCGGACCGAATGTTTCGCGCGCGAAACAATGGGTCAGGACCGCTGTCTGGCGTTTACCGGATATTTACCTTTTCGGGGCGTCTTTCGGGCTTTCCCGGCCCAATCCCGGCGGCTCTTGTGTGGCATAACCTGCGCCGGGGGCCTTGCCGTGGCGCGGCCTGCGGGTCATAGATCGGACATGACCGGACCACGTTATACAGACCTGCTCGCCACGCTGCCCTCGACCGTGCCCTTTGTCGGGCCCGAGGTGCAGGAACGCCAGAACGGCGCGCCGTTTCGGGCGCGGCTGGGCGCGAATGAAAGCGTCTTTGGCCCCTCGCCTTTTGCGGTTGCCGCCATGCAGGATGCGGCGACAGGCTGCTGGCAATATGCCGACCCGACGAATTACGACCTGATCCAGGCCTTGTCGGCGCGGTTGGGGGTGACACCGGCGCATGTCATCGTCGGCGAAGGGATCGACGGCTTGCTGGGCTACCTCGTGCGGATGCTGGTGGCCCCGGGCGATGCCGTGGTCACATCGGACGGGGCCTATCCGACCTTCAATTACCACGTCGCGGGGTTTGGCGGCGTGCTGCACAAGGTGCCCTACAAGGACGACCGCGAGGATTTGCCAGCACTGATTGCCAAAGCCCGCGACACGGATGCAAAGCTGATTTACCTTGCCAATCCCGACAACCCGATGGGCAGCTGGCATGCGGGCAGCACGATTGAAAAGGCGCTGGACACGTTGCCGGATGGCACGCTGTTGCTGCTGGATGAGGCCTATATCGAATTCGCGCCCAGCGGGACGGCCCCCGAGATCGATGCCGACGACCCCAGGGTGATCCGCCTGCGGACGTTTTCGAAAGCCTATGGCATGGCCGGTGCGCGTGTCGGCTACGGGATCGGAGCGCCGGACCTGATCAAGAGCTTCGACAAGGTGCGCAACCATTTTGGCATGTCGCGGATTTCGCAGGCCGGGGCGCTGGCCGCGCTGGAGGACGAAGCCTGGCTGTCCGAGGTGGTCGAACTGGTCGAGGATGCGCGCGACAGGATCGGCACCATCGCGCAGGCCAACGGGCTCAAGCCGCTGCGGTCGGCCACGAATTTCGTCACGCTGGATTGCGGGCAGGATGGCGCGTTCGCGCGCCGGGTGCTGGATGCGCTGGTGGCAGACGGGGTTTTCGTGCGCATGCCGTTCGTGGCACCGGGCGACCGGGCCATCCGCGTGGGCACGGGCCGGCCCGCCGATCTTGATATTTTTGAAGAGGCTTTGCCCAAAGCGTTGGCAGCGGCGCGCAGATAAGCGGCGCAGGCCACGTTCACGGAAATTTTTCCCTTTTGTTGTGCCATGTCAGGTGACAGGCGCGCGATCTGCGCTATTCTGTCGCACGGCAATACAGGAACCGAGCTTGGAGACCGCGATGGCACGAAACCATCCAAAGCGGGTTGAGGATTACACGAACGCAAACCTCATCCTGATTTTCGTGAACCTGATTTGGATTTTCGGGGTCATCTGGGCGCATTTCGGCCTGCTGGCCGTGATCCTGACCGGCTGGTTCCTGAACCACATGATCACCCGGCTGGAACAGTTCCGCGCCAGCCGTGAAATCAAGTGGCCGTCAGACGCCTGACAGCACCTGCGCCGCCGCTGATGCCCCACCCGGCCGGTGCGGGATACGCAACGCGCCAAGCCCGGCTTCGACCGATCCAAGCAGCCCGAGGATCATGTGCGCATTGACATGGCCCATGTGACCGAACCGGAAGAAGCCTTCGCTTAGCGGATCATCCTCGCTGGCCATGCCAAGCCCGATGCCCAGGGTGACACCGGCCTCGGACGAGCACCATTTCCGCAGCGCCGCGCCATGCGGTTTTCCGATGGACATCGCCGTGACGGCATGGCTGCGCAGTGCTTTGTCCGTCACGTTAAGGCGCAAGGGGCCGTCCTGCCCCCAGTGTTCGCATGCCGCCCACACCGCCTGCGCCAGCTTGGCATGGCGCGCCCAGATCGCCTCCATCCCTTCGGCGTGGATCATGTCGAGCGCCGTGCGCAGGCCGTAAAGGTGATGCGTCGGCGCGGTGCCGCAGAAATACTGGTAGAACGCCTCGGGGTGCGCGCGCGGCGTCCAGTCCCAATAGGAGCTGACGCGGTCAAGCCGCTTGCGCGCCTCTGCGGCCTTGTCGTTGAAAAACACGAACCCGCAACCGGGCGGGCACATCAGGCCCTTTTGCGAGCCGGTGATGGCAACATCGACCCCCCAGGCATCCATTTCGAAGCGGTCACAGGCAAGCGACGCGATGCAATCCGCCATCAAGAGCGCCGGATGGCCAAGGTCATCAAGCAGCTTGCGCAGGGGCAGGAATGCGTTGCGGTTGGAGCTGGATGTATCGACATGGACCGCAAGGACCGCCTTGTAGCTGTGCTCTGCATCGGCTTTCAAAGCGGCTTCGACCCGGTTGAGGTCAAACGTCTGGCCCGTTTCGGACTGCAGCAGCTCCACCTCTATGCCGCGGGTCGTGATGATGCCGGCCCAACGGTCCGCAAAGAACCCGGTGGACAGCACAAGCACCTTTTCGCCCGGGGCAACCGTGTTGGCGAGGGACGCTTCCCATGTGCCGTGGCCATTGCTGATGTAAATCGCCACGTTGCCGTTTGTGCGCGCGACCTTTTTCAGGTCGGCCGTCAGCCCGGGCATCATGTCCGGCAATTCACCTTCGTAGATATTGGGGGATGCGCGATGCATGGCCCGCAACACCGCGTCGGGGACAACCGAAGGGCCGGGAATGGCAAGATAAGTGCGACCTGCAGCAAGAGACATGACCAACCTCGAATGATGGGGTATCCGCTGCCACCGGTGCAGCTTTGCGGCAACCTACGCAGTTCCGCCGTGCCGTCAATGGCGTGCGCTGCTTGCCACGGAGAGCGGCAGCCTCTACATCCGCGCCTGACGTGAAAGGGGCGTGATGTTCTCAGAGCTTTGGAGCAGGGTTGAAGACGCGGAGCGCAAGCTGCGCCGGTCCTTTGGCAAGGACATCAGCACCCCGAGCGCGCGGCGGTGGTCGACCTTTCATTACCATGTGTTCGACCACGCCTTCCTGCGTGTGTTCTGGACCAATTTCTTTGAAATCGCACCGGGGGTGTACCGGTCGAACCAGCCCACCCATGCCCGGTTCGTGAAATATCGCGACATGGGCATCAAGACCGTCGTGAACCTGCGCGGCGAAGACAAGTACGCGCATTACCTGTTCGAAAAGGAAACCTGCGAGGCGCTGGGGCTCAGGCTGATGAACGCCAAGCTTTGGGCGCGCAACGCGGCCAGCCGGCACCGGATCGTGCATGTGATCGACACGCTGCGCGACGCGGAAAAACCGTTCGTGTTTCATTGCAAGTCCGGGGCGGACCGGGCCGGGTTCGTGGCGGCGATGTACCTGATGGTGTTCGAAAACCAGCCTGTCGAGGTCGCGCGCAAGATGCTGTCGCTGAAATACATCCACCTCGATTTCACGGCGACCGGGGTGCAGGACTATATCCTTGATGTCTACGCGGCGCGGAACAAGCGGCAGCCCATCGGTTTCGAAGACTGGATCCGCAGCGAATATGACGCGACGACCATTCAGGCCGGGTGGGATGGCAGAATGCCGGCGGACACGCTGAAACTGCCCCGGGCAGCGGCCTGATGGCGGAAGCCGCGGTCAACCCGCGGGGCCTGCTGGCCTGGGTCTGGCGCGGCTACCTGTCAAAGCATTGGGGGCTGCTGATCGTCGCCATGCTGTTCATGGCGCTGGAAGGCACGATGTTCGGCGCGCTCAGCTACATGATGAAGCCGATGTTCGACCAGATTTTCGTGGGCGGAAACGCCGATGCGATCACGTGGGTCGCGCTGGTGTTCTTTGGCATCTTCCTTGTGCGCGCGCTGTCCAGCATCATACAAAAGGTGCTTTTGACGCGGATTTCGCAACTGTCGGTGGCCGATATCCGGCAAGACCTGCTGGCCCATCTCATGGTGCTGGACCCGGCCTATCACCAGACCCATTCGCCCGGCTACCTGATGCAGCGTGTCGAAGGGGATGTCGACGCGATCAGCAAGGTCTGGCGCACGATCATCACCGGTGCGGGGCGCGATGTGATCGCGTTGATTTCGCTGTTCGGCGTGGCGATTTCGGTGGATTGGCTCTGGACATTGGTGGCGCTGATCGGTGCGCCGGTTCTGGTGGCGCCGTCGATGATCCTGCAACGCTATGTCCGCAAGAAGGCGCGCCGCGCCCGCGACGTGGCAGCCCGGCTGTCAGAACGCCTGAACGAGGCGTTTCACGGGATCATCCCGGTGAAACTGAATGCGCTGGAACGCTACCAGTCGGCGCGCTACCGCACCCTGACCGAAGAGCGCGTCAAGGTCGAAACCAGCAGCGCGCTGGGGCAAGCGACGATTCCCGGCATGATCGACATCATGGCGGGCCTCGGCTTTATGGGGGTGCTGTTTTACGGCGGTCACGAGATCCTGTCGGGCGAAAAGACCGTTGGCGACTTCATGGCCTTTTTCACCGCGATCGGACTGGCGTTCGAGCCCTTGCGCCGTCTTGGGAACGTGGCGGGCGTCTGGCAGGTGGCGGCGGCAGGCATCGAACGCATCCGGCAAATTCTGGACAGCGAACCGCAATTGCGCAGCCCGGCGCAGCCGAAACCGGCGCCCGGCGGGATTCCCGCGGTGACGCTGGACAATGTGTACCTGAGCTATGGCGACACAGAGGTCCTGCGCGGCTGTTCCCTGACCGCCGAGGCCGGGCAGACAACCGCACTGGTCGGTCCTTCCGGCGCGGGCAAATCCACGGTGTTCAACGTGCTGACGCGGCTGTCCGATCCGGTGTCGGGTTCTGTCACGATTGGCGGTGTTCCGGTCTCTGACATGGAGCTTGGCGCTTTGCGCGGCCTGTTTTCCGTCGTGTCCCAGGACGCGCTGCTGTTCGATGACAGCGTGCGGGAAAACATCCTGCTGGGCCAGACGGGCGTGTCTGACGCCGACCTGCAGACTGCGCTCGACGCGGCGCATGTCGCGGATTTCCTGCCGCAGCTTTCAGATGGCCTTGACACACCTGTGGGGCCGCGCGGCTCCGGGCTGTCCGGGGGGCAGCGCCAGCGGGTCGCCATTGCGCGGGCCCTGCTGCGCAATCGTCCGATCCTGCTGCTGGACGAAGCCACATCGGCGCTTGATACCGGGTCAGAGGCCAAGGTGCAGGCGGCGTTGGACGAATTGTCCAAGGGCCGCACGACGCTGGTCATCGCCCATCGCCTTTCCACCATCCGGGATGCGCACAAGATCGTGGTGATGGATGGCGGCCGGGTGATCGAGCAAGGCACGCATGACATGTTGCTGGCGCAGGACGGCACCTATGCTGCCCTGCACAAGATGCAAACCCGGCGCTGAGCCCGGCTGGCATGTTGCGCAGCCGGGCTAGACGCCCAGCGCCGATTGCGTCGCCTTGTCCCAACCGAGGTAAAGCGCATCGTCGCTTGCGATCAGCGGGCGTTTCATGAGCTTTGGATGTGCCACCAGCAGGGTTTTTGGCTCCCCCGACCTTTGATCGTCGCTGAGGCCCCGCCACGTGGTCGAGCGTGTGTTCAACAATTTTTCGCCGAACTGATCCAACGCTTTGTCCAGAAGGCTGTCCGGCACCGGTGTTGTCGACACATCCACCAGTTCCGCATTTGGCAGTGCCTTCAATGCCTTGCGACAGGTGTCGCAGTTCTTGAGCCCGTATAGCCTGACCATCCTGCACCTCTCCTTGTTCTGCATATGATTGTATACAACCAAAAAGCGACCGCCATCCCTTGTCTTCAGCCAAGAGAACCCAATTTCATACATATGGCAGGAATGTTTAACGCATTCTCAGCCCAACTGTGAAGAGTGGTCCAACAGGATCGGAATTGACCAACAAAGGAGACACGGCCCCATGCCCAGCGGTACCGTGAAATGGTTTAATACGACAAAAGGTTATGGTTTCATTTCCCCGGAAGACGGCGGCAAGGATGTGTTTGTGCACATCTCGGCGGTCCAGCAATCCGGTATGGAAGGCCTTGCAGACAATCAGAAGGTGAGCTTCGAGATGACTGAAGGCCGGGACGGTCGTATGATGGCCAGCAACATTCAGGCCTTATAAGCGTCACGCGTTCTGCAGCCGCTTTGCCTCTTGCCGGGCCAACCGGATCAGGTCTGACACATAGGGCTTTTCGGTGTCCGATGACCGGGTCGCCGCATACAGCCTGCGTGTGATGCCGTTCTGTGTCAGCGGGCGGGTGACATAATCGGAACTGTATTTCACTTCCCGCACCACCCAGTCGGGCAGCACGGACACGCCGCGATTGGACGCGACCAAAAGCAGGATGACCGCCGTCAATTCGACCTGCCGCACCGCGGCAGGTTCGACTTTGGCCGGGATCAGCAACTGGCTGAACACATCAAGGCGCGTGCGTTCCACCGGGTAGGTGATCAGGGTCTCGCCGCGAAAATCCTCGGCCTCTATGAACGGTTTTTGCGCCAACGGATGCGCCGCCGCCGCAACGAAGACGGCGTTGTAGTCAAACAGCTCTGTAAAGGTGACACCGGGCAGGTCTTCGGGATCGGACGACACCACCAGATCGACTTCTTCTTTTTCTAGCGCGGGCATCGCATCGAAGGCCAGACCCGGGCGGATATCGACGTCAACATCCGGCCATGTCTTTCGGAACGCTTCGAGCACGGGAAACAGCCATTCGAAACAGGCGTGACATTCGATGGCGATGTGCATCCGCCCGGTCG
>CAYZAD010000139.1:0-7487 GCA_964476315.1 uncultured Rhodobacterales bacterium
CGACCATGTAGCGCTGGCCCTGCTTGACGTGGCGGGCGTCGCGTTCGGCCAGTTTGGCGTCGATGAATTCGGATTCCGTGCCCTTGAACAGATTGTTCCAGAGCTTGGTGTCGAGTTCGTCGGACAGCGGTTCGTGGCCGCAGAGGAAACGGTGTTCCATCATCGCGGTGCGGATGGTGAAATCCTCGGCACCCAGACGCAGGCAGTCTTTCACCGTCCGCGACGAATGGCCGACCTTCAGCTTCAGATCCCACAGGATGTAGAGCATGGATTCGATCACGCTCTCGGCCCAGGCGGTGATCTTGTAGGGGGTCAGAAACAGCAGATCGACATCGGAGAACGGCGCCATCTCTCCGCGCCCGTAGCCGCCGACGGCCATCACGGCGAGCCGTTCGGCTTCGGTCGGGTTCGGGTTGCGGTGGATCTTTTGCGTGGCGATTTCGAAGGTGAGCGTCACCAGTTGGTCGGTCAGCCACGTATAGGCGGTGGTGACGGCATGCGCATTGAGCGGGTCGGCGTCGAGCCGTGCGGCGATGGCGGCGCGCCCGTCGGTCTGGGCCGTCTTCAGACCGGCCACGACGGCCGCCCGGATGGCGCGTTCGTCTTGCGCGTCTTCCACGCTTTCCCAGATCGCGGCCCGGATGGCCGCGGGATCTGCTATGTCGTCAAAGGTATCAGCCGGTGCCGGAGCACCGCCTGCAAGGCTGGGTCGTTCGGGATCAGAAGCCTGCGCCGCCGAAGCCGGTTGGGGCTGGGTCAAGAATGGTCACCTGGTTGTTGCGCACGGTCGCGACTGCAAGACCGCGTTCGGTTGTGCCGTTGGGCCGGATGCGGAACACGCCTGTGGCGCCCCGGAAGCCGGCATTCTGGGTCAGGGCGCGGCTGGACAGCGCGTCGGTGCGTCCCTGGCGGACCAGTGCGCCGATGGCGTTGATCCCGTCAAAGGCGAGACCGGCCAGCTGGTGCGGGTTGGCGCCGAACTGCGCGCGGTAGCGGCTTTCGAAGGCGGCGGTCGCCGCGGGGTCGGTCAGTGTGAAATAGCCGCCTTGCGCACCGGACATGGACAGGATTTGGGGCGGCACGTCCCAGCGCGACAGGCCGATATACTGCGTGGTGGCCGGGTCGAGCCCGGCGGCCGGCAGAAGGTCGAGCAGGAGTGGCAATGCACCGGCGGCGGTGGAGGTCAGGAACAGGGAATCGGCCCCGCTGGAGGTTACCGCGTCGCGGATGCGCGGGACGGCGGAGGCGACGCCTTCCTGCGAGAAGGGGAAGGACTGGACCGAGGCCACGCGCGTTCCGGTCGCGGCTGCGGCGGCCTGGATGGCGGCGCGGCCGAATTCGCCCTCGACGTTTTGCGGATGCGCGATCACCACCGAATTGCGCCCCTGGCGGGAGGCATAGCGCAGCAGCCGGGTCGCCGTGTTCTCGAAAGTCGGGCCAAGGATGAAGACGTTGCCGCCCGCGATGCTTGGGTTGTTGGAAAAGCTCAGCACGTTCACGCCATTGTCGGCCACTGCGACACCGGCGGCGTTCGCAGCTTCTCCGAAAAGCGGGCCGAGGATGATCTGCGCCCCGTCCGCCACAGCCGTTTCGGCCTGGACGGCCGCACGCTGCGCGTCGCCGCCGGTGTCGTAGACGCGCAGGTCCACCTCGACCCCGTCGAGCGAAGCCACAGCCAGGCGCGCCGCGTTTTCAAGGCTTTGCGCAACGCCCCCGGCGCTGGTGTCGGTCCGGGGGATCAGGAGCGCCACGGGAACCGGAGCGTTTGTGCTGATCCGGGGACCGTCTCCGCCGACCGATGTCATCATGCTGGGGTCGCAGGCAGCGAGCCCCATGAAGGCCGCGACGGCGGCGGCTTTGCGCAATAGCTTGCGGCGGGTGGACAAGACGGTCAACATGGTACGCACTCCCTGAACGCCGCACACGGGTCACGCACGGCTTTTCGATTGGGCGGGATAATAGACAACGCAATAGGCGGGTCCAGACATGAAATGGCAGACACGCGATATCGCGCCGGGATTGTATCTCGTGGCGACCCCGCTGGGCAACGCGCGGGACATCACCCTGCGGGCGCTGGATTTGCTTGCCGGGGCCGATGTGCTGGCGGCCGAAGACACCCGGTCCTTGCGGCGATTGATGGATATTCACGGTGTGCCGGTGGGTGACCGGCCCCTGATCGCGTATCACGATCACAATGGCGACCGTGTCCGCCCAAGGCTGATGAGCGCCCTGTCGGAGGGGAAATCGGTTGTCTATGCGTCCGAAGCCGGGACGCCGCTGATTTCGGATCCCGGTTTTGACCTGATGCGGGCGGCGCTGCAGGCGGAGGTGGCCTGTACCACGGCGCCCGGTCCGACAGCGGCGGTTGCGGCGCTGACGCTTTCGGGGCTGCCGACGGACCGGTTTCTGTTTGCGGGTTTCCTGCCCAACAGCTCTGGCAAGCGGAAGACAGCGCTGCGCGAGGTATCGGACGTGCCCGCGACGCTGATCTTTTACGAGTCGCCCAAACGCCTTGCGGCGATGCTGCGGGACGCGGCAGAGGTGCTGGGCGCGGACCGCGCGGCGGTCGTATGCCGGGAGCTGACCAAGAAATTCGAAGAGCGCCGGGCCGGGTCGCTGTCAGAGCTTGCGGCGCTTTATGCCGATCACCCGCCCAAGGGAGAGATCGTGGTCGTCGTCGATCGGGCCGCGGCAGGCGAAGCCGATCAGGAGGCGCTGGACCGGGCCCTGGTCGAGGCGTTGGAGAGCATGTCGGTGAAGGATGCCGCAACCGAAATCGCGCGCCGTTTCGGCGTCCCGCGTCGGGCGGCGTATCAACGGGCGATGGCGTTCGTCAAATCTTAGATCTTCGTGAGGTAAGGTGATTCCAATTGGAGATTGCCGTGCCTTTTGATTTTCAGAACGATGAATGCCTGCAGGCTGACTGCGCCCCTGGCGGCCAGCTTTGCTTTGATTTCGATGCTGTGCCGGTGCCTGTGCCTGTGCCAATGCCTGTGGCTGCGCCTGTGCAACCTGCACCGGGTGTGCCGGTCAGGGGCGCGCGACAGCAGGCGAATTACCATGCCGGGATTTGCGCAGAAGGGGCCGTGGCGCGGTGGTATGTCGATCGGGGCGCACGGGTTCTGGAAAACCGTTGGCGCGGCCCCGGGGGGGAAATCGACCTGATCCTTGCGGAAGGCGACCGCGTCGTTTTTGTCGAGGTGAAGAAAAGCAAGACCCATGCACAGGCCGTGCAGCGTGTGACGTCACGCCAGATGGCGCGGATCCTGGCCAGTGCCGAAGCCTATCTTGATGGCTGCCCGAACGGGTCCTTGACCGATGTGCGGGTGGATGTGGCGCTGGTGGACGCCTGCGGGGCGATTGACGTTGTGCCAAATGCGGGCATGGCGGCCTGACGGCATTCTGTTGCACGCCTTTTGGCTTTCGGTCATTACCGGGGCAGGTGTCATCAAGGGGCAGTGCATGAAAATCGCGTTTCAAATGGATCCGATCCAATCGGTGGATATCGCAGCGGACAGCAGCTTTCGTCTGGCGGAAGAGGCGCAGTCACGCGGGCATACGCTTTTCTTCTACGGGCCGGACAACCTTGCCTATGATGAAGGACGCATCCTGGCGCGCGGGCATGACTTCACGGTGCAGCGGGTTCAGGGCGATCACGTGCAGCTTGGCGAGGTGAAACAGGTCGATCTTGCCGATTTCGACGTGGTCTGGCTGCGCCAGGACCCGCCGTTTGACATGCATTACATCACCTCCACCCATTTGCTGGACCGGTTGGCGGGGCAGACGCTGGTGGTGAACGATCCGTTCTGGGTGCGCAATTATCCCGAAAAGCTGTTGGTGCTGGATTTCCCGGACCTCACCCCGCCGACGATGATCGCGCGCGACCTGGCGACGATCAAGGCCTTCAAGGCGCGGTACGGGGATGTGATCCTGAAACCGTTATACGGCAATGGCGGGGCCGGAGTGTTCCGGCTGGATGCGAATGACAGGAACCTGACATCCCTGCACGAATTGTTCACCGGCTTTTCGCGGGAGCCGTTGATCGTGCAGAAGTTCCTGCCGGATGTGTCGGCTGGTGACAAGCGCGTGATCCTCGTGGACGGGGAGGCTGTCGGGGCGATCAACCGCGTGCCGGCGGCTGGTGAGACGCGGTCGAACATGCATGTGGGGGGGCGACCCGAAAAGATCGGTCTGTCGGAGCGTGATCTGGAGATTTGCGCGCGGATCGGGCCTTTGCTGAAGGAAAAAGGCCAGGTGTTTGTCGGGATCGACGTGATCGGCCATTACCTGACGGAGATCAACGTGACATCGCCAACGGGCATCCAGGAACTGGAACGGTTCGACGGGATCAACGTGGCAGAAAAGATCTGGCAGGCCATTGAGGCCAAGCTCTAGCAGAGCTTGGCGGCCATGAGCGGCCAGCTTGCCGATCCTGTTCAGGTTGCCGAGTTCGGCAGACGGTAGCTGAGCGCTTCGGCCACGTGATCGCGTGTGACGGGGTCGCTTTCGGCAAGGTCCGCGATGCTGCGCGCGACGCGCAGAACGCGGTGGTAGCCCCGGGCGGAGAGGCCGAAGCGGTCGGCGGCCTGGGTGATGAGGCTGCGGGCGTCGTCCTCCAGTGCGGTGACCCGGTCGAGGATATCGCCTTCGAGATCGGCGTTCTGGGACATCTGCGGGTGATCCCGGAAGCGCTGCGTCTGAACCTCGCGGGCGGCGGCGACACGGGCGGCAATGTCTTTTGACATGGCGCCTGCGCTGGGCAGATCGAGGTCGCGGAAGGCCACGGGCGGGACATCGACGCGCAGGTCGAAGCGGTCCATCAACGGGCCTGAGATGCGGCCCATGTAGTCTTCGCCACAGACCGGCGCGCGCGAACAGGCCCGGGCGGGATCGCTCAGATAGCCGCATTTGCAGGGGTTCGCGGCGGCCACCAGCATGAAGCGGCAGGGATATTTCACGTGGGCGTTGGCGCGGGCGACCATGACTTCGCCGGTTTCGATCGGTTGGCGCAGGGTTTCCAGAACGGCGCGCGGGAATTCGGGAAATTCATCCATGAAGAGCACGCCGTTGTGAGCAAGGCTGATTTCGCCGGGTTTGGCGGTGCGCCCGCCGCCGACGATGGCGGCCATGGAGGCTGTATGATGCGGTTCGCGGAACGGGCGGTGACGCGAGATGCCGCCCGCCTCGATCAGGCCGGAGAGGGAATGGACCATGGAGGTTTCCAGCGCCTCGGACGGGGTGAGCGGTGGCAGGATGCCGGGCAGGCGCGCCGCCAGCATGGATTTTCCGGACCCGGGCGTGCCGACCATGAGCACGTGGTGCCGCCCCGCTGCGGCGATTTCGAGCGCGCGCTTGGCGCGTTCCTGGCCTTTGACGTCGCGCATGTCCTGCAGGGTTGTGTCCGGGGTCACCTCTCCGGGTTCGCAGGGCGGCAGCGGTGTGCGGCCCGTCATGTGCTGGATGACGTCCATCAGGCCCCTGGCTCCGATGACCTGGCAGGCACCGACCCAGGCCGCTTCGGCCCCGGATGCGCTGGGGCAGATGAGAGCGCGATTTTCGGCGGCTGCGGCCATGGCGGCGGGAAGCGCGCCGATCACAGGGATCAGCGCACCATCGAGGGACAGTTCCCCAAGCGCCACCGCACCGGAAACCGCGTCCTTGGGCAGGATTTCGAGTTCGGCCAGGAGGGCGAGCGCGATGGGCAGGTCGAAATGCGAGCCTTCTTTCGGCAGGTCCGCCGGAGAGAGATTGACCGTGATGCGTTTGGAGGGCAGCGCGATATGCAGCGTGGACAGCGCGCCGCGCACCCGGTCCCGGGATTCGGAGACCGCCTTGTCCGGAAGACCGACGATAGAGAAGGCAGGCATGCCAGGGGTGACCGCGCATTGGGCTTCGACCATGCGGGCGTCCACGCCTTCGAAGGCGACGGTGTAGGCGTGCGCGACCATGCCGGGCAGCTTTGGGCCTCTATGGTTGCCAAATGGTTAATGGCGGCCCGGGCGTGGGGGTGAAAATGCGCGGACCACGCTGATCGCAGGCGGTTTCAGGATGCGTTGGCAAGCGCCATGAAGGCTGGCCATGCTTCGGGGTCGTGGGCGGTTTCATCCCGGCTGCGTTGGTGTTCGAATCCGTAAACGCGGCCTTCGACGTCGAGATAGTGGTTCGTGGGGCCGCCGGTGAAAGGACAGGTGCTGTTGATTGCCGGGCCGGTTGCGACGGCGGTTGCGGGCAACGGGGTTGGTCCCGGCCAGGGCTTGGTGTCGAAATCCTTTGCGTACCACGGCAGGGTGTCGCCGGTGACAAGCGCCATGGCGCGCCATTGGCGGAAGTGTGTGTCACGAAGGTGGGTGTCGACATAGGCCTGCGCGACATCGGACAGTTTCGCGTCATACCCGGCGAACCGGGCTGCGACCGGAGCGAAGGCGATGTCGGCGATGGAATAGGCGCCCAACAGCCACGGGCCGGTGTCGGCGTGGCGCGCGCGGCTGTGGCACCAGATCGCGTCGATGCGGGATATGTCGGACAGGGTGTCATCGCTCAGGGGTGGGCTCACATAGGCTTTGCGCAGGTTCATCGGGCATTCGCTGCGCAGTGCCGAAAAGCCCGAATGCATCTCTGCCGCGAGGGACCGGCCCAGGCCACGTGCACCTGGGTCGCTGGGCCAGAGGCCGCCTTCCGGATGCCGTTCGTGCAGTTCCTCGGCCATGGCGAGGCTGTCCCACACCACGGCGCCTTCGGGTGTGCGCATGGCGGGCACGGTGCGGGCCGGGGCAAGGTCGGTCAGTTGTGCGGCGACGCCGGTTGAGTTGAAATCGACCAGGTGGATATTCGGGTCGAGGCCCAGGTGGCGAAAGAGCAGCCAGCCGCGGAGCGACCAGCTAGAGTAGGCATAATCGCCGATATAGAGATCGTAGGTCATTCTTTTCGGTCTTTCGCAGGATGGTGTTGGTGCGCAGTCTAGAGGGGCGGGTTTGACCTGCCCAATGGTCTTTTGTGCGGCGGGGCATCACGAATGCGCATGATTGTGGCGTCGGGATCGTGGCCCGGGAAATAAATTTCACCCCTTTAGTGATCCGGACGGGCGGGTGCCCCGTAACCCCTACAAGGATCAGAAATCGGGGGCGACGCACAATGGCACTGGATGCATTCAACGACCAAACCTTGTCACGCCGCGCGATGAAGGCAGAGCTTCTGGACGCGGAAACCGAGCTGCAACTGGCTTACGCGTGGCGCGATCATCGGGACGAAGCCGCGCTGCACCGCCTGATCAACGCGTATATGCGGCTGGCGATTTCCATGGCGTCCAAGTTCAAGCGCTACGGCGCCCCGATGAACGACCTGATCCAGGAAGCGGGTCTGGGGTTGATGAAAGCGGCCGACAAGTTCGATCCGGATCGTGGCGTGCGCTTTTCGACCTATGCGGTGTGGTGGATCAAGGCTTCCGTGCAGGACTACGTGATGCGCAACTGGTCGATGGTGCGGACGGG
>CAYZAD010000140.1:0-7470 GCA_964476315.1 uncultured Rhodobacterales bacterium
GGCGTGTTCATGTTCTGGTTCCTCTGTGTGCAGGTCGAACCGTTGGGGGAGCTTCTGTTGACCGGTCTGACCGCCGGGCTGGCAGAGGGATCGTGGCTCAAGGATCACCTGATGGATTCGGTTCAGCACATGCGGTTGCTGACCATGGGGCTGATCCTGCTGCTGGTGCTGCGACTCAACCCGCGGGGATTGCTTCCGGAAAAGTAGGTGCCGTGACATATGAGACCTTTCGCCAAGAGACGCCGCGCGTTGATGGGCCTAGGATTGGATCAAGGCGAAAGATTGCCGCTTGCGCCGTGGGACCGATACGACTGAGCACGTAAACATGCGAGACACTCCGATAACCGCGATGACAGCCCTGGTGGTGGACGATCACCCGCTTTTTTGTGACGCTCTGACGCTGACGCTCAAATCCATCGCGGATTTCGAAGAGATCCACACCGCCGGTACGCTGGACGCGTCGCTGGACAAGGTGGCAGACGAGACGGATTTCGATCTGATCCTGCTGGACCTCAACCTGCCGGATGTGAACGGTCTTGACGGGTTGGTCCGGTTGCGCACGGCCGCGCCGAAGGCCATGATCCTGATCGTGTCGTCGATGGCCGACAACCGCATGATTTCACACGCCCTGAAGGCCGGGGCGGACGGATTTGTTCCCAAGCATTCGCAGCGTGCGGTTTTTCAAAGCGCGTTCGAAACGGTGAAGGCTGGCCAGTCTTTCGTGCCCGAAGGCTATATCGATCCACAGGGACAGGACGCCAACCGCGAGGCCCCGGAAGAGGCGTTGACGCGGCTGGCGTCCCTGACCAACCAGCAGGCGCGGATCCTGAACCTGATCTGTGAAGGCAAGCTGAACAAACAGATTGCCTATGACCTGTCGATTGCGGAGACGACCGTGAAGGCGCATGTCACCGCGATCATGCGCAAGCTTGGCGTGCACAGCCGGACGCAGGCGGTGCTGATTGCGCAAGAGGCCCGTTTCAACAGAGTCTTGCCAAGCGACCATTGATCCTCCTATCCTCAGGGTTAGCCAACATGTAGGAACCACAGAGTGGAAGGAAGCAGGGTCTTTCCTGAAACCGAATGCACTGAAACCGCCTCTGACGTTGTCGCCTTTGCGCAAGCGCATTGCGATGACCCACACATCGTAGATAGTCTGCATGACCAGCTTGGGTCGGGACCATTCGAGCTTGTTTGTCTTTTTATCTCACCCGAGGCGGATTTTCAGGCATTGGTGGATGCCACGTCGCGCCGGTTCGGCGCGGCGGACGTGGTCGCGTGTACGACCGCGGGCGAACTGGGCCGTGACGGGTACGAGGAACAGCAGGTCGTCGCCATCGCGTTTCGGTCAGCCCATGCGCGTGTTCTGACATATGCGATCGACGATCTGAACGCGATCGACGACCAATCGGTGGCGGACAAGCTGATCGAGGCGCGTTTGGCGCTGGCGCATCGCACCCCGGACTGGACGTCGGATTTTGCGTTCCTCCTGGTGGATGGGCTCAGCCTGCAAGAGGAACAGTTGACGGCCTTCCTGTCGGCAGGTTTGGGGCCGACGCCCCTGTTCGGCGGTTCGTCCGGGGACGGCACGAAATTTTCCCAGACCTGGCTCGCGCGGAATGGCGAGATCCTGCGGAATGCGGCGATTGTCGTTCTGGTGCGTTGTGACCGGCCGGTCCGGGTGTTCAGCCTGGATCACCTGGTCCCGACGGATCAGCGCATGGTGGTGACGTCGGCATCTTCGGATGAACGGATCGTGCACGAGATCAACGCTGAACCGGCGGCTTTGGAATATGCGCGCCTGTTGGGTTTGGATCCCCATCAACTGGACCAGTTCACCTTTGCCGAGCACCCGGTCGTCGTACGTTTAGGCGATGCCCACCATGTGCGCGCGATCCAGCAGGTGAAGGAAAACCACGACCTTGTGTTCTTTTCCGCGATCAATGAAGGCATGGTACTGTCGCTTGCCACGCATGACGACATCGTGGCGCATCTTGACCGTGGGCTTGAAGATCTCGCGCGGCACCAGAAGCCCGAGATCATTCTGGGGTGCGATTGCATTCTGCGCCGGATCGAAGTCGGTCGCACGCAGCGCACCCGCGAGATGTCGAATGTCTTGCGCAAGCATAACGTTGTCGGGTTTTCGACCTATGGCGAACAGATCGGTGGGCTGCATGTGAACCAGACCCTGACCGGGGTCGCCATCTATCCAAACGAACCTGTCGGAGGCGACGATGTCTCTGATTGATCCCAACGATACGCTTGAGCGGCAGAACGAAAAGCTGATCAAGATTGCCGACAGCCTCATGCGGCGGGTGGAATACGGATCCAACCAGTCGAGTGCCGCCTATGCGCAGTTCGAACGGGCGGCCCTCCTGGAAAAACGGGTGCGGGAACGGACGCTTGAGCTGGAACGCACGCTGGACCTTTTGCACGATGCCAATTCGCAACTGGCTGGCGCGAACGCGGCCACCGAAGCGGCGCGGCGCAACCTTGCCGATGCCATCGAGACGATTTCCGAAGGGTTCGCGCTTTTCGACCCGATGGACATTCTTGTGATGTGCAACTCGCGGTTCTGCCGGGATTTTCGCGATACGGCGATTGATCTGTCGCCGGGGTTGCCCTTTGACAGCTATGTCGACCGGGTCAGCCGATCCCGCTACCTGAACCTGCCGCCGGATCAGGATCGCAATGCCTGGGCCAAGATGCGCCGCAAGAAACACACCGAACGCCGGGTGATGTTCAACGTGCGGCTGGCCGAGGATCGATGGTTGCAGGTGTCCGAGCATCGCACCGAAAACGGCGGCACGGTGGTGCTTCAGACCGACATCACCGACATCATGCGCACCGAACGGCAGGAACAGGCCAAACTGCGCGACAAGCAGGCCCGCATGATCCGGGCCACGTTGGACCATCTGAACCAGGGCGTCTGCATCTTTGACGAAAATGCCCAGTTGGTGGGATGGAACCACAAGATCGGCACCCTTCTGTCCGTCCCTGCCCGCCGGTTGCGGATCGGTGCGTCTTTTGTCGGGTTGCTGGACGATCTGGATGACGAATACGAATTCACGCGCGGCATTGACCGGGGCTCGTTCCGGCGTTGGGCGGTGTCTGAAGGGTTGCGGCAACCGATCTCGTTCGAAGTGCAGCGTGGCACCAGCGCAGTGCTGCACATCTTTGGACGGGCCATGCCCGACCGGGGCTTCGTGATTTCCTGCACCGATGTGACCGCCGAACGGGAAGCGGCCAGGAAGCTCTATGAATTGAACGAGATCCTGGAACAGCGCGTCATGGACCGCACGCTGGAGCTTGAAGATGCGCTGAGCGCGGCAGAACGCGCCAATGCATCGAAATCCCGCTTCGTGGCCGCCGCAAGCCATGACCTGCTGCAACCCTTGTCCGCGGCCAAGCTGTTCATGGCGTCGCTGTCGGACAAGATCGACACCCCGAACGAAAAAGCCGTTCTGTCCAAGGCCGAAACCGCGCTGGAGTCGGCCGAGCAGATCATCGACGCCTTGCTCAATATCTCGAAGCTGGAATCCGATGCGCTGAGCTTTGACATCCGGCCCGTTGCCCTGCGCGAGGTGTTCGACCCGCTGCGGGACGAGATGGAACTGCTTGCCGCACAAAAGGGGTTGCGCTTGCGCATCCTTCACAGCTCGCACGTGGTCAAATCCGACCCGGCCTACCTGCGGCGGATCGTGCAGAACCTGCTGACCAATGCCATCAGGTACACCGACTCCGGTCGGATCGTCGTCGGAGCGCGGCGCAATGGCGAATCCGCCCGGATCGAGGTCTGGGACACGGGGCCGGGCATCGCCGAGGAAGATCAGAACACGATTTTCGAGGAATTCCGCCGCCTTGACGCCAAGGCCAGCAACAATGACGGGCTTGGGCTGGGTCTGGCCATTGTTGAGCGCGCTTGTGCCCGCCTCGGTCACCCGCTTGGCCTGTGGTCCGAGCCGGGGCGCGGTTCATGCTTCATGCTGAACGTGCCGCTGGCCAAGGACGCCGAACTGAGCAAGCGGCAGAAGGCCATCACCTCGTCCCCTCTTGGCCTGACCCATGCCGGGCTGATCGTGCTGCTGGTTGAGAACGACCCGCAGCTGCGCCGTGCGCTCTCCATCCTTGTGGAAAGCTGGGGCGTCAGCGTGATCGAGGCCGAAGACGCCGAAAGCGCGCTGGACCTGATGGATGACCTGCAGATCTCGCCCGATGCGCTGTTGCTGGATTATCAACTGGGTGAAGGGCTTTCTGGCACCAAGCTGTTCGAGGAGCTGACCCGACGGCTTGGACGGTTGCCCTGCGCGATCATATCCGCCGAGCGGTCGGCTTTTCTAAGGCAGGAAACGCGGCGGCTGAATATCGATCTGTTGCTCAAACCGCTGGATCGCAGCAAGCTGATCGACTTTCTTCACGCGGCTGCGCAGAACGCCGATCTCTGACTATTCGGCAACCTTGTCGGCTTTGGAGTTGCCCGGCACAAGAAATTCCTGTGCGCGTTCGATGATGGTTTCGGGCCACCGGCGCGTGCGAAGGGCCAGCGATTCCGTCAGTACCAGAGTGCCCGTGGCGGTCACCCGCGTTTCCGCGCCTGTCGTGCCGACAAATTCCAGCCACATGCTGCTGCGTCCGACCTCGCGTACGGACAAACGCCACGTCAGCCTGTCGCCAAGTCGGCTGGGTGCGGGGAATTCGGCCCGTACATCCACGAATGGCAACGCCATGCCGTCACTGCCCTGCACCTGGCTGATCGGCCAATCCAACGCTTCGTCCAGCCAGTTTTCAAGCACGGCGTGCATCATTTCAAAATAGCGGGGCAAGAAGACGATGCCGGACGGTTCGCAGTCTCGGAGCATCACTTCGTGTACGTATTTGTAAGCCGGCATCCCGGGTCGTCCTGTCTGGTTCCCTGATGGCAATCGATTGGCACCGATCTGTGTGCTTTTGTATGCAAATTCGGCAGTTTTCAATAGGCTTTGATGCCACAGCATCTTTTTTCAGCGAAAAACATACATATCACATATACTTGAAGAGAGGCGAAACCGTCAGCGGGCAATCACGATGTCTGCGCTCAGCCCCCCAAGGCGTTCGCTTTCACCCAGGCGCAGCACGCCGCCATGCACACGGGCGATGTCCGCCGCAATGGCAAGCCCCAGCCCCACGCCAGAGCCCTGGTCCTGATTGCGCGCCGGATCCAACCTTACGAAGGGGCGCATCGCCGCGTCGCGATCTTCGCTTGGAATGCCGGGGCCATCGTCTTCTACACGGATGCGCAGCGATTTCGGCGTGACGGCCACGGTGACTTCGCAGCGCGTGCCATAGCGCACCGCATTGTTGATCAGGTTTTCGACGGCGCGACGGATCGCAGTCTGCCGCAAGAGCACCGTGCCCTGCCCCTCGACCCGCACCAGTTCGATCGGGGTGCCTGCGCGTTTGCAATCCTCGACAATCGCTTCGATGAAATCGGGCAAGACCGTGGGTTCGGCCTTGCCGCTTTCGGCATTGCCACGTGCGAAATCGAGAAACGCGTCGATCAGGCGCTGCATATCGTCGATGTCCCGCTCCAGCGGTTCGCGGTCGGCCTGATCCAGCATGGACACGCCAAGCCGCAACCGGGTCAAGGGCGTGCGCAGATCGTGGCTGACGCCGGACAGCATCATCGTGCGCTGTTCGATCTGCCGTTCGATGCGGGCACGCATGTCGAGAAACGCATTGCCGGCCGCCCGTACCTCCACCGCTCCGGAGGGGGAATATTCCACGTGACGGCCCCGTCCGAAGGCTTCGGCCGCACCGGCAAGCCGTGTGATCGGACGCAATTGGTTGCGCAGGTACAGGTAGGCGATCAACGTCATCAACGCGCCGAACACCACCATGTTGACCAAAAGCTGGTGCGGGTTGGACGCCGACGCCCTTTCGCGCGAGAACTCGATCTTGACCAGGGGCTGGTCATCGCGGTCGATCCAGACAAACACCGTCCAGTCATCGACCAGATGTGCCCGTTCGAATCCGACCACGTATTCATCCAGCGTGCGGATCACGACAATGCCGGAAAAATCGTACCAGCGGCGGATGTTGTGTTCGGGCATGTCCTCGGGACTGGTGGGCAGGAAATCGAGCCGCAGCGCGTCGGCCAGCGCCGGATCGTTCCGCCATTCGGTGTCCAGCGCGGCATTGATTTCGCGCGCGATTTCCCGGCTCATCTGCTTGGTTACGCCTTCGAAATGGCGTTGGATGAACACCACCGACACCACAAGCTGCAGCGCCACGACCGGCAGGATCAGGATCAGCGCCGCGCGTCCGTACAGACCGCGAGGCATGTACCGTTTGAGCCATTGGAACATCATGCGCGCAGGCTATCCGAGTGCCGCGCAAAGGGAAATGCGAGGTCTTGCATTTTGCCGGCAGGGCTGGTGCTTTGACAAACATGACCGATCCGCAACCCGACTTTCGCCCTCAGCCCGGTATCCCGGAACGGATCGGTCCCGATCTGCGCCGAATCGTGGCCCCGAATCCGTCACCCATGACCTTTCGCGGCACCAACACCTACCTGATCGGATCGCAGGAGATCGCCGTGATCGATCCGGGGCCGCGCGATGACACGCATCTGGAGGCGATTCTGTCGGCCTGCGCGGGGGGCACCGTGTCGGCCATTCTGGTGACCCATGCCCATCTGGATCATTCACCCCTTGCCGCATCGCTGAGTGCGGAAACCGGGGCCCCGATCCATGCCTTTTCCGATGCTCTGGGCGGGCGCAGTGCGGTCATGCAAGCCCTGGCGGAACAGGGCATGGTCCGTGGGGGCGAAGGGGTCGATGCCGACTTCCGCCCCGACATCACCATCACAACCGGTGATCGCGTCACGGGCCGTGGCTGGGTTCTGGAGGCCCTGCATACACCCGGTCATTTCGGCAATCACCTGGCCTTTGCCCTTGGTGATCAGCTGTTCTGCGGGGACCTCGTGATGGGCTGGGCCAGTTCGCTCGTCTCGCCCCCGGACGGCGACCTGACCGATTTCATGGCCTCGTGCCGGATGCTGCGGGCGCGCAGTTGGTCAGTCTTTCATCCGGGCCATGGCGCGCCCATCACCGACCCGGCGGGGCGTCTTGATTGGTTGATCGCGCACCGCCTGTCGCGCGAAGCTGCCATCCTTTCAGCCCTTGCAGACGGCCCGGCCACCTGTGCCGCGCTTGCAACGCGTATCTATACCGACACGCCCCCTGCCCTGATCCCAGCGGCAACGCGCAACGTACTTGCCCATATCATTGATCTATATGGTAAAAACATCGTCGCGCCGCGTGATGCTCTGACTGCCGATGCCACCTTCCACCTCGTTGCGGGCCGTGAAGAATGAATTCGTTGTTTTTTTCACCAAACCCTCTGGACGCGCCCGAACGCTATTGCTAAACGCTGCTTCGTGTTCCGGCGTAGCTCAGCGGTAGAGCAGTTGACTGTTAATCAATTGGTCGT
>CAYZAD010000141.1:0-7465 GCA_964476315.1 uncultured Rhodobacterales bacterium
GCAAAATCCGTCCACCGCCCATGATCAGCGACTGGCTTGTCTCCATCGAAGGCACGCCGCAAGGCGCGACCGTGGCGCTGTACCTCGCGTTGATCGCGGCAGTGTTGCACGCCATTTTCGGCGCTCTGCAAAAGGGCAAACACGATCCGTGGCTGTCGCGCGGCGCAATCGACATCAGCTACGGGCTGATGGCCGCGCCATTTGCGCTGTTCGTGGTGCCCTGGCCAGAGCCGCATATGTGGCCCATTTTTGCGGGCGCGTTTGTCATTCACCTTGGCTACAAGCTGTTCCAGGCCTTGGCCTATACCAAGGGCGCGTTCACGGTGGTCTATCCGGTGGTCCGGGGGATGGGGCCGCTATTCACCGTCATCGGCGCCTACCTGCTTTTCGGTGAAAGCTTCAGCGCCGTGCAGTGGCTGGGCCTTGCGGTGCTGCTGCTGGGGATCTTCGGCCTTGCCGTCTACAACCTGATCTTTCTCGAAGCCGAACGTGCCACCTTGCCCGCCGCTCTGGCCTTTGCCGTGGCCACCGGTCTTTTCGTGGCGCTTTATACAACCTACGACGCCTATGGAATCCGTGCCACGGCCGATCCCTTAACCTTCCTCGCCTGGTTCTTCATGATCGACGGGATCGCGATGCCGATCCTTGCGGCGCTGCGCTATCGCAACATGGTTCACCGGCCCGCACTCGGCCCGCTCGCGGCGCGGGGCGTGATCGGGGGCATCATTGCCTTCCTCAGTTTCGGCTCCATCATGGTGGCCACGCGGCTAGACCAGGTCGGCGAAGCCGCCGTGCTGCGCGAAACCTCCACCGTCTTTGCGGCGATCATCGGCTGGGTCTTTCTGAAGGAAACCGTCGGTCCGCGTCGCGTGTTCTTGATGGCGCTGATTGCACTCGGGGCTGTTATCGTCGAAGCAGGCGGCTAAATAGATGACAGGCAACAAAGAGGCAGGCACGATGGCCGGGACCAACAAGCAAACGCCGCAATGGGTGAAATCCGCGCTCGAGCTGGGGCCGGTGATCGGGTTCTTCGTGGCCTATCTCTATCTCAAGGACGAGATATTCACCATCGCGGGCACCGATTACGACGGGTTTGTGGTCGCCACGGCTGGCTTCATTCCGGTGATCCTCGCATCGATGGGGCTGCTGTGGTGGCTGACCGGGCATATCAGCCGGATGCAGATTGTCACGGCTGTGCTTGTCGTGGTGTTCGGCGGTCTGACGGTGTGGCTGAATGACGACCGCTTCATCAAGATGAAGCCCACGATGGTCTACCTGCTTCTTGGCGGGGTGCTTGGTATCGGGCTGTTGCGTGGCCAAAGCTATCTTCGGGTGGTGATGGGCGAAGTGCTCCCGATGGAGCATGACGGCTGGATGATCCTGACCAAACGCATGACCGCGTTCTTCTTTTTCCTCGCGGCATCCAACGAAATCGTCTGGCGCACGCAATCGACCGAGATCTGGGTCTATTTCGAAACCTTCGTGCTGACCGGTGCGCTGTTCTTCTTCTTCATTGCCCAGGCCGGACTGATCCAGAAATACGCGGTTGTCGAAGAAGACTAGCTGCGCCGGTCGATCTTGGTGGACAGGTGGATAAAGCTTTCCGAGCTTTGCACCCCTTTCGCCTCTGCAATCGTGTCCAGTGTCGCGTCCAGCTCTTGCGTGGAGCGTGCGCTCAGCTCGATCACCAGATCGGCCCGGCCCGACACCGTCACGACCGCGTCGACATGTGGCAGTTTATGAAGCCGTGACAGCACATCGGGTCCGGTGCGCGGCGCGATGGACACAAGCACAGTGGCGCGGATCGGGGCAGTCAAACCGCTCCCGCGCCGGACAGTAAAACCGGCAATTGCGCCTTTTTCGAGCAAGCGGTCGATCCGCGTCTGCACCGTCGTACGGGCCAGGCCCAGCTTGCGGGCAAGCTCTGCCACGGGCGCCCGCGCATCGCGTTGCAAAAGCGCGATGAGCCTCGAATCCGTTTCGTCGATCTGAAAGGTCATGTCGTCAGTATGAGTCTTTCAGACTCGATTTTGCAAGAAATGCCGATGCGATCCGGCAGCATTATCCCGCACACTAGGGTCATAAGAACGACAGGAGGCACCCATGGTCGCAGGCGCAGACGACATACCGCAGGCCCGTTTCGACACCGCACGCGTCGCGGGGCTGATCCCGGTTCTGGATAACGACGAACCGGTCGCCGTGTTCCGCCCCGACGCGCTGAAGCGCACGGCGGACACCTTCCTGCGCGGGTTTCCCGGACAGGTCAGCTATGCGGTCAAGGCGAACCCGCGGTCCGAGGTTCTGCATACCCTTGCCAAATCGGGCATCACCTGTTTCGACGTGGCCTCGATTGACGAGATGAAAGCCGTCCGCGCTGTCTGCCCCACGGCCCGCTTGCATTACCACAACCCTGTTCGCTCCCGGTCCGAGGTTTCTGCCGCCAAGGCACTTGGCGTTGCTTCATGGTCCATTGACCGGCAGACCGAACTGGACAAACTCGGCGACATTCCCCGCGGTTCCGAGATTGCCGTGCGTCTGTCCCTTGGCCGGGCTGGAGGTGCGTATGATTTCGGCTCAAAGTTCGGCGCGTCACCGCAGGATGCGATCACATTGCTGCAATCCGTTGCGGCGCGCGGTTATACACCTTCCGTCACCTTTCATCCCGGCACGCAATGCACCGATCCGACCGCCTGGACCGACTACATCGCCGCGTGCGCCACCGTGGCGAAATCGGCGGGGGTCACGCTGGCCTCTGTGAATGTCGGGGGCGGGTTCCCAGCCGGCGGGAACAGCCAGGCGGCGCTTGGGGCGATCTTTACGGCCATCGCGGCTGCGGTCACACGCCATTTCCCGGACACGCCCCCAAAGCTCTGGTGCGAACCGGGGCGGGCGATGGTGTCGGACGCCATGTGGGTCTTGCTCAAGGTCAAGGCGCGCACCGGCGACACGTTGTACCTCAACGACGGTCTTTACGGTGCGCTTGGCGAATGGCGCGACATGCCCATTCCGGGAAAGCGGTGCGTTTTCGATCCTGCGGGCTGTGAACGCCGCTCTGCCGAGCAACCGTTCCATATCTTCGGTCCCACATGCGACAGCCTTGACCGCGTGCCCGGAACATGGAACCTGCCCACCGACATCGCCGAAGAGGACCATATCCTCATCCAGTCCGCAGGCGCATACAGTCTTGCGCTTGTGACCGGGTTCAATGGATATGGCACACGGCGGATCATTGATCTTTCTGCGCTGCCCGAAGAGGCTGGACAGTGCCGTTTCGCAGGCTAGTGTCCGCCCGGTAGCGCAGGCACACCACGCGAGGGCGACATGGAAAAATTCGGTAAGGCACAACCCGTCAAACGGGTAGAAGACATTCGTTTCCTGACGGGCGCGGGCCGGTATGTGGACGATATCGCGCCGGAAGGTGCGCTGCGGGGTTATGTGTTCCGGTCCTCCGTGGCGCATGCCAGCATCGATGCGCTTGACGTGTCAGAGGCGCGCGCGCTGCCCGGCGTTCATCTGGTGCTGACGGCCGAAGACCTTGCTGCGCAGGGGTTCACGGAAGGGCTTTGGGGCACCACCGTGCCCAATCGGGACGGGACGGATGGGGCGTCCCCGCTGCGCCCGGTGCTGGCGACGGACACGGTGCGGTATGTCGGCGAACCGGTTGCGTTCATCGTTGCGGACACGCTCGAAACCGCGCGCGACGCGGCGGAACTCATCGAATTCGACTACACCGACAAGCCCGTCCACCTTGAGGTGGCGCCTGGCGGCGACGCCTTGCACGACGTTGCGCCGAACAACCTCGCCTTTGACTGGGGCATGGGGGACGAAGCCGCCACCGCCGAGGCGTTTGCCAAAGCCCATCGCACTGTCAGCCTCGATGTCGAGGACAACCGCGTGATCGTCAACGCGCTGGAGCCGCGCGGCTGCTACGCCGAAATGGAAGGCGACCGCCTGCACCTGTCGCTCAACGCGCAAGGCGTCTGGGGGCACAAGGACCAGCTCGCCCGCGTCATGAACATGGAGCCAAGCGCCATTCGCGTGACCAACCCGGATGTGGGCGGCGGCTTCGGCATGAAGGCCATGCCCCATAACGAGAACTTTCTTGTCGCCATGGCCGCCAGGATGCTGGGTCAGCCGGTGCGCTGGATGTCAGAGCGCACCGAAGGCATGCTCAGCGACAGTGCGGGGCGGGACCTGACGCATCGCGCCGAACTGGCCTTCGACGCCGACAACCGGATCACCGCCTACCGTGTCAAGACGGTTGCAAATATGGGCGCGTATAACTCGCATTTCGCCCAGGCCATCCAGACCAGCCTGTTCTCAAAGGTCTTGATGGGGGTCTATGACGTGCAAACCTCATGGCTGCATGTCGAAGGTGTCTATACCAATACCACCCCGGTCGATGCTTATCGCGGGGCAGGGCGACCCGAAGCCATCTACCTGCTGGAACGCGTGGTCGATCGCGCGGCCCGCGAACTGGGCGTGGACCCGTGGGAGCTGCGACGCCTCAACTTCATCAAGCCGCACCAGTTCCCGTACCAGACCACGACAGGCGAAACCTATGACGTGGGAGATTTTGAACGTGTTCTCGACCGGGCGGCGGGCTTTGCCGACACGGCCGGATTCGAGGCGCGGCGGCAGACCTCCCTGGCGGACGGAAAGCTGCGGGGCATCGGTCTCTGCTACTATATCGAAAGCATTCTGGGCGCGCCGACCGAAGATGTGAAAGTCACCTTTGACGATGACGGCGGCGCGTCGATCTATGTCGGGACCCAGTCGAACGGGCAGGGGCACGAAACCGTGTTCACCCAGTTCCTGTCCGACCAGACCGGCATCCCGGCGGACAAGATCCGCTTTGTTCAGGGCGACAGCGACCTCATCGCGCGTGGGGGCGGCACAGGTGGGTCGCGGTCGGTCACGATCCAGAACACGGCCACCCTGGCCGCTGTCGACAAGATGATTGCTGCCTTCACCGCCTTTCTGGCCGACACGCAGGGCGTGGCAGAGGATGACATCACCTTTGACGACGAACAGTTCCGTGTCGGCACATCCAACGTCACGCCAACCATGCTTGAGGTTGCGCAGATGGCGCGCGAGGCGGGGCGCGAAGACCTGCTGGTCTTCGACGCCACGATCGAACTGGATGCCCGCAGCTTTCCGAACGGGGCGCATGTGGCCGAGGTCGAAGTGGACCCCGAGACCGGTGTCGTGACCGTGGACCGCTACACGGTGGTTGACGATTTCGGCAACCTGATCAACCCGATGCTGGCCGAGGGCCAGGTGCATGGCGGCGTGGTGCAGGGCATCGGTCAGGCGCTCACCGAACGGGTCGTCTATGACGAAGACGGCCAGCTGCTCACGGCAACGTTCATGGACTATGCCATGCCGCGCGCCGATGATGTTCCCATGATTGGATTTACGACCGAAGCCACACCGTCCACCACCAACCCGATGGGGATGAAGGGCTGTGGCGAGGCGGGAACCGTCGGTGCGCTTGCCGCCGTGGCCAATGCGGTGCAGGACGCGATGTGGGCGCAGGGCGTCCGCCAGGCCGACATGCCGTTCACGCCGCAACGCGTATGGGGCATGTTGCAGGATGCGCGCGTCGCGGCTGAGTGACATCATCCTTGGCTGGTTCGGGCACCGGCCCGAACCGGACCACACCCCGCTACCGGTTCGGCGGGGCAGCCGGTACCACGTGATCATCCTCGATGGCACCATGTCCTCGCTGGAGCCGGGGCATGAAACCAATGCCGGTCTGCTCTACCGCCTGCTGCAAGAGGTGGGAGGCCTGTCGGTCCACTACGAATCCGGTTTGCAATGGCAGGACTGGCGCAGCGCCTCCCAGATCATGACCGGACGGGGCATCAACCGTCAGATCTGCCGTGCCTACGGGTTTCTTGCATCGCGCTACCGGCCCGGTGACCGGGTGTTCTTCTTCGGCTATTCCCGCGGCGCGTTTGCGGTCCGCTCTCTGGCCGGGGTGATCGACCAGATCGGTCTGCTGCGCGCCGAATGCGCCACCGAACGCAACATCCGCCAGGCCTATCGTCTTTACCGCTGTACCCCTGACAGCAGGGCCGTTTCGGAATTCACCGACGCACACTGTCATCCCGAAACCCAGATCGAAGCGGTCTGCGTCTGGGACACGGTCAAGGCGCTTGGCCTGCGCGCACCGCTTCTGTGGCGTCTGACCGACTCCCAACACGCCTTTCACAACGACCAGTTGGGTCCATCCGTTCAGCACGGCTTTCACGCGCTGGCCTACCATGAAAAACGCATGGCCTATGCGCCGGTCCTGTGGTCCTGCCCGCCGGGCTGGTCCGGCCATGTCGAACAGGTCTGGTTCAAGGGCGTGCATGGCGATATCGGCGGGCAACTCAGGGGGCGCGACGCCGCGCGGCCCTTGTCGAACATCCCGCTGGTCTGGATGCTGGGCCGTGCCGAGGCGGTGGGCCTGCCCTTGCCGGACGGGTGGGCCGCGCGCTTTCCCGAAGATGCCGAAGCGCCAAGTTCGGGCAATTGGCGCGGTTGGGGCAAGCTTTTCTGGCATCGCGGCCAAAGGCAGGTCGGGACCGACAAATCCGAACGATTGCACGAAACACTGGATGCATTGCAACCTCAGCGTGCGCCGGGCGTTTTCCAGAGCTAATTCTTGACAAAAACGTTATGCGAGACGCTTGTTTTCCTCTTTAAACCAGCGAAATCAAACCTAACTACGCTTAAGGACGCGGGATCGGAACACCCGCGACACCTTCACTGTCCCTCGTTCCAACACTCGCGCCCAAGCTTGTCTTGGGCGCTTTTTCTTTTCTGCGGAACCGTCTAGGCTGGCCGCATGAGCAGTTACACAGACGCATTCCTGCGCGACATCCTCAAACGCACGAAAACGGTTGCCGTGGTCGGCGTGTCCACCGATCCGGTGCGGCCATCCTATTACGTGGCCCGGTACCTGTCGCTCAAGGGGTTCAAGGTCATTCCGGTCAATCCCGGTCATGCCGGCAAGATGTTGTTCGGCACCAAGATCGTCGGTGCCCTTTCCGACATCGAGACGCCCGTTGACATGGTGGACATTTTCCGCCGGTCCGAGGCCGTTCCGCCCATCGTGGACGAGGCACTGGAGGCCTTTCCGGACCTGCAAACCGTCTGGATGCAGATCGGTGTCGAGAACGCCGAGGCGGCCGCGAAGGCCGAGGCGCGGGGCGTCGATGTGGTGATGAACCGATGCCCCAAGATCGAATACCAGCGTCTGTTCGGTGAGCTGCGCATGGGCGGGTTCAACACCGGCATCATCTCGTCCAAGCTTTGATCCGGTTTCGAATGGCCTGCGGCCATCCGACCGGTGCGAGGGGCTCTGCCCCTCGCGCTCCCCGAGGTATTTGGGAAACAGAGAAGGTCAGGAGCGGGCGGCTTTTTCCTGCAGGCCGGACTGCCCCTGACGGCGCGCCAGTTCCGCCATCACATC
>CAYZAD010000142.1:0-7436 GCA_964476315.1 uncultured Rhodobacterales bacterium
TCGGCGCGGTGCTGATGAAGTCGCCCGGTCTTGTGGCCGAATGCGTGCGGGCCATGAAAGAGGCTGTCGCTGTGCCGGTCACGGTGAAATGCCGCATCGGGGTCGACGACCAGGACCCGGAAATCGTGCTGCCCGATTTCATCGCGCGGGTGCGGGACGCGGGCTGCGACCACGTGATCATCCATGCTCGGAAGGCCTGGCTTCAAGGGCTGTCCCCCAAGGAGAACCGGGACATCCCGCCGCTTGATTACGACCTTGTCATTCGCATGAAACAGCGGTTTCCCGATCTGCCCGTGTCGATCAATGGCGGGATCGAAACCCTTTCGCAGGCGTCTGACCTGCTTGCGCGCGGCATGGACGGCGCGATGATCGGGCGCGCGGCCTATCACCGGCCATGGGATGTTCTGGCCGATGTGGATTCGGTGATTTTCGGTGCGGCGTCGCCCGTCAAGACACGCGAAGACGTGCTTGTGGCGATGCGGCCCTATATCGACGCGCATATCGCGGCGGGGGGCAAACTGCACCAGATCACGCGGCATATGCTTGGGCTCTTTGCGGGCCAGCCCGGGGCGCGCATCTGGCGCCGGATTCTGTCGGAACGCGCCAACCGACCGGGGGAAGGGGCATCACTGCTGGAGGAGGCGCTTGAGCGCATGCGCCAGCCCGAAACGCTGGCAGGCTGAGCCCATGCTGCGCAACTGGCCGGCCTGTGGCTATATCCGCGTCCCGTGGCACCGCGATATCCATGCCTGGGCGATGGCCGCCCGCGAGGTTGCGATCAAGGTTGCTCAACGGGCGGACATGCAGAAAAAGTGGCTGCAATGCGAGGGCACGTGGTTCGTCGGGGTAGACGCGCTGCCGACAGACACCCTTGGCGCGATCGGTGCCACGCCGTTGCCGACGGTTCTGACGGATCTCGTGGGGCCACGGACAGACCTGCATCCGGCACAGCTGTCCATCACCTATCCGGGCTATCCCCGTCCGCGCGCCGGCGAATCCGAGGCCGCCTTCCGCTATCGGCGCAACCGGGATGCCGCGCATATGGACGGGCTTTTGGCCGAAGGTGCCCCCAAGCGCCGGTTCCTGCGCGAACGCCATGACTGGATTCTCGGGCTGCCCCTGACCGAAACCACGCATCGCGCCAGCCCCCTGGTGGTATGGGAGGGCAGTCACCCTATCCTGCAAGACGCCCTGACCCGGGCCCTGCAGCATGTGGATGAAAAGGACTGGGAAAAGACCGATATTACGGATGTCTATACCAAAGCCAGAAAAACAGTGTTCTCCGATTGCAAACGTATCCCGCTCTTTACACGGCCCGGAGAGGCGGTTTTACTTCATCCATTCCTGTTGCATGGCGTCGCCCCGTGGCCTGCAACGGCGCAGGCATCGAAATATGGTCGGATGATTGCGTATTTCCGGCCTGAATCAACCGAGTCGGGGGTGATTTGGATGGGGCAGAAATAAGGCGCCGTCACAATCCACTCTGGCCTTTGCGACAATCGAACTTTCGCGAAATTGACTGTCCCCGATTTGCGGACAATATCAGGAAAACTGTCGATTTCTTTATGAGATAAGATCGGGTTCCCCCTAATTTGACGGCTGTTCGGCAGTCTTAGGAATAATGGTTATGGAACTTGCAGCGCTCTTGGCACTCACTCTACTGGGGATTTCCGCCAGTTTGTTTATCGATACCGACGAAGAGGATGACGACTCTGATACAGGGGGCGGAACCGACGTCGATGATGGCACGGATATCGGTGGTGGGACCGATGCCGGTTCGGATGCGGCACCGGGGGGTGACACGGGTGGCGGCACGGATGACGGCGCTGATGCAGGCGGCGATGACGGCACCGGCACCGGAACGGATGACGATGGTGACACCGGCCCCGATACGGGAACCGATGACGGTATCCTGACCGCAGATGGTGTCACCTTCGGTTCGGAAGGGGATGACACACTGACAACCGCCAGCGCCGATACCGTGGTCGGGGCCGGGGGCAATGACATGATCACCGGCAATGCCAATGCCAATATCCTTGACGGTCAGGCAGGCAATGACACTGTCATGGGCGGCGAAGGTGCGGATCAGGTCTTTGGCAGCGAAGGCAATGACGTGCTTGACGGCAACAGCGGCGACGACCTTGTTGCGGGCGGTGCCGGGGCTGACAGCGTGATCGGCGGAGACGGCAATGACTCCCTCTTTGGCGACCAGGGCAATGACGTGCTCGAAGGCAAGACCGGCGATGACCAGGTGGTCGGCGGAAGCGGAAATGACGTGCTCTTCGGGGGCGCTGGCAACGATACGCTGTTCGGCAATGACGGCGATGACAGCATCGTCGACGGCGAAGGCAACGATTCCCTGATCGGGGGCGCCGGTGCTGATACGCTGGACGGGGGTGCCGGGAATGATCAGCTGTTCGGCATCTACGACGGCAACGACGATGACCTGATCAATGCGCAGGATCTTGTTGATCCGGATGTCCTTCTTGGGGGCGACGGCGCTGACGAAATCCAGATGGGCAGCGGTGACATGGCCATGGGTGAGGCCGGCAGCGACATCTTCTACACCGGCACTTGGGTGTCTCCGGACAATGCGCCGGTGATTGCGGACCTCACGTCTGACGAGGTGGTGATCGTATCCGTCCCGGTGGGCACATCAGGCGATGCCGAAGTCACGCTTGAAACCGCAACCGACAGCGGTGACACTCTGGTACAGGTTAACGGGCAGACGGTGGCCGTGGTTGCCGAAGCCGCCGGACCGGTGACGGCGGACCAGATTCTGATCGTCGAAAGCCTCAGCATCGCGTCAGGCACCGCATCCGCAGCCTGATCGAGCGGACGTTGATCGATACCCGTCACTGTCCCTTGCGCGCAGGTCGTTGGGGACGGTGACACACCAGTAACAATTGCCGCTCTGTGCGCGGTCCCGAAAAGGGGAACATTATGAGACTTGCCCTGTTGATTTTCGCTCTGATGGCGACGCCCGTTCTCGCACGGGACCTGCCGCCAGAGCAGCCCACCTACGAAAAGCCGACCTTCGAACGGCCCACGACACCAAAGCCGCCCGAACCGCCAAAGCCACCGACACCGCCAGAGAACGAGGAAGAGCCCCGCGAACCCCGTGTCGTGGTCTTCACGCCGAAAAAGGTGACGGCCCCCGGTCTGCGCTGTTATTTCGACGAAGACGGCGTCCGCAAGGTCAGCTTCAACACGCTGGTCGATCCGGAGTTCTACAAGATGGGGCGCAAGTTCTGCGCCAAGGTGCCGTACAAGGTGATGGACGTGTCGCTCCACTGCGTCGAAAACGACGGCACCTACCGGGTCCAGTTCTCGCAAGAGCTGAACAGCCGCAAGGCCGTCTACAAGGGGCAGCGGTTCTGCATCTGCGTGTTCGGCCTGGACTGAGCCCACGCGCAGTGACATTTTCGGAAAGGCCCGGGTGATCTGCCCGGGCCTTTTTTCATGTGATGGTCCGCATTTACTGCCTTAATTGCGCCGGACGGTTGCCATCATTGTTTCCGGTTAACACAATCACCGTTTCCAAAAGATTTGAAGTACCTCGAATTGGGCGATCAATGGGGATCATGGTACGTTGATGGCGCAAAGGCCAAAAACCCTCATAAAGCCTTATTTCCAAGGCGAATCTCTATGACGGAAAAGAGGCGTTTCGCAGTTTAGTCCAATTTTAGATCAACTGTATTCGTCTAAAACGGGAATCATTCACGCGCAGTCCATAATCTGCCTTATTTCCGCCATCTGCTGCCCCAAATCGGTCCGTAATCCTTACTGACAGATTACTTGAATTGCGCGGGGTACCCATGCAGACAGCAAACTTCAAAAAAGCTTGCAACACGGTGAAGACGGAAGAGGACGGCAGCGTCACCATTCTTTCGGTCTTCATTCTGTTGACAATCTTGGTCGTCACCGGCGCTGCGGTGGACCTCATGCGTACAGAGCAAACGCGCGTGGAGCTGCAAAGCTCGTTGGACCGCGCGGTCATCGCGGCGGCCGATCTTGACCAGCTTCAGGAACCAACCGCCGTTGTGCAGGATTATCTGACAAAATCCGGATTGGGCGATGCGCTTTCAAGCGCGTCCGTCACGTCCGCATTGAACGCCCGCACGGTGTCGGGCAGCGGGCAGATCAATCTCGACACTGTCTTCATGCGCATGTCCGGGTGGGACACGCTGAACGCACCGGCGCTCAGCGTGGCGGACGAACGCATCGCCAATGTCGAAATCTCGCTCGTCCTCGATATCTCGGGATCCATGCGGTTTAATGATCGCATGAACCGGATGAAACCGGCGGCACAGGATTTCGTGTCCAAGGTCATGTCCGAAGAGTCGGTGGGCGTGACAACGCTCAACCTCGTTCCGTTCGCCGGCCACGTGAACCCTGGTGATACGCTGTTCGATTTCTTCCGGGGAGAACGGCCGAAACTGAAAAAGGGCAACAACGGTTGGGGCAACGGCGATCAGGCCGCGCCGGGCGGGTCGCTGTGCAACAACAATGCCGAAAACGCCGATGAAGCGCTTCTTTCCCCAGAATGCGGAAACGCTCCAGTCGGGTCGGATCCTGCCGCGAACGTTCCGCTTGTCACGACCTTCTTTCCCGAATGGCCCAATGCAATCGAAACGGTCATGTTCTACTTCGACACGGATGACGATGACGTCTACAACCGTGCTCACAAAGTCACCAATTTTCCAGTGAATGCACCTCGCGACGCGGATCACTTCTTCCGTGGGCTGGTGGCGTATCTGATGGCACAGGACAGCGAACTGTACTCCCCAAGCCAATTTCTCGGTATGTCCATTGAAGGTGGCTGGGCAAAAGACACGCGGTACTTCCAGGTCAAAGGTGATCAGAACATGGAAGAGTCCGATATCGGCCCGAGCAAGCACAAAGGCAAATTCCCGGGCAATACCTATGATTACGGTGGCGTGGATATTGTCAGCTGGACAGAATCCTACGTCTCACCAAACGTCGAACTCGTCGCGGCTGAGGGAGGGGGCACAACATCGGCTGAAACCACGACAGGTGCGGACTCCGACCAGAACATAAACATGCCGTCCTCCTGCGTCGAAATATACGACCAAGAATTTCTGACGACGGACCTGCCGACATCGCAGGACTATGTTCCGCACTTCATGTTCTGGGAGATCGATCGTGATGTCATGCAATGGGGCTGGTGCCCGGGCGAAGATGCGACGATCCAGTACTACTCGTCCGACCGTCAGGCCCTGATCGACTATATCGGCGCGATGCCCATGTATGACGGCACCGGTCTGCCCTATGGCATGAAGTACGGCCTGTCCCTGCTCGATCCGAACAACCGGGACGAGGTCAGCTTCCTGATCTCGGAAGGTCTGGTCGACAGCCGCTTCGAAGGGCGTCCGATCGATTGGAATGACGCGGAGACCGAAAAATACATCGTGCTCATGACCGATGGCCAAACCACGGATCAGTACCGCCCCGTCGACCCGAAAGTTGCGATCAATGGCGAAGTCGAACTGAGTATTCAGGGGTCTTCCTCGTACTACAACTCTTCGCCGCGCTCGACCAACGTGTCGAACCTTCTGACCCAGTGCGATCTGGCCAAACAGCTTGGTGTGACGGTGTTCACCATCGCCTTCGAGACCAACCAGGCAGCCACCAACGACATGCGCGCCTGTGCGTCGTCGGTCAGTCATTTCTTCCACGTCCAAGGCGAAGAGATTTCCGACGCGTTCGACATGGTCGCACGTCAAATCAACAACCTGAGACTGATCCAATGAAAACTCGTCTGATAAATCTGCTATCGCGTTTTGGTCGGGACGAACGCGGCTCGTCGACCATCGAATTCACCATGTACTTCACGACGTTGTTCGTCATTCTGTCGGCATCGGTTGAACTGGGGAACATCAACCTGCGTCACGCGATGCTGGAACGGGCGGTCGAAGTCGCCGTGCGGGACATTCGCCTGAACACCGGCAACGTGCCCACATTCGATGAGGTCCGCACCAAAATCTGCGAAGAGGCCAGCGTTCTTGACGAGTGCGCATCGAACCTGATGCTGGAAATGAAGCAGGTGCAACCGACCAACTTCCAGCCGCTGCCGACCGTGCCTGACTGCATCAACGCAGCACAGGAACCGCGCCCGGTCCGCCAGTTCGATGCCGGGCAGGACAACGACCTCATGCTGATCCGCGCATGTCTGAAATACAATCCCGTGTTTCCATCCGCGGCACTGGCAGGCGTCATCAACATGGATGAAGACGGCTACGCGAAACTGATCGTGCAGTCGGCCTTTGTCCAGGAACCGAGGTAACCATCATGCTGAGCTTTTTCAAAAGACGTCTCAAGTCATTCGTCGGCGACACCGAGGGCAACACGACCCTCGAGGTGCTCATCTTCGTGCCGTTCATGCTGACGGTCCTTGCCGCCACGTTCTCGCTCTATGATGCCTTCCGCTTCAAATCGCTGAACACCAAGGCCGCCTTTACCATCGCCGATGCCCTGTCACGCGAAACCAACGCGATCACGCCGGCCTATCTTGATGGCATGGTGTCCACGTTGAACTTCCTGACCCGGTCGGAAAACGCATATTCGCTGCGTGTCTCCACCGTGCAGTACGATGCCGACAGCCAGTCCTTCGACATCAAGTGGTCGCAGGCCCGGGGCACATTCACCCCGCTGCAAAGCGCCGAACTGGCCCAGATGACGGCCAATCTGCCCACGCTGCTGGACAATGAAACGGTGATCGTCGTGGAAACGCACACCACCTATGACACGCCGTTCCAGGTGGATGCCATCGTCACCGATGACCTGTTCTACAACTTCACCTTCACGCGTCCGCGCTTTGCGCCACAGCTCATCTGGTCCGACGCCACACCTGTTGACAACATCACAAGCTGACGGCGCTGCGCTTGCCATGTCACGCCCGGCAAACGCCTGGGCGTGTAACCGGCCGGAGCGCTGGCGGGCTGGCTTTCACGTGCAGGGCGGCCAGCCCTGAAGCCGCCATTTGCCGTCGCTTGTCGATCCAAGGTAGCGCCCGTTCAGCAAGGCCATCGCCTGCGCCTGAAGGTCACTTATGCCGTAGCCCTTCTGGTCAAGGCCCCGTGCAGCCTCCGCCTCTGAAAGCGTACACCCCGCCGCGATCATGACCTCGGCAAGCGGCTCTCCGATATGGTTCTTGGGTTGGGCGGAAACAGACGTACCAAGGCCGCACAGCAACGCCATAGCGCCAGTGATCGCGTGAATGCGCATCACACATCTCCTCTTGGTCTGGCCCTTGCCATCTAAACTCATTGCCGCAAAGGGCGCGCAAGGGGCCACATCCAGAGTTTAGGCGCGGAGTCCGCGTTTGGGCAAGACACACCGATCCCCCCGGATTGGCAACGCCCAAGACCCTTCAAACGTGTTTCGACGTCTCCGAGGTGGCCGCCCGTCAAGCG
>CAYZAD010000143.1:0-7354 GCA_964476315.1 uncultured Rhodobacterales bacterium
AAAACGCGATATAGATCGGCAGCGCCAGAACGATCATCGGCACCATGTAGATCAGCAGGATCGACCGCGAAAACGCCGCCTGCCCCCGGAACCGAAGCCGCGCCACCGCGTAGGCCCCGGGAATGGCAAAGGCCAGCGTGATGAACACCGTCAGCACCGAGATGAAGAAGGAATTGAACAAGTAGGTGCCGAAATTGAACTGCGTGAACAATTCGTCATAGGACCGGAACAGATCGGCCCCCTTGGACAGGTCGACCGAAAAATCGAGCGGGTTCTGGATCAGCTCCGACTGGTTCTTCAGGCTGGTCATGACCATCACGTAAAACGGGATCAGCACGATGGCGGTGAAAAAGATATAGCCAAACCCGGTCAGGAACCGAATGATCGCCCCCTCGAATTCATGGCGGGTCAATTGGCCGAAAGGAACATCCGCAAGGATCTTTTGCATCGACAGAACAAAGAACACCCCAAGACCCGCTGCACCCACGACCGCCGAAAGAACGCCGGTATCACCCCTTTGGATCGGACCGTAAGGCGTCATCGAAATCCCGATGAGCGCGATCATCACAGTCCATCTTGCTCCGGCGGTCTTGCGCCCGGTCATCTCGGCCGCACCAATGGCCGCAATCGCCCCCCAGACAAGAGATGCCGGAAGGGACGGGCGGAACGGATCCCCCGTCGCAAAGGACAGCGTGATCGCGATGGTCACCGACAGGATCACCATCCAGAGCGCCCCAAGGACGGGCGCAGTGATATAGCCGTTGCGCATCACAACCCCTCCTCCCGGCTGATGTATTTCAGGAAGAACAGCGAAAACGTCAGCAAACAGCCAAAGATCACCACCGCAACAGCAGCCCCCGCGCCGATATTGGACACGGCAAAGGCCTGTTCATACACGTTCACCGTCAAGGTGCGCGTCCCGGCATTGCCGCCGGTCAGCAGGAAGATGTCGTCGAACTTGTTGAACGTCCAGATAAAGCGCAGCAGGAACAGGACGCTCAGGATGCCCAGAAGTTGCGGCACACTCAGATACCAGAATTGCTGGAACGGCGACGCGCCATCCATGTCCGCCGCTTCGTACATGTCGCTGTCGATGCTTTGCATCCGCGCCAAAATGAACAGGAAGGACAGCGGGAAATACCGCCAGATCTCGAACACCGTCACCATGATGAGCGCAAGCGGGCGTTGCCCGAAGAAATTGATCGCCTCCTGTGTCACGCCCATCTGGATCAGCAGCGCATTGGCCGATCCCGAAAACGGATCGAACAGGATAAGCCACGCAAACGCCACGGCGATCACCGGCGCGACATACGGAAACAGGTACAGACCCCGCAAAATACCCTGCCCCCGGAACGATTTGTTCAGCAACAGCGCCGCGAAAAGCCCCACAAGGATCGCACCGATGGTGCCGAAGATGGTGTAGAACAGCGTCACCCAAAGCACTTCGAAGAACTCGTCGCTGTTGAAGATGCGGGCAAAATTATCAAGCGTGAACTGATCGTTGGTCAGCACGTTCGACGCGACACCCGTTGTCACCGCCGGGCTGTCCTGCGGGCGCAGCCCGTTGTCGAGATAGGCCTGCTGCACCTCGACCGGGATCAGGATGGTGTCCCGCGTCCCCGGCTCCCAATCGCCCAGGTCACAGAACAGCGCCCGCCCGTCCAGACCGCAGCGCGCATCAAGCTCAAGCACGGTCAGGCCCTCGGGGATCTCATCCGATAAGGTCACCCCCGTGATCGGCTGATCCTGCGACGAATTCCGCAATCGGTAACGGATATTGGGCGTGTCCCCGACCGCCTCGGCATCGCCGCGAATATCCTCGCGCTGCACCACCTCGGGCGCACGCAGATCGCCCAGTTCCACCGGCTTGAACGAAATCCAGAAGATCGCCAGCAGGGGCAGCACCACCACCAGCGACACGGCGGTGATCGTCGGGAGCAGCAATCCCCAGGCCAGACGCGCCTCGCGTTTGGCCAAGGGGCCCGTTCCGACAGGAGGCCGAAGCTCTGCCACAGGAAACCCTTCCGTGTTGGGTTGGAAAATCAGCAAGAGGTGTCAGGCGCCCGAACCGGGCACCCGACCTTGGTCACCGGGTCTACTGAACCGCGGCAATCGCACTGTTGAGTTCGGCCACCGTCGCCGCCGCATCGCGCTCACCGTCGATGAATTCGCGCACGAGGCGGTTGATGACCTGGCTGTTGATGATGGCCGAAGCCGCCGAAAGCTGGCCGTCCGCCACGCCCCACCGCTGCGCCACGTCAAGACCGCCCACGATCTCCTCGATCATCGACGCCTCGTACAGATCACCCAACGGCGCCTTGCGGTCGACACCCACGTCCAGCGTGGCCCACAGATCGGCAAAGGCGGTCGGGTTATCCGCCGTACCACGGCGCACCGGGAACTTGCCTTCCGGCGCAATGGACAATGTCGCACCATAGCCTTCGCTCATGGAATACTCGACGAATTCCATCGCCGCATCGGTCGCCGCGTCAGAGGTGATGCCGAAATAGCGGATGTCGGCCCAGGCCGCGCCATCGGGGTTCGACGGACCGGCAAAGTTGGTCACGATGCCCGTCGCCGCCGCCAGATCGCGCGAGGTGGGATCGTCGTTGATGGTGGGCGGCGCGCTGTCGCGCAGACCGGCCAGTTCATCCAGGATAAACGGCGACCAGATGATCATCGCCGCGTTGCCGCTGAAATAGAGCGACCGGGACTGGTCCCAGAACAGGTCACCGGGGGGCGATGCCTCGGCAATCGCCTTGTAGAATTCCAGCACCTCGATGGTGGCGGCCTCGTCCAGTTCCTGCACCCCGTCCGGACCCACCGGCGATACGCCATTGGCCAGGAACACGTGTTCCAGCACCTGGCTCATGATGTTCTCGTCGATCTTGGTGGCAGCGACAAAGCCGTACATCTCGGGCGGGTTGTGCAACGCTTCGACGGCCGCAAGCACGTTGGCATAGGTGTTCGGCGGCTCCAACCCGTTCGCCTCGAACAGATCCGCGCGATAGACCAGCATCTGGGTCCAGCCATCCACCGGAACCGACGCGTAGCCGCCATCAACCGCCGCCATCTCCAGCGCACCGGGCGCGAATGTTCCCGCGCCAAGGTTCTCGATCACGTCGGTCGCCGCGTCGATGTCAAGAATACCGGCATCGGCCCAGGGCGCCGCGTATTGCAGCGTGTGATAGATCACATCCGGCAGATCGCCGGCGGCGAAAGCCGCCGTCGCGCGTGTACCCAGATCGTTCTCGGTCACCGGGATCACCTCGACCGTGTGGCCCGTGGCCGCCGCGAACTCCGCCGCCATCGCCTCTTGCCGGGCAAGACGCTCGGGCTGTTCCTCCGTTGTCCAGAACCGCAGGTCCTCGGCATGCGCCACCGACGCCGCCAGCGCCAGCGACATCGCCACACCCGTTCGCAGCATGGTTTTTACGTTGAAAGTCATGGTTTTCCTCCCGTTGAAGTTCTTTTGTTGTTTGGAATCAGTGTGGAACCGGCCCGGTCGAGCCCCGCAGCAGGAACTGCGCCGACACGGTTTCCCGCAGCGCCTCTGGCGGCTCTCCCCGGATGCGCCGGATCAGCAATGTAGCCAGCCGCGCCCCGGCCTGTCGCGTATCCACCGAAAACGTGGTCAGGGGCGGCTGCGCATGCGCGCCGTCCTGAATGCCGTCATAGGCGACAACAGACAGGTCCCGCCCGATGACCAGCCCCCGCGCCTGCGCCGCCCGGTAGACACCCAGCGCGGCCCGGTCGACAGCGCAGACCATCGCCGTGGGCGCGGACGGGTGCGCCAGCAACCGCTCTGCCGCGGCACAGCCTTCTTCTGTCGTCACAACGTCCTCGACCAGCAGGTCGGGGTCAAAGGTCAATCCCGCCGCCTGCATGCCCTGTGCAAACCCGGCGCGCCGCAGGCTGGCGTAATTGTAGATCAGACCGCCGTTGATGAAACCGATCCGCCGGTGTCCCAGCGATGCGAGGTGCTGCACCGCATCGAACATGGCATCCTCACCACGGACGTCGAACCAGGCGCAGCCCTCGTCATCGTCCTGACGACCGAACAGCACGAACGGCACATCCGCCTGCCGCAACATCCGCACGCGGGTGTCCTCGACCATGGCGCGCGGCAGGATGAACCCGTCCGCCTTGCCATCGCGCAGCAGACTGCGGAACGTTTCAATCAGATGCGCATGATTGTCCGCCGACGCCACCGTCAGCGTAAAGCCCTCCTGGCTCGCCCCGGCGGACACCCCGGCCAGGAACTCCGCCAGAAAGGGCCGCTGCGCGTCATGATCCGACAGTTGCAGAACCAGACCCAACGACCGCGTGCGCCCGGTCTTGATCGCCTGCGCATGGCTCAGCGGTTGGTAATTCAGCTTTTCGGCCATGCGTTTGACGCGCAATTGCGTCGCTTCCGAAATATCCGGATAGCCGTTCATGGCCCGCGATACGGTCGATTTCGTCATGCCCAGCGCCTCGGCCATATCGCTGATCGTGACACGCATGGCGGCCCGATCTTTCGACAGATGCACGGTACTGGTGGTCATGAATTCTCTCTCCCTCGACTCACGCTGATTTCCGAAACCGGTTTCGGCAAGACAATTGTGCGCTTCGTCAAAAATCGTCAAATCAAAGAAATATGACAGGCAATTGGCCCGCAGCGCAGCGCGGCGGGATATGGGCCATGCCGGACAGGCAACCACACCCCAATGCCGGAATTGCACGGTTTCCCGCAGGAAACGTGGCGCGGGCGACGATCAAACCGCGCCCCCATCGGCCGCAACCAGAGGAAAAAACGCCACGGCAAGACTTATTAGTGGTTTGATTCAGGATGATTACTCTGCACTATTGGCAGCAATAATCGTCCTTCCAAGGACGAAACGGACAACACGGAGGATCAGATGACCACATCTCACACCAAAGGCGGCCTGACGCGCCGCGGAATTCTGAAGGGGGCAACCGCCCTCAGCGCGGCAGCGCTTGTCACACCCTGGGGCACACCACTGCGCGCGCAACCGGTCAAGGGCGGCACGTTGCGCGTCGGCATGGCTTATGGCTCGACCACCGATTCCCTTGATCCGGGCACCTGGGAAAACGACTTCATGATTTTCCAGGCCCACACCCGCAACAACTACCTGACCGAAATCGCGGCCGACGGATCGCTGGTGCCGGAACTGGCGGAAAGCTGGGAAGCCTCCGCTGACGCGGCAACCTGGACCTTCAAGATCCGCGAAGGCGTTGCATTCCATTCCGGCCACATCCTGACCGCCGAAGACGTGATCGCGTCGATCAACCACCACCGTGGCGAAGGGTCGACCTCTGCGGCGGCCCCCATCGTGGCCGACATCACCGACATGAAAGCCGATGGCATGAACGTCATCGTCACGCTGTCGAACGGCAATGCCGACTTCCCCTTCGTGATGTCCGACTACCACCTGCCGATCCTCCCGGCGCAGGCGGACGGCACGATTGACCCCAAGACCACCGACGGCTGCGGCCCGTTCAAGATCGACGAGATCGAATTCGGGGTCGGTGCCACCTATTCCCGCCACGACGGCTACTGGAAAGAGGGCCTGCCCTATTTCGACGGCATCGAACAAACCTCGATCTTTGACGATGCCGCACGCCAGAACGCCCTGATCTCGGGCGAGGTCGATTACATCGATACCGCCGATCTGAACACCGTGGCGCTGCTGGAACGGGCGCCGGGCATCAACGTGCTCTCGATCACCGGCAACCAGCATTACGGCCTGCCGATGGACACCCGCGCCGCCCCGTTCAGCGACAACAACATCCGCCAGGCGTTGAAATATGCGATCAACCGCGAACAGTTGGTCGATACCATCCTCAACGGCTATGGCTCGATCGGCAACGACCACCCGATCGGTCCGGGCCAGCGCTTCTTCAACACCGAGCTTGAGCAGAAGGCCTATGACCCTGACCGGTCCAAGTTCTTCCTCAAGGAAGCCGGTCTCGATACGCTCAGCGTCGATATCCATCTCGCCGATGCGGCCTTTGCCGGGGCAATGGATGCAGGCGTGCTTTTTGCAGAAAGCGCGCTTGCCGCTGGCATTAACCTCAACGTCGTGCGCGAACCCAACGATGGCTACTGGTCCAATGTCTGGATGCAGAAACCCTTTGTCGGGACCTACTGGGGCGGCCGTCCGACCGAGGACTGGATGTTTGCCACCGCCTATGCGTCGGGTGTGCCGTGGAACGAAAGCTACTGGGAAAACGAGCGCTTCAACGAACTGCTGATTGCCGCCCGCGCGGAACTCAACGAAGAGCTGCGCCGCGAACAGTATTTCGAAATGCAGCAGATCGTCTCGGACGAGGGGGGCACCATCATTCCGATGTTCGCGGCCTATGTGGGCGCGTATCGCGACACCCTTGCGCATCCCGAACAGATCGCCTCGAACTGGCGCAATGACGGCCACCGCATCGGCGAACGCTGGTGGTTCGCGGCCTAAGCTGACAGCACAAAAGCCCCGGGCGACCCATCGCCCGGGGCTTTTTTGACCGCGCGCGCCGCATGACCTGCGGCCCGGTCCAAGCAAGAACACACCCAGACCGCGACGGGATAGCGCGGCAACAGGGGGACATATGTCACATATCTGGACAATGATCGCAAAGCGTCTGGCCCTTGGCGTGCTGACGCTCTTCGTGGTCTCATTGCTGATTTTCCTTGGAACAGAACTCTTGCCCGGCGATTTTGCACAGGAAATCCTGGGCCAGTCGGCAACACCCGAAACCGTTGCGGCCCTGCGCGAACGGCTGGGTCTGAACGATCCGATGCACGTCCGCTATGTCAACTGGCTGACCGACGTGCTGCGCGGCGATCTGGGCGAAAGCCTGGCCAACGGGCAATCCGTATCCGAACTGATCGGCAGGCGCCTTGGCAACACCCTGACCCTTGCGCTTTATGCCGCCGCCATCGCGGTGCCGCTGTCCCTGATGCTGGGCATCCTTGCCGCACTGTTCCGCAACTCGGTCTTCGACCGCTTTGCCAATGCAAGCGCGCTGACATCGATCTCCTTTCCGGAATTCTTCGTCGCCTATATCCTGATCTTCTTTCTGGCCGGCGCGGGCGGTGCCTTTCCGTCCATGGCCAACTTCCGGGGCGACCCGACACTGGGCGAATACCTCTACCGGGCCTTCCTGCCCGCGCTGACGCTGACGCTGGTCGTCACCGCGCACATGATGCGCATGACCCGCGCGGCGATCATCAACCTGCTGGCCTCTCCCTATATCGAGATGGCACGGCTCAAGGGCATGTCGCCGATGCGGATCATCGTGAAACACGCGCTGCCCAATGCGCTGGCCCCGATCATCAACGTGATCGCGCTGAACCTTG
>CAYZAD010000144.1:0-7348 GCA_964476315.1 uncultured Rhodobacterales bacterium
GTCTGCGCGTCCTTCCTGCATGCGGCGGCGCAGTTCGGGTTTGACTTCACCTTCACCGGGCCGGTGCAGCTTGACCCCGAGATGGAGTTCGTTGGGCTGGCGCGCAATGCCGGTGTATCGGTGGCCATCGAGCGCGATCCTGTGAAGGCGGTCGAGGGCGCCGATCTTGTGGTCGCGGATACCTGGGTCAGCATGCATGACGCGCAATCTGCACGCGAACGGCGGCACAACATGTTGCGCCCGTTCCAGGTGAATGAAGCATTGATGAGCCACGCCAAGCCGGACGCGCTGTTCATGCATTGCCTGCCGGCGCATCGCGGTGAGGAGGTGACGTCGGAGGTGATGGATGGGCCACAGTCGGTCATCTTTGACGAGGCCGAGAACCGGCTGCATGCGCAGAAGGCGATCATGCGCTACTGTCTGGGTGTGTAAGCTGGTCTAGCCGGAAGCACCAAGCCGGGCCCAGACGCGAAGACGGCGCAAGGCAAGAAACAGCGCGGCCAGCACGACGGCGCAGAGCGTGAGTTTCGAAACGGATTCCATCGTGCCTTCGATCAGGACGGCGTGAACGACGGTGCCGGCCACGATGATGACCGCCAACAGGCTGTGGGCCATGCGCCACATACGAAGCTTACCGCGGAACCTGCGTCGGGACAGGCCCAGCAGGGCGGTTGCGAACAGGGCCCACATCGCGAGCACCCCCCATGCCGAGAACGGTGTGGGGGAGCGAAACAGCAATGCGTCGATCACGTCGGGCGGGCTGGTGAGCCAAAGCCCGACGACATGCACCATGACGCTCAGGACAATCGCGATGCCCAGCCAGCGGTGAACCTGCCTGGCCCGTCCCGGTGCGAGTCCGGGAAGCAGGCCAGCCGCCATCAGCGGTTGAAAGAGCATGCCCGAGAGCGCCACGATGCCGGCGAATCCGGCAAGGATATAGAGCGGTTCGCGCCATGCGAGATACGGGCTGAGGGCGGCAAGCCCCAAAGGCACCGCCGCCATGATGGTCAAGATTGCCCAGAGTGCCGCGGTGCGGAATCGCGATGTCGGATCTGGTGACAAGGAACTCAGGCGGGTTTCAGAACGAAATGTGCTTCCAAAGAGGTGTCGCGCGGGCTGTTCATGAGCGGGCGCAGGAAAACGGTCTCAAACTCGCCGCTGTCATAAGCCAGATGCGCATGCGCCTGACCAAAGGCCGGGACGATCTGCGGCATCTCGAGACGGAAGACGCCGTTCTCATCGGTCAGGGTCGCGCCATGGCTGTGGGGATCGCGTTCATGGCCTTCGGTTGTATGGGCCCAGATCTGGATGCGTTGACCTGCCAGCGGCGCGCCGTCACCGGCCCGTCTGACGGTGCCTGACATCCAGAATCCCCCGCCGCCGATCCGGTCGACGATCGGCGCGCCGGGGCGGTAATTGTTGGCGCCGCCGCGCATGGAGGGTGTTGGGGCCACGGATTGGGCCTGGGCCGGGGTCAGCGTTCCTGCGACGCTCGTGGCAAGAAGCGAGCCGCCACTGGCGATTACGGTGCGGCGGGTCATCAATGCTTTGGTCATCTCTGGTCTCCTGTCACGCGTATCTGTGTCCCGGAGGGTCGGGATCCCTTATCGATATGTGTCTATAGTACCGTATCGGCAAGTGATCCCTCAACACCCCTGCGTGAGCGCGCACGACGGGGCAGGCGGGCCTTGTGTTGCAGGTCAGGGGACGTTGTCGATGCCGGAATTGCCCCAGGGATGGCAGCGCGCAATGCGTTTCGCGGCCAGCCAGCCGCCCTTCAGACCACCGTGTTTTTCAAGCGCTTCAAGCGCATAGGCGGAGCAGGTCGGGTGATACCGGCAGTTGTGACCGACCCAGGGGCTGAAGACGAGGCGGTAGGCCTTGACCGGTAAGGCGAGCACATAGGCGAGGGGCGTCATGCAGGTTGGCCCGCGTGCAATTTGCGCAATGCATAGCGCAGGTCGCCCTTCAAATCCGCAAATGGTCGGTCGATGGTGACGCCGGGGCGGCCAATCAGCACGTAATCGTGGCCGGGCCTTGCGTGTTCTTTCAGAACGGCGTCGGCCACAGCGCGCAGGCGGCGCTTGGCGCGGTTGCGCGCCACCGCGTTGCCGATCTTTTTCGAGCAGGTAAAGCCCACGCGGATTGTGGGATCGTCATCACCGCGATCCCGGGCCTGCACCAACATGCCATTGGTGCCCTGCCGCCGGGATCGGGTGGCGCGCAGGAAATCGGCGCGATGGCGCAGAATCGTGACCATCGGACATGACGATACCGCCGAAGGCTTGGTTCCCCTTGTGTCCAAGGAGGCCTTCGGCGGTGTCATTGTCTTGATCCGTGTCGTGAGACGCGTTTACGCGCTCAGCGACTTGCGACCGCGTGCGCGGCGTGCGTTCAGGATCTTGCGCCCGGCTTTTGTGGCCATGCGCGAACGGAACCCATGACGCCGCTTGCGTACGAGGTTCGAAGGTTGAAAGGTGCGTTTCATCGCGTCCTACTCCGTCTTGTCGGTCCGGGGGCGCGGATTCGTCCGCCGGTGCTATTCGAAGCCCGTGCTATAGGCAGGTGAATGTGGCTTGTCAAACGCTGTCCGCAGGGTTTTTGCAGGTTTTGCGCCACGCATAGATGCGTTGCCGATGAGGGGCTGCGACCCGCCACCTTTTGCGCAATGCTCGGGGAATTATCGCATAAGACGAGCGGAGTAGGGCGCATTTTGTCAGGATTCCCTGAAACAAATGGCACGGGCGCGTGTCCGCGTGACATATAGTGCAACAAACCTGCAGGCTGTGGGCGGGGATTGTTTCAGTCTGGGCGCGAAACGGGGTAATTCTCACGTAAAGCGTCACCGCGTATCAAGCGGGCGTGAGGCGGCTGTTGCCGGGGCGCTGAAGGGGTCATGTTCTGGGCAACAGAAACACGACATTCGAAAAGGTGGCCTGCCTCGGCCTTGAGACACATGACAGATATGACCCAGACCCCGAACACCCCCGCCTGGAAGCGGTATGCGCCGATGGCTGCCATCGCAGCGGTTGCCATCATTGGTGCGTTTACGCTGAAGGATTACCTGAGCTTTGAGGCTCTGGCGGCGAACCGCGAAGCGCTGACTGCTTTCCGGGATGCGAATTACGCCCTGACAGCAGGGTTGTTCATTCTGGCCTACATCATCATCGTTGGCTTTTCGCTGCCGGGGGCGACCATTGCAACGCTGACCGGCGGGTTCCTGTTTGCCACCTTTCCGGGGGCCTTGTTCAACGTCCTGGGGGCGACCCTTGGCGCCACGGTGATCTTTCTCGCCGCCCGTTACGGGCTTGGCGAAAAGCTCGCCGCAAAGATGGACGCCAGCGACGGCGCAGTGCGCAAGATCAAGGATGGGATCGATGAAAACCAGTGGTCGATGCTGTTCCTGATCCGCCTTGTGCCCGCCGTGCCCTTTTTTGTTGCGAACCTTGTGCCCGCACTTGTCGGCGTGCCGCTTTACCGGTTTTTCGTATCGACCTTTCTAGGGATCATTCCGGGGGCCGTGGTCTATACCTCGGTCGGCGCGGGCCTTGGCGAAGTGTTTGAACGCGGTGAGACGCCAAACCTTGGTATCATCTTCGAGCCGCATATCCTCTTGCCGATCCTTGGCTTGTGTGTGCTGGCCGCACTTCCCATCGCGCTCAAGGCCGTTCGCGGCAAGAAAGGCCTGTGATCATGGAAAAGATCAAGACAGACGTGCTTGTCATCGGCGGCGGTTCCGGCGGTCTTTCGGTAGCAGCGGGCGCATCGCAGATGGGGGCCTCGGTTGTTCTGCTCGAAGCGCACAAGATGGGTGGAGACTGCCTCAACTACGGGTGTGTGCCTTCCAAGGCGATCCTGGCCTCTGGCAAAGCGGCCCACACGATGACCCACGCGGCGCAGTATGGCATCGCGAATGTGACACCGGATGTCGATTACGCGGCCGCCAAGGATCACGTGGCCGACGTCATACGCCAGATCGAACCGATGGACAGCGTGGAGCGCTTTGAAGGGTTCGGTGTGCGTGTCATTGAAGAACGTGGTGCATTCATTTCGCCGACCGAAGTGCAGGCGGGTGAGCATATCATCACGGCGCGCCGGGTGGTGATCGCAACCGGCTCCAGCCCCTTCGTGCCGCCGATTCCCGGCCTTGATACGGTGCCGTTCATCACAAACGAGTCTCTGTGGGAACTGCGCGAACAGCCCGAGCATCTGTTGGTGGTTGGCGGTGGCCCCATCGGTATGGAAATGGCGCAGGCGCATCGGCGTCTGGGGTCGAAGGTGACCGTGATCGAAGGCATGAAGGCGCTGGGCAAGGACGATCCGGAATTGGCCGGGATCGTGCTGGACAACCTGCGTGCCGAAGGCATCGAGATCGCCGAGAATGCCCTGGCCAAAGAAGTGCGCGGCACGGCCGGTGCGATTGAAATCGAAGCCGAGGATGGGCGCGTTTTCAAAGGCACGCATCTTTTGATGGCCGTGGGCCGCCGCGCCAATACGGACGGATTGGGCCTGGACAAGGCGGGCATCAAAACGCATCGCACCGGCATCGAGGTGGATGACAGCCTGCGCACTTCCAACAAGAAGGTATACGCGATTGGCGATGTGGCCGGTGGCCTGCAGTTCACACATGTCGCGGGCTACCATGCCGGTGTGATCATCCGCTCCATGTTGTTTGGCCTGCCGTCAAAAGCCACCACGCGGCACATTCCCTGGGCGACCTACACCCAGCCGGAACTGGCGCAGGTCGGCCTGACAGAGGCGCAGGCGAAGAAAGAGCACGGCTCAAGGCTTGAAGTGGTCCGGTTCCACTTCAGCCATAACGACCGCGCCATCGCGGAACGCAAGACCCGGGGCCTGATCAAGGTGATGGTGGTCAAGGGCCGCCCGGTGGGCGCGTCGATTGCCGGAGAGCAGGCGGGCGAGTTGATCAACCTTTGGGCTCTGGTCATCGCGAACAAGATGAAGATGTCTCAGGTTGCCGCGATGGTCGCGCCGTACCCGACGATCGGAGAGCTTAACAAACGCGCGGCGGGTGCTTATTTCTCGCCTCGATTGTTCGAAAGTGACACAGTGAAAAGAGTTGTCGGATTTGTTCAGAAGTGGCTTCCCTAAAAGGGTCGGTCGGAGGAGCCTTGCATCATGAATTCGCTATCCGGCCGATTCCTTATCCTGACGGTCATCTTCGTGATGATCGCGGAAATCCTTATCTTCGTGCCATCGGTGGCGCGCTTCCGGGAGGACTTCCTGCTCAACCGACTGGAACGGGCACAGATCGCTTCGCTCGCGCTCTTGGCGGACGACATGATCGACATGGAACTCGAAGAAGAGCTGCTGCTGAACGCGGGTGTCTTCAACGTGGTGCTGCGGCGCGATGAACTGCGGCAGTTGGTCTTGTCGTCTCCGATGCCGGGCGAGGTGGCGGCGACATTCGATCTGCGGGATGCCACCGCACTGAGCCTGATACGCGACGCGATGGCGCGGTTGCTGAACCCCGAACCCGAAATGATCAGGGTGATTGGCAACCCGTTCCGGGATGGCGGTCTTCTGATCGAAATCACCCTGGAGACTTCCGAACTGCGGGCGGCCATTATCGATTACGGGTTTCGTATCCTCATCCTGTCTGCCGTGATCTCGATCGTGACGGCCGGGCTGTTGTTTCTGGCCGTTCGTGTCTTGCTTGTGAAACCCATCAAGGGTGTTGTCGGACACATGCAAAGCTACGCCATGGCCCCGGAAGACGCGCGCCGGGTGATCAAGCCGTCGGCCAGCGTGACGGAGTTGCGCGAGGCGGAAGAAGCCCTTCAATCCTTGCAGACGCAGCTGACGCAGGCCTTGCGACAGAAAGAACGCCTGGCGCAACTGGGTGGCGCGGTTGCGCGGGTCAGCCACGATCTGCGCAACATCCTGACCTCGGCGCAGCTCTTTACCGACCGGATCGAAATGAGCGAGGATCCGACCGTGAAGCGCATGGCGCCAAAGCTGGTGAATTCGATCACCCGTGCCGTGTCGCTTTGCGAAAGCACGCTTGCCTTTGGGCGTGCCGAAGAACCCGCGCCGACGCTGACATTGTTCAACCTTGCCGAACTGGTCGGAGACGTGCTGGACAGTGAGCGTCTGGCCATCGGGGATTTCGATCTCAGCCTGAGCGAGGACGTGCCGGGCAATCTCATGGTGCGGGCCGATCCCGAACAGATGTACCGCGTTCTGTCGAACCTTGTGCGCAATGCCCGCCAAGCCATCATCGGCACCGGCCAGCCGGGTGAAATCAGCGTCTCGGCCCGGGCCAGCGACGACACGTGGTGCATAGACGTGACCGACACCGGGCCGGGATTGCCGCCCAAAGCCAGAGAATACCTGTTCCAACCCTTTCAGGGCGGGGCGCGCAAAGGCGGCTCCGGTCTTGGGCTTGCAATCGCAGATGAACTGGTGCGCGGCCATGGCGGCACGCTCACGCTGTTGAAATCGGATGACACAGGCACCGCGTTCCGCATCAGCCTGCCCATGGGCGACGTGATGGGGATTGGAAAACGCTGAAGCCGAAAAAAGCCAACTTTGCGCTTGCACAGCCTGAGCGCAAAGTCTATTCCCCCGCCTCGTGGACCGATAGCTCAGCTGGATAGAGTACTTGACTACGAATCAAGGGGTCGGGGGTTCGAATCCTCCTCGGTCCGCCACTTCCCTCCTTCTTTCGTTGTAATCATTGACTTTTTGATTTTGTCGAACCTTGGTAACCGGGTTCGTCAATTTTGAACCCGTTACGTTCTTCTGCAGCTTCGCAAATCCGCGATCTGTCATAAGCCCTCGACGGGCCTTACCTGCGTAAATCTGGACCATTTGCGGCGACGTGTGCCCGGTCCAAGCCATGATCTCGCGCTCCGAAGCACCCGCTTCCGCCAGCCGTGTGGCGCAAGCCTGGACCTGTCCCGTTTTCGGAACGCAGGGTCATCCGAGCCACCACAGTGAATTCACGAAAGGAACGACCCACGGATTTTATGCAACACAGCCGATTAAAATGCGCCACCTGGAGATGCAGTCTCTCGGCTATTGACGCTCATCTCGATTTTTCTGCCCTATCGGCCTTTCCATGCAACGGTTCAACACGCCACATCTCGCCGTTAAGCGATGCTGCTCAAGAGCCATTGCTCGATATCGTATGTTCTCGGCTCCATTCTCTTCGCAATACCGCCACTGAACTCGAGGAATGCGTCGGCATTAAGGGCGTTCAGTCCAACCAGAACCGGCAGTTCAAGAGCAAGGGCCTCTCCGATCACGGTCCGAAATCCACGCCCGTCTGCTTCATGCTTCCCGAATTTGTTCACGATCAGACAATCGCTTGCGGGCAAACGTG
>CAYZAD010000145.1:0-3601 GCA_964476315.1 uncultured Rhodobacterales bacterium
CGCCCGCGACCTCGATCAAATACGCGGGTCTGCCGTGGGAGATGGGCCTGACCGAGGCGCATCAGGTTCTCGCCATGAACAACCTGCGCGACCGGATCACGCTGCGCACCGATGGCGGCCTGCGCACCGGGCGCGACATCGTCATGGCGGCGATGATGGGGGCCGAGGAATACGGCATCGGCACCGCCGCGCTGATCGCGATGGGCTGTATCATGGTGCGTCAGTGCCAGTCGAACACCTGCCCGGTCGGGGTTTGTACCCAGGATGAAGCCTTGCGGGCCAAGTTCACCGGCAACGCGGACAAGGTGGTAAACCTGATCACCTTCTACGCACAGGAAGTACGGGAAGTGCTGGCCTCCATCGGGGCACGGTCCATCGATGAAGTGATCGGTCGCGCCGATCTGCTCAGCCAGGTCAGCCGCGGGTCGGATCATCTTGACGACCTGGACCTCAACCCACTTCTGATCCGCGTCGATGGCTCGGACGATATTGTCTATGACCGCAACAAGCCGCGTAACGCCGTGCCGGATACTCTGGATGCGGAAATCGTACGCGATGCGGCGCGGTTCCTCGAGGATGGCGAGAAGATGCAGCTGTCCTATGCGATCCAGAACACGCACCGGACGGTGGGCACACGCACCTCGTCGCATATCGTGCGCAAGTTCGGCATGCGCAATGCACTGCAGCCCAACCACCTGACGGTCAAACTGACCGGCTCTGCGGGTCAGTCGCTGGGCGCGTTCGCCGCGCCGGGGCTGAAACTCGAAGTGTCCGGCGACGCCAACGACTACGTCGGCAAGGGTCTTTCGGGTGGCACGATTGTGGTGCGTCCTCCACAGGTCAGCCCGTTGACCGCGTCTGACAACACCATCATCGGCAATACTGTGCTTTACGGCGCTACCGATGGATACCTGTTTGCCGCAGGTCGTGCGGGCGAGCGTTTCGCTGTACGCAACTCGGGGGCCAAGGTGGTTGTCGAGGGCTGCGGATCGAACGGGTGTGAATACATGACCGGCGGCGTCGCGGTGATCCTTGGTGATATTGGCGCGAACTTCGGCGCGGGCATGACCGGCGGGATGGCGTACCTTTACGACCCCGAAGGCAAGGCGCAGGCGTTGATGAACATGGAAAGCCTGGTCACTTGCCCGGTGACCGTGCCGCATTGGATTGGTCAGTTGGAAGGCCTGATCGAGCGGCATGTCGAAGAGACCATGAGCCGCAAGGCGCAGGACATCTTGCAGCATTGGGACATTGAACTGGCCAACTTCGTCCAGGTCTGTCCGAAAGAAATGCTCGACAAGATCGGTCACCCCTTGGGGATCGAGGAAAAAGCGGTTCCGGCGGAATAGTTCACGCTATAGGTTGCCAGAGAACGCCCGGTCCTTTGACCGGGCGTTTTTTGTGCCGTCCCCGTCGGGTGAGGGCGGTTTACCCGATCAACGGGATCAAAAGCGCCATCACGGGAAGAAAAGCAGCTGCGGCAAGCGCACTGCGTGATCCCGACCTGTGGCGCACCCACCACCCCGCCAAAAGCCCAAGCCCAAGCAGCAAGGCCGGAAGCGCAACGGCACCGCCCATGGCAATCGCAAGCCAGGGTTCGATGAATGCTGGTCGGGCCAGCAGCCATAATGTGAGCGATGCCAGCGCTGCGGCCCCGCTTACAGTAACTCCACTGACCAGCGCTTGCCTTGGCAAGGTCAGCCATCGGGCGATCAGCAACCCCGAAAGGTAGAACCCGCAATAGAGAATGATCAGCAGCATGGCCAAGGTGTTACGGCGTATGTCGCAAAAGTAAATCACAACATCGTCTCGCCACAGTGGTGCCAATCTTGCAGCCGATTCTTTCGATACCGTATCTGCTTAACGTGTTTGGCGATGGATGTTTTCTTGCATGGCGGTTGGGCCTAGTGTGCCGACAATGGCAGTGGAAAAAACGAAACCGATATCGCAGCAAGGCCCGAAGCTGACCAAGAAGAAGCGGGCTGGAAAGCGGCAGGCAAAGCCAACCACCCTGGTGGATCGCATTCTTGCGCCCTATCGGTGGCTGGTGAAATGGACGATCAGGTCCACACTTCTGGCGATTGTCCTGTGCCTGGCGGTGGTCGCCTTGTTCGGCTATGTAAATCCACCCACCAACCATACCATGTGGTCCGAGGGACGCAGATTGGGGGACCCGGTCGACCACACATGGGTTCCGGCAGAGCAGATTGCGCCGGTCATGATGCGTTCTGTGGTGGCTGCGGAGGATGCAAATTTCTGTTTGCACTGGGGGTTCGATGTCGACGCCATCCGGGCCGCAATCGAAGCGGGTGGCACGCGGGGCGCATCGACCATTTCACAACAGGTGGTGAAAAATGTCTTCCTGTGGCAGGGGCGATCCTGGGTGCGCAAGGGCATGGAAGCGGCGTTGACCCCTGCAGTTGAGGCGCTTTGGTCAAAGCGGCGCATCCTTGAAGTGTATCTTAATATTGCCGAGTTCGATGAAGGCGTGTTCGGGGTGCAGGCCGCCGCGGTGCATTATTTCGGCGTTGACGCGCGCGATCTGACTGCGACCCAGGCGTCGCGACTGGCGGCGGTCTTGCCATCCCCCAAGACCCGGTCGGCCTCTCAGCCCAGCGGGTTTGTTCAACGCCGCTCTGCCTCGATCCGGGCCGGAGCAGAGACGATCAACCTTGACGGACGGTCCGCCTGCTTTCAGTGAGCGCCTTGTCGGGTGAGACGAAAACCGCGCGCTTTGCCACAATCGCGCGACGGACCATTGAAACGCCCTGCGCTTCGCGGCAATTAGGGTGGGCTTGAGGTTTCATCAGGGCGCATCCCAAATGGCGAAGTTGTATCATGTTCCCTTGTCTCCGTTCTGCCGCAAGGTGCGTTTGAGCCTTGCCGAAAAAAAGATCGAGTGTGAGCTGATCGAAGAGAAATACTGGGAAAAAGATCCGGATTTCCTGCGACGCAATCCGGCGGCCAAGGTGCCAGTGCTCAAGATCGATGGCCGCACGATGGCCGAGAGCGCCGCGATCTGCGAATATATCGAAGAGAAGTATCCGGAACCGCCGCTCATGCCGCGTTCCTCCGAGGCCCGTTACGAGGTACGGCGTCTTGTCGGTTGGTTTGACGACAAGTTCCACAACGAGGTGACATCGAAACTGCTCTATGAGCGGGTGAACAAGAAGGTCACCAAGCAGGGCTTTCCTGACAGCGGGAACGTCAAGGCTGGGGCGAAGGCAATCAAGTATCACCTCGATTACATGGCATGGCTGCTGGATCACCGCCGCTGGCTGGCCGGGGACACCATGACCCTGGCCGATTTTGCAGCGGCGGCGCATCTGTCGTCCCTCGACTATATTCGCGACGTGGACTGGAACCGCAGTGAAGCGGTGAAGGATTGGTATGCGAAGATCAAGTCGCGCCCGGCCTTCCGGTCGATCCTCGCCGACCAGGTGTCGGGCTTTCCGCAACCGCCGCATTATGCTGATCTGGATTTCTGAACCGGGCCGCATGTTTCCTTAGAAACATCCGGCATTGGGGGGGGGCCCCCAAACCCCCGGAGGTATTTGGAAAGAGTAGAAAGGGCTCAGATGGAGCTCACGGCCCGAGTGAA
>CAYZAD010000145.1:3611-7337 GCA_964476315.1 uncultured Rhodobacterales bacterium
CAGGCGCTGGTCGAAGGGTTTTCGGCCTGTCGCATCTGTCGGCCTTGGGATGTGCCCGAGATGCCAGCGCGACTGCAGGCGTTTGTCGATGCGGGTTATCATGGCCAGATGCGCTGGCTGGCGGAGCGGTCCCACTGGCGCGGTGCGCCACAGGTGTTGTGGCCCGAGGCGCGGTCGGTGATCGTCCTGGCCGAGAATTACGGCCCCGACCATGATCCGCTGGACGTTCTTGAACGACCGGAGCAGGCGGCGATTTCCGTCTATGCGCAGAACCGTGACTATCACGATGTGGTCAAGAAAAGGCTGAAACGGCTGGCGCGATGGATGATCGCCGAAGCAGGCGGAGAGGTGAAGGTTTTTGTCGACACCGCCCCCGTTCCGGAAAAGCCGCTTGGGCAGGCGGCGGGGCTGGGCTGGCAAGGCAAGCATACCAATCTCGTTTCGCGCGAGTTGGGATCATGGTTCTTTATCGGGTCGGTCTTCACCACATTGGACCTGCAGCCGGATGCAGCCGAAATCGACCATTGCGGTTCGTGCCGGGCCTGTCTGGATGTGTGCCCGACGGATGCCTTTCCCAAACCCTATCAGTTGGACGCGCGGCGGTGCATTTCGTATCTCACGATCGAGCATCACGGGCCGGTGGACGAAGACCTGCGCGCCTTGATGGGCAATCGCATCTATGGCTGTGACGATTGTCTGGCTGTCTGCCCCTGGAACAAGTTTGCAAGCCGCGCGGCAGAGGTGAAATACCACGCGCGGGAGGATCTGCTAGCGCCTGATCTGGCAGAGCTGGCACAGCTTGATGATGCAGGGTTCCGGACGCGGTTCTCCGGATCGCCGGTCAAACGGATCGGGCGCAACCGGTTCGTGCGAAACGTTCTTTATGCGATCGGGAATTCCGGATCGGAGCGATTGCTGTCTGTGGCACAGCGGTTGGTGGAGGATCCTGACCCCACGGTTGCGGATGCGGCGCGCTGGGCCGTGATGCGACTGCGCGATGTCGCAAACACGCGGGCTGGCTCTGACGTCTAGGATAAGTCAGGTCCGGGAGGCGGGTTTATGGCAATACTGTTGGGTGTGGACACGGGCGGCACCTATACCGATGCAGTGCTGATGCGCGATGAAGAGGCGGTGATTGCCAGCGCCAAATCCCTGACCACGCGGCATGACCTTGCCGAAGGCGTGTCTGCGGCCGTGCGCGCCGTTCTGGGAAAATCCGGTGTGCGGCCGTCTGATATCGCGCTGGCTTCCCTGTCCACGACCTTGGCCACCAATGCGCTTGTCGAAGGCCAAGGCGCCCGGGTTGCGTTGATCTATATCGGCTTTTCCGAGCGGGACCTGGCGGCGCAGGGTCTGGCCGAGGCGCTGTCGGGCGATCCCGTTCTGGTGACAACCGGAGGACACACGCATGGCGGGGCAGAAGTTGCGCCACTGGACGTGGCCGCCATTGCCGAATGGGCCGCTGTGCAGGATGTGTCGGCCTTTGCAATCGCTGCGCAGTTCGGGACCCGTAATCCCGCGCACGAGACTGCTGCGCGCGATGCGGTGCGGGCTGCGACAGGGCGGCCCGTGACCTGTTCGCATGAATTGTCAGCCAAGCTGGGCGGGCCGAAGCGCGCGCTGACGGCCGTGCTGAATGCGCGCTTGATCGGGTTGACGCACCGGTTGATCGGGCGGGCGGAAGGGGCCTTGCGCGCATTGGGGATCGATGCGCCTTTGATGGTGGTGCGCGGCGACGGCGCGCTGATGTCGGCCGAACAGGCGCAGGAACGGCCGATCGAGACAATCCTGAGCGGGCCTGCCGCGTCGATCGTCGGCGCGCGTTGGCTGACCGGTGCGGATCACGCGTTGGTGTCGGATATTGGCGGCACGACGACAGATATCGCCTTGCTGGAACGTGGACGTCCGGTGATCGATCCGGACGGGGCGCGGGTTGGTCCGCATCGGACAATGGTCGAAGCCGTGGCGATGCGCACCCATGGTCTGGGCGGGGACAGCGAGGTCCATGTTTCGGATCAGGGTTTGGTGGCCGAGGTCACGCTTGGTCCGAAGCGGGTTTTGCCAATCGCGCTGATTGCACGGGACATGCCAGACGAGGTGCATGCCGCGCTGGAGGCGCAGTTGAACCGGTCGACACCGGCAGAACATGACGGACGCTTTGTGCGGTGCGTGCCGGGCCAGGACGAGGTCGGACTGGCAGACCGGCCACGGGGCTTGCTGGAGCGGATGACGGAAGTGCCGCAACCTTTGGGCAATGTGCTGCGGACGCGGTTGGATGTGCAGGCTCTGAAGGTGCTCGTGTCGCGTGGGCTGGTGCAGGTTGCCGGGGTGACCCCGACAGATGCCTTGCACGTTCTGGGCCGGTTCGATCATTGGGATGCCGAGGCGTCGCGCATGGCGCTGCTGCTCTTGGCGCGCCGACGCGGTGGGGCGGGCCATCGGATTGCCGAGACAGCCGAGGCGATGGCACAACAGATTGTCGATGCGTTGACGCAGGCTACGGGAACCGCGCTTCTGGAAGCGGCGTTTGCGGCAGATGGTCTGGATGATCCAAAGGCCTTGGCGCGCCATGTACTTTTGCATCGTGGCTTGCGCCGGACCCCGGGATTGGTGCGTCTCAGCGCCGGGTTGGACGTGCCTGTCGTGGGGCTTGGGGCCTCTGCCGCGGCGACTTATCCGGCGGTTGGCGCGTGGCTGAATGCCGACACCTTGCTGCCGGAACATGGGGATGTGGCCAATGCGATTGGCGCGGTGACAGGGCGCATCCGGATGCTGCGCGAAGGGATGGTGACATCGCCGAGCGAGGGCCTTTACCGCGCGCATACCGGGGACGCACCGCAGGATTTTCCGGAGGTGGAACCGGCCTTGCGGGCGATGGAGCGTGTCTTGCAGGATGCGGCGCGCGCAGATGCAGAGGCAGCAGGGGCTGAATCAGTGCATGTGCATGTCACGCGTGACGTCAAGCTGGCCGAGATTGAATCGCGCGAGATGTTCGTGGAAGCGCGCATCACCGTAGAGGCGACCGGGCGCCCGCGCATTGCGGGTCACGACGCGGAGACCGTGCTGTAACAAGGGTTGGACTTGGATCAACAAGCGCCATTTATTGTCATGAAGTGGAAATGGAGGCGCCCTCATGGCCAAATACGAAAAGAACCCGGACGTCATCGCAACCCTGACACCGGAGCAGTTCTACGTCACGCAGGAAAGCGGTACGGAACGGCCGGGTACGGGGGAATATCTCGATAACAAGGAGCCGGGCATCTATGTTGATATCGTAAGCGGAGAACCCCTGTTTGCCAGTGCTGACAAGTACGAGTCCGGCTGCGGTTGGCCGAGTTTCACCAAGCCGATTGAGCCTGCGCATATCAACGAATTGCGCGACCTGAGCCATGGGATGATCCGCACCGAAGTGCGTTCGACCCATGGTGACAGTCATCTGGGGCACGTATTCCCGGATGGTCCGCAAGACCGGGGTGGTTTGCGCTATTGCATCAATTCTGCCAGCCTGCGGTTCATCCATCGCGATGACATGGAAGCCGAAGGGTACGGCGCTTATCTGGACCAAGTGGAGGACGTGGCATGACTGAACGGGCTGTATTGGCTGGAGGCTGTTTCTGGGGGATGCAGGATTTGATCCGCAAGCTGCCCGGAGTGCTGGAAACCCGTGTGGGATATACCGGGGGCGATGTGCCGAACGCGACCTATCGCAACCACGGCACCCATGCC
>CAYZAD010000146.1:0-7301 GCA_964476315.1 uncultured Rhodobacterales bacterium
GTGCGCCCTATGGTTTCGGAGTGGGCGCGCCGGTTCCTATGTCAGGCGCGCTCGGAATACTCCATGGTTTCGGTGTTCACGACGATCATCTCGTCCTGACCGACGAAGGGCGGCACCATCACCTTGACCCCGTTATCAAGGATCGCGGGTTTGAAGCTGTTGGCAGCAGTCTGGCCTTTGACCACCGGTTCGGTTTCCGTCACCTGGCACGTCACCTTTTGCGGCAGCGTCGCATTCAGCGCTTCGCTCTCGTAGAATTCCACGACAATCGTCATGCCATCCTGCAAGAACGGACGCCGCTCGCCCAGGATATCCGCAGGCAGCTCCACCTGATCGTAAGTTTCCGTATCCATGAAAACCAGCATGCCGTCGGTTTCATACAGAAACTGCATGTCCTTTTGTTCAAGGCGCACGCGCTCCACCTTGTCGGCTGAGCGGAACCGTTCATTCAGCTTGGATCCGTTGCGCAGGTTCTTCATTTCCACCTGTGCAAAGGCACCGCCTTTACCAGGTTTCACATGGTCCACCTTAACGGCGACCCACAGGCCTTCGTTATGCTCGAGCACGTTGCCGGGGCGGATTTCGTTACCGTTGATTTTGGGCATGGCAAAACTTTGACAAAAGGTTGATCGAACGTTGGCCGCCCCTATATCTTGAGCAGCCGGAGGTGTCCAGCCGACGAGAGCTAGTTTGCGACCGGCCGAAGCCATGCAGTAAATGCATAAAAGGTATGCAAATATAGGGTATCCGAATCGCTTGGAATGCGCCATAACGAGCGCCACGCCGGAAAACACAAGACCAATAATCACAGGACGGATCATGAAAGATTTCGTTGACGGTACCGCCTTCAACGCGGAACAAGGTAATCGCGCGCGCAAGCTGTTTGCTGCCGTGGTACTGGCCGCACTAGACGATGCCATTGCAGACGACAAGAAGTATGGAAATGGCCCAGAGCAGATCGCCCGCTGGGCGCGTTCGCGCGATGGACGCGAAGTGCTGAGCTGCGCCGGAATTGACCCGAACGAACGCGTCGTTTCGGGCCTGATGGAATTCGTCGGCAAGGGTGTTCGCACGTCCGTCGCGCTGTCGCGCGAGGAAAGCGAGCGTCGGAATGCAGCTGCTCAGCAAGCAGAAGCTGCCTGATTACCCTCTGATTTCAAGAAAGTGCGCTTGTTGATCAAGCGCACTTTTTTTGTGGGTCGGAAAGTCGGAAGCGGCGCGTAGTTCGATATTGCGCAGCTCAGTCCATCTCTTGTGCGATCAGCATCCGATGGATTTCCCGGCGCACCAGCTTGCGCACGTTTCTCGTGATCCGTTCGCCAAGCGCACCTTGCAATTCCTGTCGCACAATCGCGCTGACCATCTCGCGCAGCATGTCCTCGTCAATCTGCAAACCGGGTTCTGCGGTCGCCACTGGCTGCGCCGCGACCAGGTCGCCGTTGGACGCGTGCTCAACGTCGTCCGGTTGCCGCATGTCCGCCACGGGCGCGGCTTCTGACACGGGCTCCGGTTCGGGCAGGTCGATGGCCGCGACACGCGTTTCGTCAGCGGGCGGCGTTTCGTCACCCGGCGAAGCCCATGCCGTTTCAGGCTGCGGAACACTGGGTTCGTGTTCTGCCGGTGCGTCTGCATCTTCGTTCGCGGGCGCGGCGTCCGGCCAGGTCATGGGCTCCGACACGGCCGTCAGGTCATCCGCATCAGGTGTGTCGCGTTCTTCCTCAAAATCATCCGCGTTCCGCGCCACGAGACGCCCAAGCGCCGCAACCTTGTCTTCCAGCGATTGCGGCGGTGGCAAATCAATCTGACCTTCCATCGGCGGGGCATCACCCGAAACAGCGGCTGTCGACAGGTCGATGATTCCGTCGTCAGGCGGCACCTCAAGGAACGGCGCATAGGGATGGTCAATGTCAGCCTCATCCGCGACCAAATACTCGGCTTCGTCGCCTTGGTACCCGCCACCTGTTATCCGGAGATCATCGAGGTCTTCCGGCTCATGTTCGTCTGCGGAAGCAGCGTCGTCCTGCTCCGACACGTCGTTCAGCGCTGCGGCGACCTCTTCTTCGATCAAACGCCCAAGGTCGAGGCGCGACGCACCTTGCAAAGCGTCGCTCTGCGGCTCCGCCTGTTTGGTTTGGGGGGCGTCCGGCATTCTGAAGTCATCAACATCCGGAAAGGCGCCTTCCACCTCACCGAAATCGGCAAGCCGCGCATCCCCCGGCACCGCGTCAATCGGAAGGTCATTTGGGTAGACCTGCTGTGACGTGGGCGAGCGCACAGCTTCGGAGTCCGTTTCGGAAGTGTCTGACGTGACGGGCTTTACCGGTTCCGGTGCATCCTTGACGCGGAGCGCCGGTGTCAGAAGCAATCGATCCGGTTCTTTCCTCGGCGCAGCAGGTGTCGACCGCGCGTCATCCGCAACCAGCTTGCGGATCGACGACAGGACATCTTCTATTTCCACATTCCTCAAGGGATCCGACATACGTCACCACTGCTACCTCGTGACAAGGGTAGCGCGGACCAGTCAATCACACAACAGATGGAAAAAATCTTACTCTTTTCCCAGAGACTTGAGAACACGGTCCAATTGCTGTCCCTGCCTGCTTTTCAATGCGGGGCCGTCTTTGACAAGATTGTAATAGCTGACAGGATCGTATTGCTGCACGTTCAGTCCGACGCCCGATGCCGTCAGCCGCCCAAGCGATGACAGAACGCGGTAGGCCGCAATGCTTTCGTCAACCTGTGCCGAAATGCGTGCCGAGCGGGCATCCAGAAGCTCTTGTTCTGCGTTCAGGACGTCCAGAGTCGTTCTGGCACCAAGCGCCGCCTCTTCGCGAACACCACGGAACGCAACCGTGGCGGCCCGGACCTGGCGTTCGCTGGATTCCAGACTGGCCTGGGCAATGCGAAGCTGCGCATAGGTGTTGCCGACGTTTTGCGACACCTGATCAATCACCTGCAGAAGCTGTCCACGCGACGAATCGCGGTTCGCAATGGCCTGGCGTGCGATCGAGGTCAGAAGTCCGCCTTGATAGATCGGTCCGCCGGCTTCGATGCCGATGGACCCGCCACGCGTGAACCGGTCTGAGTCCGTGCCCTCCGTGACCGACAGACGGCCGGTCAGGCGCACGGACGGCTTCATGGCGGCCTCGGCCCGAAGGATGTTCAGTTCGGCTGCGGCCACCTGGTGCTGAACCGACTTCACCTGGGGGTGCTCGCGAACGGCGATGGCCTTGGCCGCCTCCACCGATGCCGGCAGCGTTGGCAGGTTACGCGGCGGTTGAAGCGGGCCAGGCAAACGGCCGACGATCGCCAGATATTGCTCTTGTGCAATGGTCAGGGCGCCTTCAGCGGCAGCAAGCTGACTGCGTGCAGCCGCCAGCCGGGCCTCGGCCAGCGATGTATCCGTCCGTGTGACCTCACCAACCTCGAAACGCTCGCGGGCGGCGCGCAATTCCTGTGTGATCAGGCGCACGTTGTTCTGCCGCAAGGCGACGTTTTCCAGCGCGCGCCGAACCTCCATGAACGCCTCGACCGCGCTCAGAAGGACCTGCTGTTCGACATTGATCAGCGTCTGCCGCGTCCCGAGCACAGCTTCCTTGGCGGTTTCGACGGCCAGCCTGTTCTGACCGTTGTCAAACACCGTCAGCTGCGCCGTAAGATTGGCCGACACCGTGTTGGATACGGTCGGAACGATGGTGCCGGAGGTCGTCGCGCTGCGCGTGGTGCCAAATTGACGTGTTGCATCTGCCGACCAATTGATGACCGGCCGAAGCGCCGCAACGGCTTGCGCGACGTCTTCATCCGCCGCACGCAACACCGCGCGGTTCTGTTCCAGCAGGCCGCTGGTGTTGTAAGCGCCGATCATGGCATCCGCGAGCGTTTCCGCTTTTGCGCTCATCGCACCCAGAGCCAGAGCCAACGCCAATGCGACGCCTACGCCCTTTGTGTGTTTCGCCATTTCTGCTCTCTCCAAAAGACCTGCCTGGTGGTGATATCCATCACTATGTACGAATGTCCACGCGCTTACAAAGCGAACGCGGCCCTTCTTTCGAAACCTTCAAGAACAGGCGCAGATGCGTTGAACGCGAAACGCCAGGATACGTCGCCATCGATCTTGTGACCGATCCTCACCACGCCAAGCTGCCCCTCCATGAACACGCAACCGATGCGCCCGCCCTCTTTCAACTGGTCGAACAGCGCCTTCGGCACCTCCTCGACACCGCCCTGCACCATGATCACATCATAGGGACCATGATCCGCTGCGCCCTCGGTCAGGGGGCCAACGTGGAGCACGACGCTATCGAACCCCTCCTCCGTAAGCACGGATTGCGCTTCGGAGGCCAGCGCCTCGTCTTCTTCCACCGCAACGACCGCTTCGGCCATGCGGGCGATCACGGCAGACGAATACCCAAAGCCAACACCGATATCGAGAACGAGGTCGTCACTCGCAATTCCAAGCGCATCCAGCATCTTCGCAAATGTGCGCGGCTCCAGGATCACGCGCCCCGGCGCGATCTGAATGTTTTCGCTGACGTAAGCCGCTTCGACCTGTTCGGACGGAACAAAAAGTTCCCGCCGGACGGACAGCATGGCATCGATGATTGGAAACTTGGTCACATCAGACGGGCGCACCTGGGTGTCGACCATCAGTGTTCGGCGGGCAGCAAAGTCTGGCATGTCCTAAACTCATTCGTTCAGTTGTCGCCTGTTAGTGCCATAGCCGTCCGCATTCAGCAATGCGCGGAATGCACGAAAACGCGCCAGAGCGAGAGAGTTCCCGCCGATCGGGAAAAGGCGGGACCAGCAATCAAGCAGCGTCCCGGGTTGCCACCCCGGCAGTATGACCCTTGGGGATGGCAACAATTCATGACGTCACCCCATTACAGAAGGGTCACGCTGGACATCCAGCGGCTCCGGACATCCTTGCCCTTGATCAAGAGCCTTACGCCATCAAGGCTACGCAGGTCGATGATCACCTTGTCGTCGGCCTTTTCGATGACGTATTCCATGAACCCATCCCAATCCAGGTCAAACCCTTCAAAGGTGATATCGGGAAGGTCATCCTTACCGACGCTGATCGTGTCTTTGCCTGCGTCGCCCTTCTGATAGGTCGTCGGACTGACGATCGGCTCTGGCGACGGGTCCGGCTGCGGTTCCGGATCTGGCGTTGGTTCCGGTGCCGGTTCCGGATCAGGCGTGGGCTCCGGATCGGGCGCAGGTTCGGAAACGGGTCCGTTTTCCCCCCGGACAGGCACAACCAACTCTCCGTTGATCGTGACATTCGAAGAGACATAACTGCCCCGACCGCTTGCCGCCGACGAGGTGAAGAACGGATCCACCGGACCCTGCAAAATGCCTGTCACCTCCACGTCCCAGGCGTCGATGGTCCGGAAAGGATAATTAAACGCCTCGATATCAACATTTTCCATAGTGACCCATCGCGCGCCCCATTGCAGCGTGCCCCCCGACCTGCGGACGATCTCGCGCGCCGCTTCCATGATCGGGTCGCCGTGCAGGTCAGCCCCGCCGTTGGCCAGTTGGTCAATGAGAAAGGCCCAGTATCCGGACCCCTCGTAGCCCCCCGCCTCGACGCCTTTTTCAACATTGCGCACCGTCAGCCCGTCCACGGTTGCGCCAATGCCCCCGCCCTTCAGGATCAGCCCGCTGCTGTTGAGGTTCCGCATCGTGACATTGCGCAAGGTCAGGTTCAGAAACTTGTTGGCATCGAGGAGGCTTTCCTCGTTGGAACCGCCTTCGCCATCAAGCACGAGGTCTTCAAAGACACAGCCGATACCCTCGGAATGCTTGATTGCATCGCCCCCACGCTTTTCGACCGTCAAACCGCGAAATACCAGACCTGTTGGATACCGCCCCTGCTTGGGACTGCTGTGGATATGAATCGCCTGGCGCCTGTCTGTGCTGTCATCGGGGCCGACGACCACGCATTGGTCCGGTCCTTCGCCCTCGAACGTCACATAACGCGCCGCTTGAAAAGTTATCGTATCGTCACTGTCCGAAAACGGGAGCAACCGCGCACCGTCCTGCAGCACGATGCGCAAAGGCGCACCGTACACGCCGTTATTGCTCTCACGCGACCCGCGCAAAACGATCTCTTGCCGATAGTCTCCGGGGGTAAGGATGAATTCCACCCCGGGTCCGCCATGATCGTCGATGGCGCTCTGGATGCTGTCCGAAGGTGTGAGGTTAATCATGGTCATACCTGATTCCTAACGTCTCAAGTTGGGCCATCAAGGCCCTTTTCAATGCCGCCTGCGCCAATATCCGTTGGAGTCAGACCTAATCCTTTGACCGGTTCAATCCATAAAAACCACGAGATATCGAGAGAGTCTTCTTGCCGAATTGCCAGAAGGTTCACAGGCTCGAAGGTCGCAATCGGACAGGATACAGGTGCCGTGATTTCCCGGTTGGATGCCTGGTTGGATGACGGGTTCCCCGAATGACGTCCGCACGCGCCTCCAGGGACATTCCCTGTGTCACGACATCCCACCACGGACGCGCTGCCCGTCACATATGCCGATCCAGGTCTGTCCAACCCATTCCGGGCGCTTCGCGATTCTTCGATGTTCGACACAACCCGAACCCCCTGCCCAAAAAAATCCTCACCAGCCCTGCCGACTGCGATGCCCAAAGCGGGTAAGCGCCGAGTCCTGACAAAGCCGGAATAGAGCGAACGTTGCACATTGGCGCATGCCACACCAATCCTCTGGATAATGGTCTCCGTGTTGTGAACTGCAGTGATTTGGGCAAACGACCGCAGAGCAATGTGACCCGCCCCATCTGACGTCAGCACATGCCGGACGAAAGCGCCCATACGGCGTGGCGAAAAAGCTGGCCCGGTCATGACAGGTTGCCGGACCCTCTGTTCATCCTGTTCATCAACAGAAAGCCGGGCCAGGGCCCAAGAACCTCAACACGCAAGCATCACCGTGAACTCTTATCAACCGGCAACGGCTCCGGGTGTTTCAGATACCGTGCCTGCCACGCACTGGTCAGGACCCGCATCGCCTCCGCAACTTGATCAGCTGCGTCGGGACAAACCCTGACCAGCGTATAAAACTGGGGTCAGAATGGGATGCCGAAAGGGGTTCAAGACTCAGCTCTGATTGACACCGGAAACGTCGCTCGGGCGCGGCCGGTCATATCCGGCGACATCAGACAATCGTTGCCTCGGTCGCCCTGATGATATCGTCGCGGGTGACACCATCGGCGCATTCGACGATGTGCAGGCCCGTGTCGGTCACATCCAGCACGCCGAGATTCGTGATGATGCGGTCGACCAC
>CAYZAD010000147.1:0-7283 GCA_964476315.1 uncultured Rhodobacterales bacterium
TCGAAGAGGGGCCGGCAACGGACCTTCTGACCATTGCGTTCCTTGCCGAGGCGGTGATGGAGATCGAGGACGAGAGCTTGCAGGACGAAATCAACGGCCGCGTCGAAGCCTGGCTTTCGCGACGCCGCGGCTAAGGAGCGACATGCCATTTACCCATGACATAGCGGCCACCTATCGCGGGCCGGGCAAGGTGGTGCGCCGTCTGGTGTCGGGCGCCCCAAGAGAGGATCGCGCGCTTGCGATCCTCATGGGGGCGTGCGGCATGCTGTTCATCGCGCGCTGGCCCGCGCTTGCCCGTCAGGCGCATGTCGAGGGGGTGGAACTGAACATGCTGCTGGGCGGGACATTGATGGCGACGATCTTTTTCGCGCCCCTGATGTTCTATGGCCTGGCCCTGATCGCGCATTGGGTGGCGCGGGCGTTTCGGGGGCAGGGTCCGTCCTATCAGGCGCGTGTTTCGCTGTTCTGGAGCCTGCTTGCGTCGAGTCCTCTGGTGCTTCTGAACGGGCTTGTGGCCGGGTTTATCGGACCGGGGCTGGAATTGACGATTGTCGGGCTCTTGTGGTTCGCGGTGTTTATGTGGTTCTGGTTGGCCAGCATGGTGGCGGTATATCGCGAGGCGGACGGGTGACGACAGGCGAAGGATTTCTGAAGCTCGCGGTGCAAACCGTGACGCGGCCGCGCGAGGCAGCGGCCTATCTGGTGTCTTTGAACCTGTCGCGCGAGGCGCTGTTGACGGCCTTTGCGCTGGTTGTCGTGCTGAACACGCTGTTTTTCGGTCTGACGCAGCTGATCGTGCCGCCGGGCAACGTTCTGGTGCCCGCGATGCAGGACCCGGTGATGTTCGGCATTTCGCTGGCGCTGACGCTGGGCGCGCTTATCTTTGCCGTCACGGCCAGCGGCCGCGCGTTCGAAGGCACCGCGCGGGTCGAAAACGTGGCTGTTCTGGTGATCTGGTTGCAGGGCTTGCGCGCGGCGTTGCAGGTGATCGTTCTGCTGCTGGCCCCGGTCAGCCTGTTCGTGTCGGGCCTGATCGTGACGGCCTCGACCATCGTTGGACTTTGGATCTTTGTGCATTTCATCGATGTGGTGCATGGGCTGGGAAGCATGCTCAAGGCGGGTGTTGTCCTGCTGATCGCCGTGGTGGGCATGTTGCTGGTGTTGACCATGATCTTTAGTCTTCTGGGAGTGTCCCCATCCGGAGTGACCATTTGATGTATGATGTAACTGAAATCCGCCGGGATTTTCCAATCCTGTCCCGAGAGGTGAATGGCAAACCGCTGGTCTATCTTGACAACGGGGCCAGCGCGCAAAAGCCGAAGGTCGTGATCGATGCGATTGCGACGGCTTATGGCGAAGAATACGCCAATGTGCACCGCGGCTTGCATTACCTGTCGAACCTCGCGACCGAGAAATACGAGGGCACGCGCGGGATCATCGCGAAGTTCCTTGGCGCGCGTGACGAAGACGAGATCGTCATGAACACCGGCACCACCATGGGGATCAACACGGTCGCCTATGGCTGGGCCATGCCGCGCATGCAGGCGGGGGACGAGATCATCCTGTCGGTGATGGAGCATCACGCCAACATCGTGCCCTGGCATTTCCTGCGGCAAAGGCTGGGGGTGGTGATCAAATGGGTCGATGTGGACAGCACTGGCTATCTGGACCCACAGGCGGTCATCGACGCGATCACGCCCAAGACAAAGCTGATCGCGGTGACCCATCTTTCCAACGTGCTGGGCACCGTCGTTGATGTGAAGACCATTGTCGATGCGGCCCATGAAAAGGGCGTTGCGGTTCTGGTCGATGGATCGCAGGCTGCCGTTCACATGCCGGTCAACGTGGACGCGCTTGGGTGTGATTTCTATGCCATCACGGGGCACAAGCTGTATGGCCCGTCGGCGTCGGGCGCGATCTTCATGAAGAAAGAGCGCATGGCCGAGATGGAGCCCTTCATCGGCGGGGGCGACATGATCCGCGAAGTCCACAAGGACGAGGTCACGTGGAACGATCCTCCGATGAAGTTCGAAGCGGGCACGCCCGGGATCGTGCAGCAGATCGGTCTGGGCGTGGCGCTGGAATACATGATGGATCTTGGAATGGAGAACATCGCGGCGCATGAGAAAAAGCTGCGCGACTATGCCAGGACGCGTCTGGACGGCCTGAATTGGTTGCAAGTGCAGGGCACGACGCCTGACAAAGCGGCGATCTTCAGCTTTACGCTGGACGGGGCCGGGCACGCGCATGACATTTCGACCATCCTTGACAAGAAAGGGGTGGCGGTGCGGGCCGGGCATCACTGCGCCGGTCCGTTGATGGACCATCTTGGCGTTACGGCAACCTGCCGCGCCTCGTTCGGTCTGTACAACACCGAAGAAGAAGTGGACGTGCTGGTGGATGCGCTGGAATTGGCGCATGACCTGTTCGCTTAAGACGACCTGAAGGAAGACGACGATATGGCATCGATTTCATTGCGGCGGGCGCGGACGATCATCCGCAAGGCATTGGACAAGGGCCGCGAGGCGGGTATGAAACCCCTGTCCGTGATCGTGCTGGACGCGGGCGGCAATATCCAGGCGTTCGAGCGCGAGGATGGCGCGGCTCCGGGCCGGTTCCAGATCGCCCATGGCAAGGCGTATGGCGCCGTGATGCTGGGCATGGCGGGTACGGCGCAGATGCAGCGCGCGGAGGCGCAGGCCTATTTCATTGCCGCGGCGAACGGGGCCTATGGCGGGCAGATGATCCCGGTGCCGGGGGGCGTGATCGTGCGCGATGCCAAGGGCCGCGTTCTGGGGGCCGTTGGCGTGACGGGCGATACGTCCGACAATGATGCGATTGCGGCGAGCGCCGGCATCGAAGCTGTCGGACTGGTCGCGGAAATCTGAGGAGACACATCATGGTGCGCCCGGTTGTTGGGATCATCGGCAATCATTATCTGCTCAACGACCAGTATCCGGCACATGCCGGCGGGATGATGAATTCCGAAGCGATTGCGCAGGTGTCCGAATGCCTGCCTCTCTTGATCCCGGCCGATCCGCGTCTTGTCAGTGTCGCGGAGTTGCTTGAGACCTGTGACGGGTTTCTTCTGACCGGCGGGCGGCCCAATGTTCACCCGGAAGAGTATGGCGAGCCCGAGACCGAGGCGCATGGCGCGTTTGACCGCGCGCGTGATGCCATCGCGCTGCCGCTGGTGCGGGCCTGCGTAGAGCGGGGTCAACCGTTCCTGGGTGTGTGCCGCGGTTTTCAAGAGGTCAACGTGGCCATGGGGGGTACTTTGCACCCCGAGATCCGGGACCTTCCGGGGCGGATGAATCACCGTATGCCGCCGGACGGCACGCTGGAGGAAAAGTTCGCCTTGCGCCACATTGTGACCGTCAAGGAAGGGGGCGTGTTCCACCGCCTGTTCGGAGCGACCGAGGTGATGACGAACACGTTGCACGGGCAGGGGATCAAGACCCCCGGGGCACGGATCGTGATCGAGGGGCATGCGCCGGACGGCACGCCGGAGGCGACTTATGTCAAGGATGCGCCCGGCTTTACCCTGTCGGTGCAATGGCACCCCGAATGGGACGCGGCCAACGATCCGGTGTCGCGCCCGCTGTTCCAGGCCTTCGGCGATGCGGTACGGGCGTGGTCAGCCGGTCGACAGGCCGCGCCGTATCGGGCAGCCGCCTCCTGAACCGGTGGTTCAGGTCACCGCTTTTCTTTGCAGGAATTCCGGGCTGTCCCAAAGCCGGTCATCCAGAACCCGCGCCAGAGTGGCGACCGCGCCGTCGATGTCGGCCTCGTTCAGGTAAAGCGGCGTGAAACCAAAGCGCATGATGTCGGGGGCGCGGAAATCCCCGATCACCCCTTCCGCGATCAGGGCCTGCATCGCGGCGTAACCGTTTTCGAAATGGAAGCTTACCTGTGACCCCCGGTCCTGCGGGTCGCGGGGACTGGCCAGTGTGAGACCGGGACAGGCGGCTTCGACCCCGGCGATGAACCGTTCCGAAAGCGCGATCGAGCGGTGGCGGATGTCGGTCATATCGACCGTGTCCCACACGTCCAGGGCGGCCTCCAGCGTGGCCATCTGCACGATGGGCGGTGTCCCGACGCGCATCCGTTCGATTCCTGCGCCCGGACGGTAATCGAGGTCGAAGGCAAAGGGGCGTTCATGGCCCAGCCACCCGGCCAGCGCCGGTTGCGCGCGGTCGGCATGGCGCGGTGCCACGTAGATGAAGGCCGGCGCCCCCGGACCCCCGTTGAGATACTTGTAGGTGCATCCGACGGCGAAATCGGCCCCGGCGCCTGCCAGATCGACCGGCAGCGCCCCGGCGGAATGGGCCAGATCCCAGACCGTGAGGGCCCCCACGGCATGCGCGCGCGCGGTCAGGGCGGCCATGTCGTGTTTTCGGCCCGTGCGGTAATCCACTTCGGTGATCAGCGTGACGGCGATGTCATCGGTGATGGCCTCCGCCACGTCTTCGGGTGCCACCACCCGCAAGTCGTAATCGTCGCCCAGCAGCCCGATCAGGCCTTCAGCCATGTAAAGGTCAGAGGGAAAATTGCCGCTGTCTGACAGGATCACCTTGCGGTCCGGGCGCATCTGCAGGGCAGAGGCGAGCGCCTGAAAGACCTTGATCGACAGCGTGTCGCCGATCACCACATGGCCCGGTTCCGCCCCGATCAGGCGTGCGATCCGGTCGCCCATCTTTGACGGGGCTGCCATCCAGCCGCAGTCGTTCCAGCCCTTGATCAGGTGTTCGCCCCATTCCTGTTCGACCACCTGCGCCACACGGGCAGCGGCTGTCTTTGGCAATGGCCCAAGCGAATTCCCGTCGAGGTAAATCACGCCTTCGGGGATGTGGAACGACGCGCGTGTGGCGGTGAAATCGGTCATGTCATATCCTTCAAAGGCTGGTGCGCAGATGCCAGAGGTCGGGGAACAGTTCCACCTCCAGCATGCGCTTGAGATAAGAGACGCCGCCGGTGCCTCCGGTCCCGCGTTTCAGGCCGATCACACGCTCTACCGTTGTGACGTGGTTGAAACGCCAGCGGCGGAAATAGTCTTCGAGATCCACCAGCTTTTCGGCAAGTTCGTAAAGGTCCCAGTGCTGCTTCGGATCGCGGTAGACGCGGGTCCAGGCGGCCTGCAACGCGTCCACGGGCGCGTGGGGTTTGGCCAGGTCGCGGGTCATGGCGGCGGGCGGCAGGTCAGTTGCCCGGGCAAGGTGCAGGACGGCGCAATCGTACAGCGATGGTCTGGTCAGTTCGGCGTTCAGCCGCTTTGCGATTTCGGGCCGGTGCGCATGCGGGCGGATCATGGCGGGGTTGCGATTGCCCAGCAGGAATTCGATCTCGCGGTATTGCGCCGATTGAAAGCCTGAGCTTTGCCCCAACGCGTCGCGAAACGTGGTGTAGTCGCTGGGGGTCATGGTGCGCAGCACATCCCAGGCCGCGTTCAGCTGTTCAAAGATGCGCGTTACCCGCGAAAGGCCCTTGAATGCGGGGCGGATGTCGTCCCCTTGCAGCGTGTCGCGGGCGGCGTGCAGTTCGTGCAGGGCCAGCCGCATCCAGAGTTCGGAGGTCTGGTGCTGAATGATGAAGAGCATCTCGTCATGGGCATCGCTCAGCGGGTGTTGCGATGTCAGGAGCGTGTCGAGCCCGAGGTAATCCCCGTAAGACATGCGTCCGTCAAAGGACATCTGTGCGCCTTCGCGGGCCGGATCGTAGGGATCGCTCAAAACTCGCCCCCGGCGATCTGGATGGCCTGCCCATTGACGCTGCCGGAATGCGGACCACAAAGCCACAGCGCGGCATCGGCCACTTCTTCCGGTGCGATCAGGCGACCATGCGGGTTTGCGCCGACCATGACCTGTTTGGCTTCGTCCTCGGTCATGCCGGTCCGGGCCATGATCCGTTCGATGTTCTGCGGCACGATGTCGGTGTCCACGTAAGCCGGGCAGATGGCGTTGAAGGTGTAGGGCTTGCCCAGGTAATCCGCCGCCAGCCCCCGGATCAGGCCGACCATGGCGTGTTTCGATGCGGTGTAGCAGGGCGCGCCTTTCAGGCCGCGAAGACCGGCGATGGAACTGATGGCGACCACGCGGCCCCAGTCGGTTTGATGCATGGATTTGAGGCATTCGCGGATGGTCAGAAACGTGCCGTCGATATTGGTCGCCATCATGTTGCGCCAGAACTCAAGGTCTGTCTTGTGCAGCGCGCGTCCCTCGGCGATGCCGGCGTTTGGCACGCAGATTTGGACCGGCCCGCGATCGATCACCGCTGCGGCGATGCCGTCGACCACCGATGTTTCATCCTGAACGTCCATCACCAGCGCGTGCAGCCCGTGTTCCGCCGCTGCGTCGCGCAGCACCTCGGCCCGTCGCCCGGTGATTGTCACCTCTGCGCCTGATGTGCGCAGGGCCACGGCAATCGCAAGGCCAATGCCCGTGCCGCCGCCGGTGACGATGGCGTGTTTGCCTGTCAAATCTGTCATGTCCCGCCTTCATGGTTGCTGGGTGCCACAAATACCCCTGGCGCGCTTGGGGGGCCAGCCCCCCGATGCGACATTCGAATTGACGCCACATCACAGCACGCGCAGTGTCCGCGCAAAACGCACGGAGCGGACATGACACAACCCAATATCCTGATCCTGATGGTGGACCAGTTGAACGGAACTTTGTTCCCGGATGGTCCCGCTGATTGGCTGCATGCGCCCAATCTCAAGAAACTGGCGGCGCGGTCCACCCGGTTTCAGTACGCCTATACCGCCAGCCCGCTTTGCGCGCCCGGGCGGGCGAGTTTCATGTCCGGTCAGTTGCCCTCGGCCACGGGTGTCTATGACAACGCTGCCGAATTCCCGTCCTCCATCCCGACCTACGCGCATCATCTGCGGCGGGCGGGGTATTATACCGCGCTGTCGGGCAAGATGCATTTTGTCGGCCCGGACCAGTTGCACGGGTTCGAGGCGCGCCTGACCACCGACATTTACCCGGCCGATTTCGGCTGGACGCCCGACTACCGTAAGCCGGGTGAGCGGATCGACTGGTGGTATCACAACATGGGCTCGGTCACGGGTGCGGGTGTGGCCGAGATCACCAACCAGCTCGAATACGACGACGAGGTGGCGTATCAGGCCAAGCTGGCGCTTTACGATCTGGCGCGGCGCAAGGATGACCGACCGTGGTGCCTGACGGCGAGCTTCACCCATCCGCATGACCCCTACGTGGCGCGGCGGAAATACTGGGACCTCTACGAAGACTGCGAGCATCTGCTGCCCGAGATCCCGGCGATGG
>CAYZAD010000148.1:0-7214 GCA_964476315.1 uncultured Rhodobacterales bacterium
ACACGGGCCGCGCGCTCAAGATCAACTCCGACGCCCGCTACCGCTTTGAACGCGGTGTCGATCCCGTCTTCACACCCGAAGGTCTGGAACTGGCGGTGCGGATGATCGTCGATCACGCAGGGGGTGAGGCGTCCGACCTGATCCAGGCGGGTGCCGTGCCCGACACCTCCCGCGCCTACAAGCTTGATGCAAAGCGCGTGATTTCCCTTGTGGGGATGGAGATTCCCGAAGCGGAACAACGCCAGACCCTGGAGGCGCTGGGCTTTACCCTGGATGGAGACATGGCACAGGTGCCGTCGTGGCGCCCGGATGTGATGGGCGAGGCCGACCTTGTGGAAGAGGTGGCGCGGGTGGCATCGCTGACCAAGCTACAAGGCAAGCCGATGCGCCGCATGAATCCCGGTGTGCCCAAGCCGATCCTATCCGCGATGCAAAAACGCGAACGTGCGGCGCGCCGGACCGCCGCATCGCTGGGCTACAACGAATGCGTGACCTACAGCTTTATCGATCAAGATGCCGCGACGCTGTTTGGCGGCGGCGACGAGGCATCGATGCTGGCCAACCCGATCAGTTCGGAAATGAGCCATATGCGTCCGGCACTGCTGCCCGGGCTCTTGCAGGCTGCCGCCCGCAATCAGGCGCGCGGTTTCATGGATCTTGCGTTGTTCGAAGTGGGGCATGCGTTCCACGGCGGCGAACCTGAGGAACAACATCTTCTGGTGACGGGTGTGCTGATTGGCCGAACCTGTTCCAAGGATGTGCACGGCGCGTCGCGCGCGGTTGACGTCTTTGACGCCAAGGCCGACGCAGAGGCGGTGCTTGCCGCGATGGGTGCCCCGGCAAAGTCACAAATTCGCCGGGGGGCAAATGATTGGTGGCATCCGGGCCGTCACGGCATCATCTGTCTTGGTCCGAAAAAGGTGCTGGGTGTGTTCGGGGAACTTCATCCCAAGGTGCTCAAGGCGATGGATGTGAAGGGACCGGCAGTGGCCTTCACGCTGTGGCCCGAAGAAATCCCCTTGCCGCGCAAATCCGGTGCAACCCGCCCGGCGCTTGTGCTGAATGATCTGCAAGCTGTTGAACGTGATTTTGCCTTTGTCGTCGACCGCGAGGTTGCCGCACTGGACCTTGTCAATGCTGCGGCAGGTGCGGACAAGGCACTGATCGAAGACGTGCGCGTGTTCGATGAATTCATTGGCGGGTCGTTGGGTGAAGGCAAGAAGTCCCTTGCCATTACCGTGCGCCTGCAGCCGACCGACAAGACCCTGAAAGAGGCGGATATCGAGGCAGTGGGCAAAAAGATCGTCGAGAAGGTGGAGAAAGCGACCGGCGGGACGCTGCGCGGCTAGGCGGCATCTGCACGCGGGCATGGGCATGTACAAGTCGGCAAGGTTTTGGGACAAGGTCGCAGACAGATACGCGGCCATGCCGGTTCGGAACCAGAACGCGTATGAAGCCACGCTCGATCAGATAAGAGCGCTTGCGACCGTTCATGATACGGTACTGGAGTTGGGGTGCGGGACGGGAACGACCGCTCTCGCCCTTGCTCCGCACGTGCGCAGGGTCATTGCGACCGATGTGTCTGGGGCGATGCTCGACAAAGGGCGTGCAAAGGCCAAGGACATGCCGGCCGATACTGTCGAATTTGTGCAGGCAGATGTCACGGACGCGCCCAAAGGCCCGTTTGACATGGTTCTTGCGCTTAATCTTTTGCACCTGCTCGAGGATCTGGGCGATGCCCTTTCCGAGATTGCAGAGCGTGTGAAGCCCGGCGGCGTTTTCGTGTCGAAAACCTTTTGCCTGCCAGAGCGGCGCAACCTGATCTGGTTCTTCATGAAGCTTGGGCTGCCGGTTCTGCAAAGCATCGGCAGGGCGCCGTTTTTTGCGAAACTGTCACAGCATCAACTTGAAACTGCGATAAAGACAGCGGGCTTTGACATCGTCAATGTCGAAAAGGCCCCCGGCAAAGACCCGCGTTTGACCATCATAGCCCGGCGCGCGGGATGATTGGCCTTGGCCGCAATCTGCGCTACCCCTTGCACCCAGACAAAAGGAGAAAGCCATGGGATTGCGTGTTTACCTGTCCGGAGAAATTCATACCGACTGGCGCGAGCAGATCATCGCGGCCTGTGAGGGGCTGGACGTGTCGTTTGACAGCCCGGTGACCGATCATGCCGCCAGTGACGATTGCGGTGTTGCGATCCTGGGCGCGGAGGACAACAAGTACTGGCATGACCACAAGGGTGCGATGGTGAACGCCATCCGGACTCGCAAGGGCATTGCCGAGGCCGATGTCGTGGTGGTGCGCTTTGGAGAGAAGTATCGTCAGTGGAACGCGGCTTTTGACGCAGGCTATGCCAGTGCATTGGGCAAGTCCTTGATCATCCTGCAGCAGCCCGAACATGATCATGCGCTCAAGGAAGTGGACGCGGCTGCCTTGGCGATGACACGCACCCCGCAGGAAGTGGCCCAAATCCTGCGATACGTCCTGACCGGACAGTTGCCGCAATAGAGCCTTTGGCCCTGCTGCAAGAGCGATACGCTTTTTTGCGGCAGGCTTCCGCGAATTCCCCGTGCCGCCCATCGTTGTGTGTGACAATACTTTTGCACGCGGTAGCATGACGGCGTGTCAGGTTTTGGCCTGCGCGTCGGACAACGAGGGATACAAATTAATGATTCAGGAATTCAAGGCTTTCATTGCCAAGGGCAATGTCATGGACATGGCCGTAGGCATTATCATCGGGGCCGCCTTTACGGCGATTGTCACGTCACTTGTGGGTGATCTGATCAATCCGATCATCGCGCTGTTTACCGGCGGGATAGATTTTTCGGGCTGGTTCTACACGCTGGATGGCAGCGAACATGCGTCGTTGGCAGCAGCACAGGACGCGGGGGCACCGGTGTTTGCGATTGGCAACTTCATCATGTCGGTGATCAATTTCTTGATCGTGGCCTTTGTGGTTTTCATGCTTGTGAAGATGGTAAACCGGATCAAGGAAGCGGCTGAGACACCGGAAGAGCCGGCACCGGAAGAGCCTGCGGGCCCAAGCGAACTGGATGTTCTGCTGGAAATCCGGGATGCGTTGAAAAGCCGAAGCTGACGGCTTTCAGCCCTGATGGCAGGCTCATCAAACGGCGTGACGGGTGCCCTGATTGGGGCACCCGTTTTTGTCTTTGAAACGTGCCATCCTACACGCCTCGTCAAATCCGCAAACAACGATAGTTGCTGCGCGGACTGGTTCAGGCCTCCTTCAGGACCAGTTGCGGTGATGTCACATCCATGCCCAGTGCCTTGCCGACGGCGTAATAGGTCAGCTTACCGGCATGCACATTCAGACCGTTCAGAAGATGCGGGTCGTCAGAGCAGGCGGTTCTCCACCCCTTGTCGGCCAAGGCGAGCATGTAGGGCATGGTTGCGTTGCCAAGCGCGATGGTCGACGTGCGCGCAACGGCACCGGGCATATTGGCCACGCAATAGTGCTGAATGCCATCAACCTCATAGATCGGGTTTTCGTGGGTGGTGGGTTTCGAGGTCTCGAAACACCCGCCCTGATCGATCGCCACATCGACAAGGGCCGCGCCCGGCTTCATGGTGGAAAGATCGGTCTTGCTGACCAGCTTGGGTGCGGCCGCGCCCGGGATCAGGACAGCGCCCACAACCATGTCGGCCGAGGTGATCAGCTCTGCAATATTGGCCTTGCTGGCATAGCGAGTGCGGAAGACGCCACCAAACACGTCGTCGAGATAGCGCATTCTGGGCAGTGACCTGTCGAGAACTGTCACCTCTGCGCCCATACCGGCGGCGACGCGCGCAGCGTGGGTGCCGACGACCCCGCCACCGATCACGACCACCTCTGCCGGGCCAACGCCGGGGACGCCGCCCATCAGAACGCCTCGGCCGCCATTTGCCTTTTGCAAGGTCCAAGCCCCCATCTGCGGGGCCAGTTTGCCCGCCACTTCGGACATGGGCGCCAGCAATGGCAAACCGCCGTGATCGTCGGTGACGGTTTCATAGGCGATGGCTGTACATCCCGAGGCAAGCAGGTCTTTGGTCTGTTCCGGATCCGGCGCGAGGTGAAGGTATGTAAACAGCACCTGGCCCTCGCGCAGCATCTTGCGTTCGACGGCTTGCGGTTCCTTCACCTTCACGATCATGTCGGCTGTTGCAAAAACCTCGGCTGCGGTGTCGACGATGGTGGCACCTGCGGCGCGGTACGCGTCATCGTCAAATCCAGCGCCGGAACCGGCCGTGGCCTGAATGAGAACCTCATGGCCATGCGCGATGGCCTCTTGCGTCGCGCCCGGTGTCAACCCAACGCGAAATTCCTGCGGTTTGATTTCTTTCGGGCATCCGATTTTCATGGCGATCTCCTCTTCGTCGCTTTGATCCCAACATGTCCGATTTCCCTTGCAATTTGATCTGGATTTGCAGCGTTGGTACGCGCATTATTCGAAGAATCTTCGAACATAGATCGCTGATGTGAAAGGAGTTGGCGCAATTGGCTTTAGATGACACAGATCGACGTATCTTGCGGGTCCTGCAGCGCAAAGGGCGAATTTCGAATGCCGAACTGGCGGACGCGGTGCACCTGTCGGCCTCTGCCTGCCATCGCCGTGTGCAACGGCTGGAAGCCGACGGCTACATCAAGAACTATGTTGCGCTGCTCGATGCGCGGAAGCTGGGCATGCCGACCACGGTCTTTGTCGAGATCAAGCTGAACGGACAAGCCGACGAAATACTCGACGCGTTCGAGAAAGCCGTGGCGCGCGTGCCGGACGTTCTGGAGTGTCACCTCATGGCCGGGACGGCGGATTACATCCTCAAGGTCGTTGCCGAAGACACCGAAGATTTTGCCCGCATTCACCGTCAGTACCTGACCCGTCTGCCGGGGGTGGCGCAGATGCAAAGCTCTTTCGCGCTGCGCACGGTGTTCAAGACTACGGCGCTGCCAGTCTGATCGGCAGGGCCATACGCCACCGATTTGTCAAATGTGGCCATGCTTGTTAAGGTTGCGGCTCGAGAGACGGCCTTGGAAAGGAGGGGGCGTCTCAAATGCACTTCCACACATGGAGTTTTCATGACGCAGGTCAAAACGGGCGATACCGTCTCGATCCACTATACCGGTACACTGGCTGACGGCCAAACCTTCGACAGTTCGGAAGGGCGCGAACCTTTGGAGTTTGCCGTTGGTGCAGGGCAGATCATCCCTGGCCTTGATCAGGCCATTCCAGGCATGTCGGTTGGCGAAAAGAAGGTTGTCGAGGTTCCGGCAGACCAGGCCTATGGACAGGCCGATCCAAACGCGCGTCAAGCCGTGCCCCGGGCAGAGATCCCGGCGGATATCCCGCTTGAGCCGGGCACGCAGCTGCAGATGCAGGCCCCGAACGGGCAGGTTGTGCCGGTCATGGTCGCAGAGGTGACCGAGACCGAAGTGACCCTCGATGCGAACCATCCGCTGGCTGGCAAAGACCTGACTTTCGCGATCGAGCTGGTCGAAATCAAAGCCGCCTGATCGGCAATTCGCGCAACGGAATTCTGTGGGCAAGACCCGGGTTTGGGTCTTGTCACTCTGCGCTCTGGAAGATCCGGGCGATTTCTTCGATTGCCATACGGATATGCGGATCGTGTCGCGCATCCTGATGCGTGACCAGCCAAGACGCGTGGGTCAGTTCAGGCACCGTGTCTGATACGCGTTCCAAAGAACGTATCGTGTCGCCCGCAAAGGTGGGCAGCAAGACCTGTCCATGGCCGGCAAGCGCAAGGTCAAGACACAGTCGCGGATCATTGGCTATGATCTTGATATCTGATGCATGGTGTTCGTGAAGCCAGCGTTGGGATGCAACATCGGGAGGCGTTGCGACAAACCCTGTCGCGCCCGGCTTTCCGAATACGGCATATGACACGGAAACAAGCTGTTGGCGGGCCAGCCAGGGGTGATCCGGCGGGGCATTGCGAATGCCCATGTCGGCTTCGCGGCGCGCCAGATCAAGCGCTGCGGTGGCCGCAACGAAATGCGGTTGCCACGGGCGTTCCGCCTTGGCGTTCAGGCCATGCGCAATTGCACGACAGGTCCAGAAACCCGCCGTGATGCGCACCGGGATCGGGTCTTTGTCCGACCGTTGCCAGTCCGCGACCCGGCGGTGCGCGTCGGACAGATGGGCAACCTCTTGCGCCAGCGATCGTCCGTCGGGCGTGAGCGCATATCCCGACGGTCCGCGCTGAAACAGCGTGCGCCCGATCTGGCGTTCCAGTCTGGTCATGCGTCGTGACAGGGTTGGAAGCGGGATGTTCCGTGCCCGGCTGGCGGCGCTGAGCGATCCGGCCTGCGCTACCACGGCAAAAAGAGCGAGGTCGTCCAATGAGGGCAGGGTTTCATTCATGAAACCCATGTTGCATGGATCATGGCGTCACTTCCACTTATTTGAAGTGCAGACTCCGGACATCAGTTTCAGGAGTGATACCCATGCATTTGGAATGCCCGTATTGTGACCATGCGCAACCGAACACCAGAGAACGCGACATCATCATGTCACGTGTGCGGAGCCGCCAGAAATGGGCACGCCGCCGCTTCTGGCTGCGTGTGCGTGCCCATGTGTTCGGCCGACGTCAGGTGCGGATGCCCGAGAACTGTTCCTGCCATGTGGCGCGTTCGTCATCCGTGATCTTGCGGAACGTCACATCGGGCACCGAGAAGGCGTGACCCGCGGGCAAAGCCGACAGGGCCGACTGGGCGTCAGTGGGCCAGTTCGCGTCTTCGCTTTGCATCGCCGTTTGCAATTGTGCCGAGGCATCCGGGATGAACGGGCTTGAGATCACGGCATAGAACCGGATCAGGTTGAGCGCCGTGCGGATCTGCATGGCAGCCTTGTCGGGGTCTTCCTTGAAGGTGGCCCAGGGGGCGGCCTCCTGCAGGTATTCGTTGCCCTCGACCCAGATCGCGCGCAGGGCGGCGGCGGATTTGCGCACCTCCATGGCTTCCATGTGGGCCTGATAGGCGCGCACCCGGTCGCCCAGATCGTCGATCAGCGCGCGTTCGCGCGCGCGCATCTCGCCGCCCGCGGGCACCGCCTCGCCGAATTTCGAGCGGCAGAACTTGGTCACGCGGGAGACGAAATTGCCCAGAACGTCGGCCAGGTCCTTGTTCACCGATTGCTGGAAATTCTCCCAGGTGAATTCCGAATCCGAGCTTTCGGGCGCATGGCTCAGCAGCCAC
>CAYZAD010000149.1:0-7174 GCA_964476315.1 uncultured Rhodobacterales bacterium
TTGGCCTGCTGACCATGCTTCTGGGCTTCGGGACGCAGGCGGCCGCCGTTGCGGCCGTCTTCCACATCATCAACCACCTGACGTTCAAGGCTGCGCTGTTCATGACGGCGGGCATCGTCGATCACGAGGCGCACACACGCGATATCAAGCGGCTTGGCGGGCTCAGGCACCTGATGCCTGTCACTTTCCTGATCGGAACCGTCGCGGCGCTGTCCATGGCCGGCATTCCGCTGTTCAATGGCTTCCTGTCAAAGGAAATGATGCTCGAAGAGGCGTCACACACCTATTGGGCGGGCAGCGCCTATGCCGTTCCTGTGCTGGCCACGATTGGCGCGCTTTTGTCTGTTGCCTACTCGTTCCGCTTCATTGCGCACGTGTTCCTTGGCCCGGTGCGCGACGACTACCCGGCAAAGCCCCATGATCCGCCTTTTGGCATGTGGGCATCGCCCGCCCTGCTTTGCATTTTCGTGATCCTGATCGGCATCATGCCCTTCCTTGCCGAAGGCATCGTGACGGCCGCGGCAAGCGCGGTGACCGGCGCAGAGCTGCATCCGCACCTGAAAATCTGGCATGGCGTGACACCGGCGCTCTGGATGTCGATCATCGCGGTGGTCGGCGGCGCGGTTCTGCTTGCCCTTCACGCTCCGCTGGACGCGCTGTGGATCAAGGCACCACGGCCCGAGGCAAAAACGATTTTCGACGCGCTGATTGGCTTTGTCGTTTCGCTTTCGCGCAGGGTGACCGATATCACCCATAACGGGGCCATCAGCCGGTACCTCGCGATCTTTACCGTGGCATCTGTCGCGCTTGGCTGGATTGCATATAGCGGTTCCGGACTGTCCGAACCAACGCGAGATTTGCTGCCCGTGCCTGCGGTTATTGCCGTTGGATGGGTGATGCTGATTGTGGCCACGCTTTCGGTTGTGACGATGCATCACCATCGTTTCCGTGCATTGATCCTGATCGGGATCATCGGGCTCTCGATCTCTGCCGGTTTCGTCTATCTGTCAGCACCCGACCTTGCCTTGACGCAGATCTCGGTTGAAACCGTGACCATCATGTTGCTGCTGCTGGCACTGCATTTCCTGCCCAAGATCACGCCGAAGGAAAGCTCGTTCGGTCGCAAACTCAGAGACGGGGCGATTGCCCTGGCAGCGGGCAGCGGGGTTGGCGCGCTGGCATACGCGTTCCTGATGCGCGATATCGAGACGATTTCGGATTACCATGTTGCCAACAGTTACGAAGGCGGGGGCGGGACCAACGTGGTCAACGTCATCCTGGTCGACTTCCGTGGCTATGATACCTTCGGGGAAATCATCGTTCTGGGCATCGCCGGATTTGTGATCTATGCGCTGATGCACGCCCTTCTGGACGGCCCCGCGGCCCGACGGCTCAAGAACACCGACTACAGTCAGGATCGCTCGCGTGATCGGCATCCGCTGATGATGGTCGTTGTCACGCGGGTTCTGATGCCCATCGCGGTGGTGGTGGGGATTTACATCTTCCTCCGGGGTCACAATGAACCCGGCGGCGGGTTCGTGGCCGGACTGGTGATCGCGATTGCGCTGCTCATGCAATATATGGCTTCGGGTTTTGCATGGACACAGGAACGCAAGAAGATCGAGTATCACACGATGATCGGCCTGGGCGTGGTGATCGCCGCATTGACCGGAGTTGGGTCGTGGCTCGCAGGGAGACCCTTCCTGACAAGTTCATACACCTATGTTCACCTGCCGCCGATTGAGGAATTCGAACTTGCGACAGCCATGCTGTTCGATCTTGGTGTGTTCCTTACCGTTCTGGGTGCCGTGATGCTGATGCTCTACAGCCTGTCGCGCATCGCGCGCTCGACCGGGGAAACCGTCAATATGGGCGCGATGGACTATGATCCGGGGGGACAGACCCCCGAGACAAAGGCGGACGGCTGATATGGAACTGATCATTGCAAGCACGGTGGGTGTTCTGACCGCAGGCGGTGTCTACCTGATCCTGCGCCTGCGTACCTTTCCCGTGATCCTGGGCCTTGCGCTTTTGTCCTACGCGGTGAACGTGTTTCTGTTTGCAAGCGGGCGGTTGGCCATCGACGCCTCTCCGATCCTTTCCAAGTATGGCGATGCCACGTATTCGGACCCGCTGCCGCAGGCCCTTGTGCTGACGGCAATCGTGATCTCGTTCGGGATGACTGCCGTTCTGGTGATGATCGGTCTTGGAGCGTTTCTCGAGGCGGATAGCGACAAGATCGATGTCGAGGATGACGACCGAATGCAGGAGGCGCCGCGCTGATGCACTGGATCATCCTGCCTGTCGTTTTGCCCGCGCTGGTGGCTCCGCTCATCGGTTTTATCATGCGTTGGGACATCACGCTTGCCCGCGCGGCCTCTGTCACCGCGACGATCCTGCTGGTGGGCATTGCGACGGGCCTCGCGGTGCTGGCCGCCGATGGCGACACCCATATCTACCGCCTGGGCAACTGGCCTGCCCCGTTCGGGATCGTTCTGGTGCTCGACCGGTTATCCGCGCTCATGGTCTTGATGACATCGGTGCTGGCGCTCATCGTGCTGGTGCATGCCATCGCCACGGGCTGGGACAATCGCGGCCGACACTTTCACGCCTTGTTCCAGTTCCAGCTGATGGGGATTTGCGGTGCTTTCCTGACGGGCGACGTCTTCAATCTTTTCGTGTTCTTCGAGGTGCTGTTGATCGCGTCTTACGGGTTGATGATCCATTCGGGCGGTAAGGAACGGATGCAGATCGGTCTGCAATACGTGGTGATGAACCTGGCGGGATCCACGCTTTTTCTTTTTGCCCTGGGAACGCTGTACGCGGCCAGTGGCACGCTCAACATCGCGGACCTCGCGGTGCGGATTTCCGAGATACCGCCAGAGGACGCCGCCCTCGTCCGGGTGGCCGCGATCCTTCTGATGATGGTTTTCGCGGTGAAGGCCGCCCTTTTCCCGGTGCAGTTCTGGCTGCCCGCGACTTATGCGAATGCCCCTGCACCGGTCGCAGCCCTGTTCGCGATCATGACGAAAGTCGGCGCCTACGCGATCCTGCGGGTGCACACCACGGCCTTTGGCCCCGGAATACCGGGCACCGAAGGGCTGGCGAATACATGGCTTTTCCCCGCCGCCATCGTCACGATTGCCATCGGCGCGGTCGGTGTGCTGGGCGCGCGCCGCCTGATGCCTTTGATCGGCTTTTCGGTCGTGGGTTCCATGGGCACGCTTCTGGTCGCAGTCGCGGTTTTTTCACCGAATGCAACAGCGGCCGCGCTGTATTACATGGTGCATTCCACCTTTGCGGCCGCATGCCTGTTCCTGATCGCCGATCTTGTCATCAGCCGACGCCACACCGACACACTTGTCGCGACAGCACCGACGCTACAGAACGGGCTTTTTGCGGCGCTGTTTTTTGCCGCGGCGATTGCCATGGCGGGCATGCCACCGCTAAGCGGTTTCCTGGGCAAACTGCTGGTACTCGACGCGTTGCGCGCGCCCGGGGTCATGGGATGGGCATGGAGCGCAATCCTGATCGGGTCGCTTTTGACCATCGTCGGATTTGCCCGTGCGGGCAGCACGCTTTTCTGGAAATCCACGGCACTTGGGCCTGACGCGGACGAGGTTTCAAGAGAAGTCGGTACGCCGCCCGATACCGCGACGGTCATGCAAGTGGCCCCAACCATGGTCGCCATTGCGACCCTTGTCTGCCTTGCTGCGTTTGCCGGGCCGGTCTCTGCGTACCTCGAAGACACCTCGACCCAGCTTTTTGACCGCGCTGGGTATATCTCGGCTGTGCTTGAACCGCCCGGAGGGATCACCCCATGATCCGTACGCTTGTCCCGCACCCGTTTCTGAGCTTGACCCTTGTTGTGGTCTGGCTGGCGCTGGTGAACAAGTTCACCCTGGGCAATCTGCTGCTTGGATCGGTGATCGGTCTGTTCGTGCCAATGATCACAGCAGCCTATTGGCCCAATCGTCCGCATATCAGCCGCCCTTTGAAAATCATCGAATATGGGCTGATCGTGCTTTGGGATATTGTCGTCGCCAATGTTCAGGTTGCGATGATCATCCTGTTCAAGCGCGAAAAAGACATCCGCTCGCATTGGATTCCGATCCCGATTGAACTGAACTCTGCCGAAGCCATCACCGTACTTGCGGGCACCATCACCATGACGCCTGGCACCGTGTCGGCCACGCTTTCGGCCGACTGCAATTCCATTCTCGTTCACTGCTTGCACACCGACGATCCGGATGCCGTGCGAGACGGGATCAAGTCCCGCTACGAGGCGCGCTTGAAGGAGATCTTCCCATGATCGAAATCGCACTGTTATTTGCTGCAGGCTGTTACGGCGTCGCATTGCTTCTTGATCTGTGGCGCATCGCCAAGGGACCGGATGCCGCCGATCGCATCCTGGCACTTGATACGATGGTGATCAACGTGATCGCCCTTTTGGTCCTGTACGGCATCTGGCGCGGCACCTCGATCTATTTCGAAGCTGCGATGCTGATTGCCATGGTGGGTTTTGTCTCAACCGTCGCCTATTGCCGCTTCATCCTGCGCGGCGACATCATCGAGTGAGGCCGTCATGAGCTTTGTCGCAGAACTCCTGATTTCGTTTTTCCTTGTCATGAGCGGCATCTTTGGCTTTGTCGGCTCTTACGGTCTCATCAAACTGAAGGACAGCCTTCAGCGCCTGCACGCACCAACCAAGGCGACCACGCTGGGCGTTGGCGGCGTGATCCTCGCCTCGCTTGTCTACTTCTATGCCAAGACTGGGCAAATCTCGGTCCACGAATTGCTGATTTCGCTCTTCCTGTTCCTGACCGCGCCGATCACCGCCAACTTCATTGCCAAGGCTTACCTTGCTCAGAATGTCCGCAGTGAGGACTTGCCTGACAGCAGCACATCCTATGGATGGTCTGTCTATGACGCGCCTCCTGAAACGATGCCGGATGCGAAGGACGTCTGAAACGGGCAAGGACGCCGGATCAGCTGCGCGCCGATTGTCCCACCCCGCGCACGATTGCGCCCACTTGCATGAGCTGATCCGCCAACGGGTTGGACTTGCGCCAGATCATGCCAACCGTGCGAGACGGGCGCGGGGCAGGGAACCGCGCAACAGAGACGTCGGCGGATCGCGTTTCCAGCGGCAACGCCATTTCCGGTATCAGGGTCACACCCATCCCCGCCCCGACCATCTGCACAAGCGTGGACAGCGAGCTGCCTTCCATAAGCTGTCGCGGCTGGGCCTGCGTCATCTCGCAGAATGACAGCGCCTGGTCCCGAAAACAGTGCCCTTCCTGCAAGAGTAAAAGCCGCATTGTTCGGAGCATTTCCGGGCCCGGTACGGGTTTGTCGGCGTCCTTTTCAGGGCGCACCAGAACGAAGTCCTCTTTGAAAAGCGCAAATTCACGCAAGTTCGGTTCTGAGATCGGCAAAGCCACGATTGCGGCATCCAGTCGGGAATCGAGCAGATCCGACACAAGCGACCCGGTCACCGCCTCGCGTAGTTCAAGGTCGATGTCGGGAAAACGCTTTGTCAGTTCCGCTATCGTCTCAGGGAGCAGATAGGGCGCAACAGTCGGGATCACACCAAGGCGGAATCGCCCCGCCAGCGGACCCTTCGAGGCACGCATGAGATCCTCCAGTTCCTCGACCGCCAACAACACTTCACGCGCCTTGCGCAGCATGTCTTCGCCAACCGCCGTCAAGCGCACCTGGCGCGCGCTTCGGTCAACCAGCACGGCCCCAAACATCGATTCCAGTTCCTTGATCTGTAACGACAGGGCGGGTTGCGAAATCGCGCTGGCCTCGGCCGCGCGGCCGAAATGCTGATGCCGGGCCAAGGCGTCAAAGTATTTCAACTGCTTGAGGGTAAGAGATGTCATTTGGTTTTCTTATCACAACGGTAAGAACATCCAATTGGATATTATCGGGTGCAGCGTTTAGAACGATTCCAGAGTTTCACTGAATCAGTCTGAGGGGACACGATCATGGACGGTAACAATCTTGATAAAACGGGTGCCTGCCCAATCATGCACGGGGGCAACACCGAGACGAACAACAGCGTCACGAAATGGTGGCCAAAGTCGTTGAACCTCGACATTCTGCACCAGCACGGCGCACGCACCAACCCGATGGATGAAGACTACAACCATCGTGAAGCGGTCAAGGCGCTGGATTTTGACGCGGTGAAAGCCGATGTCAAAGCGCTGATGACAGACGGGCAGGATTGGTGGCCTGCGGATTGGGGTCACTATGGCGGCCTGATGATTCGCCTCGCGTGGCACTCGGCAGGGTCCTATCGCATGGGCGACGGTCGCGGAGGTGCGGGCTCGGGCAACATCCGGTTTGCTCCGCTGAACTCCTGGCCTGACAACGCCAGCCTCGACAAGGCGCGCCGCCTGCTTTGGCCGGTCAAGAAAAAATACGGCAACGCGCTGAGCTGGGCGGACCTGATCATCCTTGCTGGCAACATGGCTTACGAATCCATGGGCCTGAAGACCTTTGGGTTCGGCTTTGGCCGCGAAGACATCTGGGGTCCGGAAACAGACGTGAACTGGGGTGCAGAAAACGAATGGCTCGCCCCAAGCGAAAGCCGCTATGGCGATCTTGATGAGCCGGGCACAATGTACAACCCGCTCGCGGCGGTCCACATGGGACTTATCTATGTGAATCCGGAGGGTGTGAACGGCCAGCCGGATCCGGCCCGCACCGCGCTGCACGTTCGCGAAACCTTTGCCCGCATGGCAATGAATGACGAAGAAACGGCCGCCCTGACCTGCGGCGGTCACACTGTCGGCAAAGCGCACGGCAAGGGCGCGGTCGATGCCATCGGCGCAGAGCCGGAAGGCTGCCCGGTGCACAGCCAGGGCTTCGGCTGGGACAACCCCGGCATGGAAGGCAAGGCGACCAATGCGTTTACCTCGGGCATTGAGGGCGCATGGACCCAGCACCCGACACAGTGGGACATGGGCTATTTCGACTACCTCTTCGATTATGAATGGAAGCTGACCAAGTCGCCCGCCGGTGCCAACCAGTGGGAACCGGTCAACATGCCAGAGGACCACAAGCCGCTGGATGCGTCCGACCCTTCCAAGCGGGGCATCCCGATGATGACCGATGCCGACATGGCGATGAAGGTTGACCCGATCTACAACGAGATCTGCCAGAA
>CAYZAD010000150.1:0-7170 GCA_964476315.1 uncultured Rhodobacterales bacterium
CGGACCGGATCACCACGGTCAGCCCGACCTATGCGCGCGAAATCCTGACGCCGGAATTCGGCATGGGGCTGGACGGTGTTCTGCGGTCGCGCGCGGGTGTGCTGAGCGGGTTGCTGAACGGGATCGATACAGACGCCTGGAACCCGGCAGAGGATCCGGCACTTGCCCAGACCTATGATGCCAGAAGCCTGAAGCGCAAAGCGGCGAACCGCGCGGCGATCCGCGCAAAACTGGGTTTGACCGATGACAGCACCGGCCCCCTGTTCTGCGTGATCAGCCGCCTGACGAACCAGAAGGGACTGGACGCGTTGCTGGACGCGGTGCCGCACCTTGTGGAGCGTGGCGCGCAACTGGCTGTGCTTGGCAGCGGGCAGAGCGAGCTGGAACAGGGATTCCGCAAGGCCGCGTCGGATTATGCCGGGCAGGTGGCGGCCTATGTCGGCTATGACGAGCCGCTGTCGCATCTCATGCAGGCCGGAAGCGACGCGATCCTGATCCCGTCGCGGTTCGAACCCTGCGGGCTGACGCAGCTTTACGGGCTGCGATACGGCACGCTGCCGGTTGTTGCCCGCACAGGCGGGCTGGCCGACACTGTCATCGATGCCAATGTTGCGGCCCTCGCGGCCAAGGCGGCCACCGGGTTCGTGTTCGAAGACATCTCGGGCACCGGGATCGCAAATGCGATTGACCGCGTGGTGGATGCCTATTCCGACCAGAAGCTGTGGCAATCCATGCAGCGCGCCGCTATGCGTCATCCCGTGGGCTGGGATGTCTCGGCCAAAGGCTACCGTGATCTTTATTCCGACCTTGTGTAATGACCTATCAGACCACCGTATCCGCACAGTTCGAACCCGGGTCGCCGCATGACCTTGGGGCGCATTTTGACGGTGGCGGGACCAATTTCGCGGTGTTCTCGGAAAACGCCGAAGAGGTCTTTTTGTGCCTGTATGCGCCGGACGGCAGGCGCGAGGAACGGCGCGTTCCGTTGCCGGAACGCACCGGGTCTGTCTGGCACGGCTATCTGCCCGGCATTCAGCCGGGAACGATCTATGGATACCGCGTGGCCGGTCCCTATGCGCCGGAAGACGGACACCGGTTCAATATCAACAAGCTGCTGATCGACCCCTACACGCGGGAGCTCTTCGGGAGGTTCAGCGATCACCCCGCCACGTTCGGCTATCACCACAGCGCACCCGAGGCGGACCTGTCCTTTGACAGCCGCGACAGCGCCGCGCATGTGGCCAAGAGCGTCGTGTCTGATCCGGCGATGTTCCCCTTTGACAGACAGCCGATGGCCAAGGGCTGGGACGACACGCTGATCTACGAAGCGCATGTCAAAGGCATGACCAAGCTGGACAAACGCACCCCGCCCGCCGCGCGCGGCACCTTTGACGCAATGGCCACACCACAGATGCTTGAGCATCTGACCGCGCTGGGTGTCACCGCTGTCGAGCTTTTGCCGGTTCAGGCGATCAAATCCGAAGGCGCGTTGGGCGCGCGCGGATTGGTCAATTACTGGGGCTACAACACGGTCGGCTTTTTCGCGCCCGAGCCGCGCTATTTCGGCCCATCGGGGATTGCGGGTTTCCGCGCGATGGTGGATCGGTTTCATGCCGCCGACATCGAAGTGATCCTCGATGTGGTCTATAACCACTCGGCCGAGGGGGACCACCTGGGGCCCACGCTGTCTTTCCGGGGTCTGGACAACGCCGCCTATTACCGCCTTCAGGATGACCGCCGGTATTACGTGAATGACACCGGATGCGGCAACACGCTGAACGTGCGCCATCCGTTCGTCACCCGGATGATCCTCGACAGTCTGCGCTTTTGGGTGCAGGCCATGGGCGTTGACGGTTTCCGGTTCGACCTTGCCCCGACGCTGTGCCGGGATCATGGCGCGTTCGACCCGCAAAGCGCGTTCCTGACCGCATTGCGGCAGGATCCGATCCTGTCCAAGACCAAGCTGATCGTCGAGCCCTGGGATATCGGCCCGGGTGGCTACCAACTGGGCGCGTTCCCGGCGAAATTCGCGGAATGGAACGATCAATACCGCGATACGGTGCGCAAGTTCTGGCGCGGGGACGCGCAGGGCGCACAGGGGTTGGGCTCTGCCCTGTTGGGAACGGCCGGCGTGTTCGACCAACGCGGACGCAGGGTCTGGTCTTCGGTGAATTACGTGGCCTCTCATGACGGGTTCACGCTGGCCGACATCACGCGCTATGCGCATCGTCACAACATGGCCAATGGAGAGAACAACCGGGACGGCCACAGCGCAAACTTCAGCGACAATTTCGGCGTCGAAGGGCGCACCGACGATCCTGCGATCCTGGCCGCGCGTGCCTTGCGTCAGCGCAACTTACTGGCCACGGTTTTCCTGTCGCAAGGCACGCCGATGCTTCTGGCGGGGGACGAGGGCGGCAATACGCAGAACGGCAACAACAACAATTATTGCCAGGACAACGAAACCAGTTGGCTGGACTGGTCCGCGATGGAAGCCGATCTGGTCGCCTTTACCGCCGCGTTGTCGCAATTCCGCCGCGCGCACCCTGTTCTGCGGCAGGCCGGTTTCCTGCACGGCGCGATCCGCCCGTCAGATGGCAAGCCCGATGTCGAATGGCGGGGCTTTGACGGCCCGGATCTTGACTGGACGAACCCGGATTTGGGCAGCCTGTGCCTGCATCTGCGTGGCAACGCCGAAAGCGTGATCGGCCGCAGCGTGACCGACGAGGTCTTTCTGGCATTCAACCGGACCGACGCAGAGTTGCCGCTTGTCCTGCCCGACCCGGACCGGCGCGTCTGGACCCGAGAGATTGACACCTCGCGCCCGCAGCAGCAACCGCTCCGGATTTCTGCGCGGGACGTCGTGGTCCCGGCACACTCCGTGAACGCGTTTGTCCTGTCTGACGGATCCGAGGCGTGACCGGATCGGACGATCAACTGCGGGCATTGGCGCGCGCGCATGGCGTCTACCTCGATTTTTTTGACCTGCACGGCGTGCAACATGTGGCCAGCCCCGACACGCTGCGCGCTCTGTTGCGCGGTCTTGGCGTCCCGGCCGGAACAAAGGCCGAGGTTGCCGAGGCTCTGGATGCCCTGCGCGGCACGTCTGCGACCCTGCCCGCCGAACATGTCGTGCGCGCCGGTCTTGGCACGCCACTGCCATCGCCAGCCTGTTCGTGGACGGTTCTGGATGAAGCGGGCCAGATCGTGGGCGAAGGTGTTGCAGACAGCTCGATCCCGCTTCCTGCATTGCCGGTGGGATACTTTCATCTGCACGCCAAAGGCGACGGCTGGTCGGCCACCACATTCGTGTTGTCCCGCCCCGCGCGCGCGCCAGACCTCGGGTCTCGGTGCCAGCGCGAAACGTGCTGGGGGGCGACCGGCGCGCTTTACGGTTTGCGGTCACAGCAGAATGGCGGATTGGGAAACTACGGCGACCTTGGCCGGGTTGCAGCCCTGCTTGGCCACAAGGGCGCGCAGTTTCTTGGCGTGAACCCGTTGCATGCCATCGGCTGGATGGAAGACGATATCATCAGCCCCTATTCCCCGTCCCATCGCGGTGCATTCAACACCGACCACATCACAGTGCCCGGCGGGCTTGGGCCGTGCCCGGATGACCCGTTCGTCGATTACACCGCCTTTCGCGCGGCCCAGCGCACCCGGCTGCAACAGGTCTATGCAGACCCGGAGGCAGACCGCTCGGGCTTTGAAACATGGGCGGCCACCTGCCCCGAAGACCTGAAACGCTTTGCCGTCTTCGAGGCGATCAGCGAACGACACGGCCCTGATTTCCGGACCTGGCCGCGCGCGTTGCAACAGCCGGGGCCAAAAGCGGACGAGGCCGCAGGGAGACGGGCAGGCTTTCACCTATGGCTGCAATGGCTGGCAGAGACCCAGATCAATGCGGCGCAGGCGCAGGCCCAGGCGGCGGGGATGTCGCTTGGGCTGTACCTCGACCTGGCCGTCGGGCCGCGCCCGGACGGGGCCGAGGTGTGGATGAACGGCGCCACCATCGCCCAGGGCGTCACCATCGGCGCACCGCCGGATCATCTGAGCCCGGAAGGCCAGTCCTGGGCGCTGGCAGCCCATGCGCCGCGCCGGTTGGCTGCAGCAGATTATGCACCGCTGCGGTCAATGCTGCGCACCTTGATGGCGAAATGCGGGGTGCTGCGGATCGACCATGCGCTTGGCCTGCTGCGAAGTTTCTGGATCCCCGAGGATGGCAGCCCGGGCGGGTATATCACCCAACCGCTGGACAGGTTGCTGGCCGTGATCACGATCGAGGCCCACCGTGCGGGCTGCATCGTCGTTGGCGAAGACCTCGGGCTTGTGCCGGACGGGTTCCGCGACGCCATGAACGATGCGGGGCTTTACAGCTATGCCGTCTGGCAGTTCGAGGCGAACCATCTGGGTGACCTGCAACCGGCGGACAGGCTTCCGGCCTATAGCCTGGCCTGTTTCGGCACACATGACACGCCGACGCTCAGGGGCTTCTGGTACGGCAATGACATCGAGTGGTGGCACAAGGTGGGCTGGATCTCTGGCCCCGAACGGGTGCAGCGCCACGCACACCGCGCCCGTCAGCGCGCCAGTTTGCGCAAGGTGACCGGTCTTGCCGCGGACGCATCAGCACATACCATCACCGATACGCTGCATGCAGGGTTGGCGGCATCGCCTGCGGCCCTTGTGTCGGTGCAACTGGATGACGTGTTCGGAGAGCTTGAAGCCCAGAACCTGCCAGGAACCATTGACGCGCACCCGAATTGGCGGCGACGCTTGGGTGTCCCGCTTGAACAGATGTCCGATCACCCCGCGCTTGACCGCGCATCGGACGTCATGAACACGCATCGCACGACACAAGACGACATGGCTTGCCCCAAGGAGGTACCCGCATGACGATCCTGACACAAACCTGCACCCCGTTCGACGGCCAGAAACCCGGCACGTCCGGCCTGCGCAAGAAGACGCGCGTTTTCATGCAGCCGGGGTATGTCGAGTGTTTTGTGCAGTCGATCTTCAACGCGATTGACGGCGTCTCGGGCAAGACGCTGGTGATCGGCGGAGACGGGCGATACTTCAACGCCGAAGCGATCCAGACGATCCTGCGCATGGCCTCGGCCAATGGCGCGGCGCGCGCCATCGTCGGGCAAGGCGGATTGCTGTCGACCCCGGCAGCGTCGAACCTCATCCGGCAGCGCAAGGCGGATGGCGGGCTGATCCTTTCGGCCAGCCACAATCCCGGTGGGATCGATGAGGATTTCGGCCTGAAATACAACATCGCCAATGGCGGCCCTGCACCCGAAGCGATCACCAACCGGATCTTTGACGAAACGAAAACGCTCTCCGAATACAAGACGCTCGACACGGCGGATATCGATCTTGGCCAGATCGGTGAAATCGCACTGGGCGACATGGTGGTCGAGGTCGTGGACCCCGTCGCCGATTATGCCGCGCTGATGGAGACGCTTTTCAACTTCGACGCCCTGCGCGCGCTTTTCGCGGGTGGGTTCACCATGCGTTTCGATGCCATGCACGCGGTGACCGGACCCTATGCCAAGGCCATCCTCGAAGACACTCTGGGTGCGCCTGCTGGCACCGTGCTGAACGGCGTGCCGTCGGTGGATTTCGGCAAGGGCCACCCCGACCCCAACCCGATCTGGGCCAAGCCCCTGGTCGATATGGTCATGTCCGACGACGGGCCTGATTTTGCCGCAGCGTCGGACGGGGATGGGGACCGCAACATGATTTTGGGCAAGGGCATTTATGTCACGCCGTCGGACAGCCTTGCCGTGCTGGCGGCCAATGCGCATCTCGCCCCCGGCTATGATCGCGGGATCGCGGGTGTGGCGCGGTCCATGCCGACAAGCGGTGCCTGCGACCGGGTGGCCAAGGCCCTCGCGGTCGAGTGTTTTGAAACACCGACGGGCTGGAAGTTCTTCGGCAACCTGCTGGATGCGGGGCGGGTCACGCTGTGCGGCGAGGAAAGCGCCGGTACAGGCAGCGATCACGTCCGGGAAAAAGACGGGCTTTGGGCGGTGCTTTTGTGGCTGAACATCCTGGCCGAACGGAAAATGTCGGTGCAGGACATCCTGATGGATCACTGGCGCACCTATGGTCGCAATTACTATTCGCGGCACGATTACGAAGCCGTCGACAGCGACGCGGCCAATGCGCTGATGGCGGATCTGAGCGCAAAGCTGGACAGCCTGTCCGGGCAATCCTTCGGGGCCTGTACCGTGACCGCAGCCGACCAGTTCACCTATCACGATCCGGTGGATGGATCGGTCAGTGAAAATCAGGGGATCCGGATCAATTTCGATGGCGGCGGGCGCGCGGTGTTGCGCCTCTCTGGCACTGGAACCGAAGGCGCCACCCTGCGTGTCTATCTTGAACGCTATGAAGAACCGGATGGCGATCTGACCATCGAAACACAGGCGGCCCTGAAGGATATTGCAGACGCCACGGCGCTGATCACCGGATTGGCCGAGCGCACGGGCCGGACCGCGCCGGACGTGATGACCTGAGCGGCCAAGGACTTTGGAAAGTCCTTGGCCCGCTACCCCCGCTGAACGCGCAGACGGGACGCGTGGCGGGTCAGCATCTGGCGGCGAACGAAGGCCACGATGAACAGCGCCGTCAGGATCAGCACGATTGTCGGTGCGGGTGCGCTGTCGATGAAAAAGCTCAGGTAGGTGCCCAGCAGCATGGAGCCCATGCAGATCAGGACCGACACCCAAAGCATCGTGCGAAATTCGCGCACCAGAAGAAAGGCAATCGCGCCCGGCGCGATCAGGAGGCCGATCGCAAGGATCAGGCCCACCGCCGATAGGGTCGCCACGATGGTAAGCGACAGCGCGGCCAGCAAACCGTAATGCAGCAGATTGACCGGCAATCCGGAGGCCTGCGCCTGTGCCGGATCGAAGCTGTGCAACAGCAGGTCCTTCCACTTGAGCCCCAGCGCAAGGGCCACCGCAGCCGAGATCAGGCCCGCCGTCAGCAACTCATGCGTCTGCACCCCCAGCATGTTGCCGAACAGGATATGATCGAGATGGGCATTCGTTTCGACCGAGACATAGAGCACGATGCCGATCCCGAACATGCCCGAGAAGACGACCCCCATGACGGTATCCTGCTTGACCCGGCTGTTGCTGGACAGGTAGCCGGTGGCCA
>CAYZAD010000151.1:0-7144 GCA_964476315.1 uncultured Rhodobacterales bacterium
AGGCGCTTCTCAAGGCTTTCGATGTCGGCCAGCATCAGCTCGGTTTCGATGGTTTCGGCATCGGCCACCGGATCGACGCGGCCATCGACGTGCACCACATCGCCGTCCTCAAAGCAGCGCAGCACGTGGGCAATGGCGTCCACTTCGCGGATGTTGGCAAGGAACTGGTTGCCCAGACCTTCTCCCTTGGACGCGCCTTTCACGAGGCCCGCGATGTCCACAAAGGTGATCCGCGTCGGGATGATCTGCTTGGATTTCGCGATCTCGGCAAGGCGATCCAGACGGTCATCCGGCACCGCCACATCGCCCACGTTTGGCTCGATCGTGCAGAACGGAAAGTTCGCAGCCTGCGCCGCCGCGGTCTTGGTCAGCGCGTTGAACAGCGTCGATTTCCCGACATTGGGCAAGCCCACGATACCAACCTTGAAGCCCATGATCCCGTCTCCGATACGCGCAAATTCGGGCTGCTTCTATGCGCTCCGGCTGCGCGCCGCAAGGCACCTCGTCCGCCGGACTGGCGGCGGTCTGTCGGCGGCTCAGGCGGTGACCGGAACCGGCGCGATCCGCAGACCCGGGATCGTCCTGAACCAGAACCGATGGTTGAGAAGCACCGCCGCGACAGCAAGGCCCAGGACAAGACCGGCCCAGATGCCGGGGCCGCCCCAGCCCAGCGTGAACCCCAGCACATAGGCGGCGGGCATGCCGGCGCCGAAATACGAAATCGCGGCCAGGATCATGGGAACCTTGGTGTCCTGCACCCCCCGCAGCAGGCCAAGGGCGACCACCTGCATGCCGTCCACCAGCTGGAACACCGCCGCCATGATCAGCAGCACCACCCCGGTCAGGATGATGTCCGCCCGCGACGGATCCTCGGGATCGAGAAAGAGCGCGATCAGGGTCTCGGGAGCCAGGACAAAGAGCGCAAAGGTCGCCAGCGCGATGGCTGCCGAAATCACCAGCGCCACGATCCCGCCCCGCGCCATGTGCGGCCAGTCGCGCCGCCCGAATGCGTTTCCGGCGCGGATGGTCGCCGCGTTCGACAGGCCCAGATGCAGCATGAACGTCATGGAGGCCAACTGGATCGCGATGCCATGCGCCGCCAGCGGGATGGTGCCAAGCCACCCCATCATGATGGCAGACAGGGAAAACAGCAGGCTTTCCGACAGGGTCGTCAGACCGATTGGCCAGCCAAGGCGAAACACCTCGGCGAACATGTCGGGGTCGGATTTCCAGAACCGCTGGAACAGCGCATGCGCGGGCACGAAGACGAGGATATACCCCGCCACGATGAGCACCGAAAAGACATGCGTGCTGAGCGAGGCAATCGCCGCCCCCTGAAGGCCCAGTTCGGGAAATCCGAACTTGCCAAAGATCAGCGCTGTATTGGCCAGCGCGTTATAGGGCACGGCAACCACCGTGACCCAGAACACCACCTGCGTCTTTTCAAGGGCGGCAAGATAGCTTTTCAGGGTCATCGTCATCAGGCCGGGCAAGAGGCCGAAGGCGACGATCCGCAGGTAGAGTTGCGCATTCGCCGCGATATCCGGATCCTGCCCAAGCGCACGCAGCAGCGGATCGGACCACCAGAACAGCGGAAAGACAAACAGGCTGAACAGGGCCGACAGCCACAGACCCATCCGGGTGGAGCGGCGCACCTTCTGGTCATCCTCTTCGGCCATGTATTTCGCCACCATCGGCAGGACCGCCCAGGCAAAGCCCGAACCGACAAAGAAAACCGTGAAGAACAGCGTGTTGGCCAGGGTCACCGTCGCAAGCGCTTCGGCGCCGTACCAGCCGATCATGATCGTGTCCGTCAGGCCAATCGCCATCTGTGCCAGATGCCCGCCCACAAGGGGCAGGCCCAGCACAAGAACGGCCCTGACATGGGCCGGGTATGACATCTGAACGGGGTGCATGCCGTCGCCTTAGCGCCCGACAAATTCCGGGGCAAGACAAATCACCCGCCGCCCGACCCTAAAGCGCGCGCAGCAGGAATTGCGCCGCAAGCGCTGCGATCAGCAGGCCCGCGCCGGTTTCGATCACCCCCATGACGCGCAGGGCCCGTGGCCCGTCGGCGAACCGGGCCATTGCGCCTTCGCGAAACGTGACCGAGGCAAAGGCCGCCGCCAGTGTCACGCTTGCAGTGCCAAGGCCCATCGCCAGCGTGCCAAGGATGCCCGCCAGATCGATCTCCATGCGAATGGCGAGGATCAGCAGGAACAGGGCACCGGTACAGGGCCGGATCGCAATCGCGCCGATCAGCATGATCGCGTCACGCAGCGACTGGACCTCTCCGGCCTGCTCGGGTGTCGGGCCATGGGCATGGCCGCACCCGCCACAGACGCCGTCATGGCTGGCGTGATCGTGGTGGTGTTGGTGGTGGTCGTGCTGATGGTGACCGGGTGTCGCCGTCCATGTGGACCAGAGCTTGACCCCGCCCCGAAGCGCCAGCCAGACCCCGATGGCCCCGATCGCCGCATAGCTGACGGGTGCGAACCAGTCTTCCGCCGCGCCGACCATTTCTTCGCGGCCCAGATCAAGGATCCAGACCCCGCCATAGACCAGCGCAATCGCGCTGACGGCCTGTGCCAGGCTCGACAGCACCGCCAGCACCGACAACCGGGCCAGCGCCACGCGCTTGGCTACGCCGTAGCCGCCAATCAGCAGCTTGCCATGCCCCGGCCCGACCGCATGAAAAAAGCCATAGCCGAAACACACCGCCATCAGCGTCAGGATCGCGCCGGGCTGTTCGGCCCGGAGCGCCCGAAGCCCCCGCGCCATGCCATTCTGCGCAGCGCGCTGGCCTTCGGCGGCCCAGCGTTCCAGCCAGAATGCACCGTCGAACGCCCACAGCCAGACGGCCAGGCCCACAACGCCAAGCGCAGCTAGTTGGAGGGTTGTGCGCATGTCATTTCGATCTTGTCAGAGAAATGGATGCCCACGCGCATCTCGTTGAAGATGTCTTCCATGTTGCCGCTGACCTCTTCCTCGATCACGGCCTGCGCCGCTTCGATATCGGGATCCGTGACCGTGGCCGTACAGGCCGGGTTGGTAAAGGTCACGCCCTGCGACACGTCGTAAGCGACGTAATAGGTGGGGTCATATTGCTGCACCAGCAGGCCATCGACGGGCACTGCCGGGATCTCGCGGAACTGGGTTGCAATGATCAGCCCGTCCTCTACCGCGATCCCGATGGGACGCGGGCGCGGCATTTCGATCTTTTCGCCATTCGAATAGACGTAAAGATCGCCTTCGAACCCTTCGGGCCATTCGACAAGGTCAAAGCCGAACAGCTGGTCCAGCTCTGCATCGGTCAGGATGGCGTCGCCATCAGGATCAAGGCCCATATCCTCAAAGATCAGCAGGCTGAAGAAATCGTCGTAGATCCAGGTCATCGTCACGCCGGTGATCTCGGCCTTGTCGTTGACCTCAAAGCGCATGGCTGTGTCGACGAAAATATGCGGGTGCGCGCCAAGCGGCGCGGCTGCCAGAGCTAGAACGGAAACAAGGGCGCGTGTCAGGTGTTTCATTGCACCCGCAGGTAAGCGCCTGCGCGCATCAAGGCAAGGTTCTCTTCCGGCGGCCTGCGCAAATTCGCGCATCAGTCGATGTCGCGCGCCACGCGGAACCCGACATTGGCCTGACGGCGGGACTTGGGAATACCGACGCGATAGGCCGCGCGCAGGTTTTCGGCCGGATCGTCCCACGACCCGCCGCGCAACACGCGGCTGCCGCAGGTGCCGCTGGTGCGTGCCGCGCCATCGGCGGCTGCGCCGCGATGCGATCCGTTCCAGCAATCGGCGGTCCATTCCCAAAGGTTGCCGATCATGTGCACAAGCCCGAACGCGTTGGCAGGAAAGACATTCGCCGGCACCGGCGTGGCGTGGCCGTCATCGCAGGCACGGTTGCGGTGGCGGAACATGCTTTCGGCCCCGGCGCCATTGGCCTGACGGCACAGCGCCCCTGCCCCGCCCTCCCATGGGTAAGACGTGTCGGTTCCGGCGCGGGTGGCATATTCGAATTCGGCTTCGGACGGCAGACGCCAGCCGCCGCGCGGGTCTTCGGTATTGAGCCAGTCCACATAGGCCTGGGCATCGTCCCAGCTGATGCAGGATGCCGGGTGGTCATCTGTGACGTCATACCCGGGCGCGCCGTAATAGGCGCCATCGCGGGATCGCAACCGGCCCGATTGCGTCCAGACGAAACAGGACCGCCGGATACGCTGCCCGGTGGCCTCTTCGAAGCGGCGCATCTCGCCAACGGTGATTTCGGCGGCGGACAGGTAGAACGGCGCGATGGTTTGCGGCGTGCGCGGACGTTCTGCGCTGCTGAAATCGGACCCGAGCATGGTTGCCCCGCCGGGGATCAGCAGGGTGCGCGGACAGGCCGGGCACCCTTCGTTGAGCGGCGTCACCAGCTTGAGCGTCGGACGCGCGCGTTCGGGTTCGGGGGCCGGGTCTGCGACAACTTCGGGCGCCGGCGGTCTTGCGGTGGGCCGCAGGGCCGGGACAGGCGGCTCTGACCGGGTGATCGGTTCCTGTGGCGCCGGTGGCGGGACCACGGCGGCGACCTCTGTGTCCGGTTCTGGTGCGGCGGTGCCCGTCAGCGCGTTCAGCTGCGCCTGCGCCATCTCGCGGAAGAGGCCATCGGGGAACGTTTCCAGATACACCCGGTAGGCGTCCGCCGTCCCAAGGCTTTGCACCTGTTCCCAGGCCGCCAGTTCGATCAACCGGGGATCAAGCGGGCGCTCCTGCGCTGGGGCTGGTGCCGGTTCTGGCTCCGGGGCCGGGCTGGCCGGGGCCAGATACACCTCGTTGAGCAAGGACGAGGACGACCAGGGGCGCTGCTGACGCTCTGTGTTGCGGAACACGTCCGCGCGCACGCGCGTCATCAGAGAGTTGATCTCAAGCCCCGGCTGTTCGATGTGTTGCAGCAGGGACGCGGTGAACGGGCTGTGGCGGCCGGTGCCGTCAAACGCCACCTCGCCGGGATCGGTGGCATATCCCACGAAGGTGCCGCCATCGGTTTCGATCGGGGCCAGCCCGTTGCCCAATGTGCCAACCGCCCGGGTCTGGCCCATCGACCGCGCCAGGCGGCTTTCGAACGGGTTGTTGCGACAGGCGTCAAGAAAGACGACCCGCGTGGCCGAAGACCGGTCCATCTGTGCGAGGATCAGATCGAGCGGGATGGTCGACAGGTCGACATCGGCTTCCCTTTCGACATTCGCGTCAATCGGGATCAGGTAGTTCCGCCCGCCCACCTGGATGCCATGCCCGGCGTAAAAGAACAGTGCCAGTTCGGCCCCTTCCATCGCGATGGAAAAATCGCGCACAGCGGCGCGCATACCGGCGGCGGTCTGGTCGGTGCGCAGCAGAACCTCGAACCCGAGACGTTCCAGCGCGGCCCCCACTTCGGTCGCGTCAGCGGTCGGGTTGGGAAGGCCGGGGGCGTGAACGTAGGCCCCGTTTCCCATCACCAGAGCCACGCGTGACTGTGCAGCGGCCACACCCGCCGACAGGATCAGACAAAAGACAAAAGCAAGCAATCGCATGGGATGGATTATAATCCGCGAACGCGGCTTCGCCTACTGGAACCCGTAAAGAAATTTCGCACGCAGAACACCACCCGACGCGCCGGGCCCCGGGTGGTGAAAGGCGGTCTGATGCCCCTTGCGCGGTGGCTCAGGTCTCGGGGCGCAGAGACGGGCTCAGCAGGTGTTCGGACCGGTGGATGACATGGGCCGCACCGCCCACGATCAGCGGATCGGGGGCTGTCGCGATGGCGGGGTCCTTGCCGGGATAGTCCAGTGTTGACAGGAAATGCTTCATGCAGTTCAGGCGCGCGCGCTTCTTGTCGTCGGATTTCACGATGGTCCAGGGCGCATCGGCGGTGTCGGTGTAAAAGAACATCGCTTCCTTGGCCTCTGTGTAGTCGTCCCACTTGTTCAGGCTCGCCTTGTCGATGGGCGACAGCTTCCATTGCTTCAGCGGGTCGGTCTCGCGGCTGGCGAAGCGGCGCTTTTGTTCGGCCTGCGTGACCGAGAACCAGTATTTGTAAAGCCGGATGCCCGACCGTGTCAGCATGCGTTCGAATTCGGGCGTCTGGCGCATGAACTCAAGATATTCATGCGGCTCGCAGAACCCCATCACCCGCTCCACCCCGGCGCGATTGTACCACGACCGGTCATAGAGCACGATTTCGCCCTCGGTCGGCAGATGTTCGATATAGCGCTGGTAATACCACTGCCCGCGTTCAAGATCGGTGGGTTTGTTCAGCGCCACGACACGGGCCGTCCGGGGGTTCAGGTGTTCGGTAAAGCGCTTGATCGTGCCCCCCTTGCCTGCCGCATCCCGGCCTTCGAACAGCATGACAAACTTCTGCCCGGTATCCTGCGCCCAAAGCTGCACCTTCAGAAGCTCGGACTGCAGCGCCGCCTTTTCGGCCTCGTAGGCGCGCCGCCCCATCTTGCGGCTGTAGGGATACTTGCCGCTTTCAAACGCCCGGCGGACCTGATCGGCGCTCACGGCGTGATCCTGCGCCGAACGGGCGACGGGAACCTCTTTCAAAGCCCCACCCGGCTTTCTGGACTTGACGATGGTTTTTTCTGCTGTTGCTGACATCAAAGGCTCCCGTTCTGTCTGTGCGTTGGGCTGTGGCTAGCACGGACGGGCAAAAATCTCTTTGACACGCATCAAACTGATCGCACGCGCCCCATTGATTTTCCCACCCGTGTGAGGCAATCGGGGCCGGATGCAATTCAGGAGCCCGCTATGACCCGGATCGACGCGAAATTCGCCGCCCTGCGCGACCAAGGCAAAAAAGCCTTTGTGTCTTATGTCATGGCCGGGGATCCGGACTTCGACACCTCTCTCGCATTGGTCAAGGGCCTGCCTGGCGCCGGTGTGGACGTGATCGAACTGGGCCTGCCGTTCACCGACCCCATGGCCGATGGCGCCACGATCCAGCTGGCCGGTCAGCGCGCGCTTGAGGGCGGTATGACGCTGGACCGCACGCTGGAACTGGCGCGCCGGTTCCGCGAAGGGGACGACACGACCCCCATCGTGATGATGGGCTATTACAACCCGATCTATTCACGTGGCGTGGACAGGTTTCTGACACAGGCCCGGGAGGCGGGCATCGACGG
>CAYZAD010000152.1:0-7030 GCA_964476315.1 uncultured Rhodobacterales bacterium
GGGATCGCCTTGATGATGGCCGCGAGCTATTTCTGGACGGTGCATCTGACACGCTCAGAGCTGACGGAGATGGGCCTGACGCGGATCGAGCGGCCCGAGGGGACCTGGCTGATCCTGAACCCATCGAAGACGCGGCTCAGGACCTGCACGATGGGCGGCCGGAGCGTGACCTGCATTCGGATCGAGGAGGACTAGATGACCCAACTAACAGCATTGGAACGCGACTTGCTCGCCTGCGTCGAGCGGTTGGTGACGGCCTCAGAGGCCTCCGCGAAGGAATTGACCGCCTTGGAGACACGCTCGACCGGCAGGATCGAGAGGGAACTGGCTGGCTTGAAAGACTGCGTGACCTTGCTCATTCGTTCACAAGCCGCATCCATGAAGGCCTTGAGCGGATTGCTGAACGACGAGGCGAGCTACAAGACGCTGGACGAGAGCTTGCAGCAGAGCTTGACCTTAGCGAAAGCCGCCGCCGAGAGATTGAGGGACAGCTAGACAGCCAGGAGGCCCATGCAGAGCGGGGGTTGAGGCATTAATGGCTTATTCCGCGGTAGGTTCATTTGGATAAGCCGCGTAACCAAGACCTATTCGGGATACGCTAGACCCAACCCGTTGAATGAAGTTGAGAGCATATTCATATCTGAGCTTTGCCACTATTGTCAGATCTTCTTCCGGCAACTCAATGGTTGAGTCGCCCAATCGCGGTAGAATTACCTTGCATGTGCCGTCAGTGATCAAGCCTTGGTTCTTTGCCACAAAAGTTCGCCAAGTAACTTTCTGCGTGGCCGGCTTTGTTTCATCAGCGGTCGTGCGCAGCCCCAAACAAAGGACTTTTTCGGTTTCCGGGTCTTCTATGAAACAATAGGAGCCACTGTTAATGTGGTCGCTGTCCATATCATCCGCCTTTATCGGAACGAGGCGCATAGCGGTAAAGGGGCGAAGGCTTCGGCCATCTCCACCGAAGGCGATTGTGTTTTGGCCGGGCTGAAGATCACATGCGGGTGTAGCGCAAATCCACCAATCCCCATTTGCTTGCTTAAGTATGTGCCCGCTATCTAGCTGGGCATCGCCTGCCTTTTGCGGGAGTGTCGACACATAGCTGTTATATTGGTTCACGGCATCGCGTTTAATGCCGCTATCTTTCAAATCGACGCCATAATGGGATGCAAAGGCATCGTCAGCGGCTTCGTCAGCCTGCACGATTTTCTCACCAAAATGAACGAGCTCACCCTCGATGAGGAAGGCAATCGCTTCAGATTGACGGGCGACATGCTCCTTTAGCTTAAATTCACGGGACAGCTTTGCTTGCTCTGGAAGAACTCCTTCTCTCGCAGGTTCCCGGATGCTGTCATAGAATTGGGCAAACACGCTTGCCTTATCGAAAAAGGCCTGACCCTCAAGGGCTTGCGGCACACGGTCGCCACGACTCTGCGCGAGGCGGGGCTGGATGAACGCCGCATCGCGGACCTTCTGGGGCAGAAAACACCGTCCATGGCGCGGCACTATTCGCGGTCGGCGAACCTTGCCGACAAGAACCGCGAGACCATGGCGACATTGGAAGAAGAGAACCGAAGGCGGGCCGAAAGTGTCAAACCTTCGCAGAAAAGCGTCAAACCTGACCGAAATGAGGATCAGTCATGAGCAGAAAATACAGATATATCAGCTTGTTAAGTGGTGCCCGGGGGCCGCACCTGATCGCTGTGTCAGCGTGTTGACTGACGTAGCACCAATCTGCCAAATACCCCAAGGGCTTAGGCTTTGGGTGTCCCAGGACGTAGCATTGCGTTTCCAGACATCGCGCCTGATCCGGGTGGACTGGCTGGGGGACTGGCGTGAAAGAGCGTTTGACGGCGATCAAGATCAAGAATGCGGGGGACGGCAAGCTGTTCGACGGCGGTGGCCTGATCCTTGTGAAGACGGGCGGCTCCGGGAAGTGGGTGTTTCGGTTCAGCCATCTGGGCAAACGCCGGGAAATGGGCTTGGGTGCGTGGCCGGTGGTATCATTGGCCGATGCAAGGGCGTTGCGGGCTCGCTGGGCGCGTGTTCTTGCAGCTGGGGACGATCCGATCTCAATCAGGGATGCAGAGACGGCGGAAGCGATCGCCGAGCGCGACCGGGAAGACCCGACCTTTGCAGAACTGGTGGACTTGGTGTTCGAAGCACGGCGCGACAATTTGCGAGGCGGCGGGGCGCGTGGCCGGTGGCGCAGCCCGCTGGACCTTTACATGATCCCGGCGTTTGGCCGGAAGCCGGGGTCAAAGCTGACACAGCGGGATATCGCGGATGCCTTGCGCCCGATCTGGCGGAAGAAGTACCCGACGGCGGTGAAAGCGATCCAGAGGACGAAGATTGTTCTTCGCTCGGCGAAGCGCATGGGCTTCCCGGTGGATCCGGAGATTGTGGAAAGCGCTCAAGAGATATTGGGCGTCGTCAACCATGTGGTGCAGCACACGCCGCACGTCGCTTGGCAGGACATTCCGGACCTCTATGCAGCGCTGCCCAACACGTCGGCGGGCTGGTGCAACCGGTGGTGCATCCTGACGGCTGTGCGCCTGTTTCCGGCGCGCGGGGCCATGGCTTCGGAGATCGAGGGCGATGTCTGGACAGTGCCCGCCCAGCGCATGAAGGGCATGGTTGGCCAGGTCAGCGACTTTCGTGTGCCGCTTTCGGACCCGGCCATGGAGATTGTCGAGCGCGCGCGGGAATTCGAGCAGGACTTTCTGTTTCCGGGGATGCGAGGCGGCAAGCCGATCACGGACGCGGCGGTGGAGAAATGCCTGCGCGAGATCGGGGCGGCAGGGACGCCGCACGGGTTCCGGACCTCGTTTCGCACATGGGCGCAGGCCACGGCGGTTTCGTTCGACGTGGCGGAAATGGCGCTTTCGCACATCATCGGGAACAAGGTGGTGCGCTCCTACGCGCGGGACGACCTGCTGGAGCAGCGGCGCGTCGTAATGCAATCCTGGGCGCGCTTCGTGACCGGGCAAGAGGCGAATGTGATCTCTCTCCGACGATGACGCCATGGGGGCGGGCATGACATGGTGCCACGTCCCCGAAACGGATTGTCCCTCTGCGCAGGCGGCGCTGGCTTGGATATGGGCCTCATGCTTGCCGAACCCGGCTTCCACACTCGATGCTTTGTCGAGTGGGAAGAATACCCGCGATCCGTCATCATTGCCGCCCAGCGCGCAGGATATCTTGAGCGAGCCCCAATCTGGGACGACCTCACAACCTTTGACGCGCGACCGCTCTGCGGTGCCATCGACACCCTGCTGGCTGGCTATCCGTGTCAGCCATTCAGCGCAGCGGGCCAGCGCAAGGGGGAGGACGACGAGCGACACCTGTTCCCCCACGTCGCCAGAGTTGCCGAAGAACTCGGAGACGGGCTCAACTGGATCCTCCTTGAGAACGTCGCAGGGCACGTCAGCCTTGGTGGTGAGACCGTGTTGCGAACCTTACGACAAATGGGCTTCACGCCTGCGGTTGGCCTATTCTCAGCGGAAGAAATCGGTGCGCCGCAAGAAAGGCTCCGGTGGTTCTGCGTGGCCTACCGCGAAAGCCGTCTCGGGTGGCGCGAACAGCCAGCGGGAGGCTCGGGGTGCGGGCGGGCCGGATTTGCAGGAAGCAGCGCAGAACTGGCCGACGGCGAGAGCCGAGGACAGCGAGAGCGCGGGGATGCGGCACAGCCGGGGCGTGGCCGAAACCTTGACTGCCGTGACAGCGAACTGGCCTACGGCGACATCGACGGACGCCAACGGGGCGTGCAGCTTTGGTCTGGACGGTCAGAGGATCCGGGCCAATGCGGGGCCGACGCTGAACGACCTGGCGCATAACTGGCCGACGCCGATAGCGGGGACACCAGCCCAGAATGGCAACAGCCAAGCGGGCAACAGCGATTTCAGCCGGAAGGCGGAGGAGTTGGCGCGGAACCTTTGGGCCACGCCGGCACCGATGCAGACGCGCGAGGGCTGGACGGCGGAGGCGCGTTCAGACTGACGCAGATCATCAAGGTTGGATGTCGAACCAAAGCATCTTGATTGACTGAAACAAGCGCTTTGAAAGCGTTTGGACACCGTCGGGACAGTCACACTGCCAACACTACTTTAAGATGAAAATTGCAATCTGAAGGTGCAAGAGCTTTCTCGAAAAGTATCTGTTCGTGACGTTATGAAAACTCACTATGAACAACGTAACGGCTGGCTTTGTAACCATCTGCTCTCTTGATCAACCCCCGCTCCAGTAGTGATCTCAGAACACGGTGGTAGGTTGCCTGCGGTATACCAATAGCCAATTCTTGCTTGCGAATTTGATCCGAAGTGATCGGCTCGCCGACTTTCGGTGTCACTGCGTGAGCTGCCAGTAGAACGTCTAGTTCTAATGGGGAAAGGTCTTTCAGGCCAAAGTCTTGCTCCAACGTAACCAGCATACTCCGAAGCTCATAGAGCGCGGTCAGGATCGCTGTTTTTTTCGTTGTCATTCATACTACCCATCTGTTGGAACGTGCCCACTGATTGCGGACGCACAATGATAACGTAAGATACTCGATTCTATCAAAAGATATCATATCACCGAGTGCCACAGTCAACATTGGCATCGTCAGAACAAAATTGATCCGATCGCTCCTAAAGTCGATCAAATTATCATATTGACAATTTACTTGTGAGGACATCAAACCATTGATGCCGTTGGGTTTTCGCGGCTGGCACATTGCAGAGTGTGCGTCGTGCTGCCTGCCTAACGCTACGTCTTGTCCCCCTCTCCGGTCACTTTCCCTTCGCGGGGAGAGAACGGGAAACATATGCAAGGAGCTTTCATGGTTCTTAAGGTATTCAATTTTTTCCACCTCGGCCTTTTGAACCTGACTGTTCTTTCTCTTTTCCTTAGCGCCTTAATTGTAGCTCTTGCGAAGCGCACCGACATTTGCCTCGGCAGAAGGCAGGATTTGAAAGCAATCCAAACGATGCATGAAAGACCCACTCCTAGAATCGGCGGGATTGCAATCTTCTTTGCGTTGGCGCTCAGCACTCTACTAGCGCCACCAGCTGTGTCGGAATCGTACCGGGATTTAATCATGGCAGCTGCAATCCTGTTTTGCGTTGGGCTTCTCGAGGATATCGGCATCTCAATCTCCCCGCGAAATCGGCTGGTGGCCTGCGTGCTGGCAAGCTTGGTGTTGGCTTTAGTATTGGGTGATTGGTTGCCACGTCTTGGCATTCCCGGGGTCGACGTATACATGGGTCATTGGTATGTCGGGTTACCGCTGACGCTCCTGATCACAGCAGGTGTTGCAAACGGGTTTAACCTGATTGACGGAATAAATGGGCTCGCTTCGCTCACTGCCATCGCCGCAGCTGTTTCTCTCGCCCTAATCGCACACAAAGCCGGATACCAAGGCATGGTGCCCTTGACCCTTATGCTGTGCGCCGCCGTCTTTGGGTTCCTCATGCTCAACTTTCCTTTCGGGATGATTTTTCTGGGGGACGCTGGAGCTTACACAATTGGGTATGTTCTCGCCTGGTTTGGGATTTTCGTTCTGCTCAATGCCCCGGAGGTCTCACCCTGGGCCATCCTTCTAACAATTCTCTGGCCTCTGGCAGACACATTGCTGGCAATATTTCGTCGCATGCGGCGTCAGCAAAGCTCTATGGCGCCAGACCGTCTGCACATGCATCAATTGGTCATGCGAGCTCTCGAAATCTATGCTTTCGGCCGAGGCCGTCGCAGGTTGACCAACCCAATAAGCACCACAGTGCTGACTCCATTTGTCGTTGCCCCACCGCTTGTCGGTACCCTTGTCTGGGATAAGAACCTGCTGGCTTTTGCGTCAACAATTATCTTTTTGATATTTTTCTTTGCCTCCTACGCCGGTGCTTTTCGAGTTTTTCCCCACCTCACGAGAAAGCGTGGCGCACCATATTTATAAAAAAAGTTATGTATTACAAATTGCTAGCTGCGTCACGGCCCCACCGCCGTGAACACGGCTCTACAAGAATTAGAAAAATCTATGCAACCATGTCTGTTTTCGCTTTTCTCCCCAAAGATGAATTGGTACCGGTGTCGCTATGAACGCACAGCAAACGTGCGGACTCCTCAACCACCTCACCGCAGTGAGGCGTGGTGCGGTAGCTATGGCGCGACAGGCATTGGTGGCACAGTCGACGACGGCGTCAGATTTCGGCGTCTATGGCTTATGGGAAATCTCCCAAACTTGCCTCAACGTGAGAACACTAAAGTGCTAGGTGCAAGTCTTGGAGCCACAAACTACGCTCGCAAAGCGCTCGTTTATGAAGGCCGGGTCAAGGTGCGAAATTTCCGAGCTTCGGACAATAAAATGCGTTAGGGCTGTGCTCTCACACCGAGCGGGATCGAAGCAAGTGTTCGACTGACGGCAGGCGTCCTGCAACGTAAGCGCGGGGAATATGAGGCGCTAAACGTGGAAGTTGCGGCGCTTGAGAAAACAATATTGGATGAGGCCGCATCATCTTGGGCGGACCGCCCGGTACAAGCCCATGGCAACGTTTTTCGCAGGGCGCATACGCAGGGGATTGTTATTGCGGCCTTGGAACGGCTGTGCCCAAAACGGGGCTTGGTCAGGGACCGACAGCTAACCAAACGTAGGATAGCTACATCACAGATGAACCGGAAATTCGATCTTCAACGCCTCAAGCACAGCTTTGTAGGAATGGCTGGTCTCAGCATGATCGCTATCCCCCTCATGTTGATGGCGAACATTATACTGGCGCGTACGCTAAGCGTGGCCGAGTTCGGCACCTTCGGCTTTGTCATCGCGCTGGCCACGGTGCTGGCGATCCCGGTCGCGGGCGGGTTGCCGATGCTGCTGACACGAGAGGTCGCGGCCTACAGCCAGAACAAAGACTGGGCAGCCTACCGCGGCCTTGTCGTGGCGACCTACGGCTGGGTGGCCGCGATGTGTGGCCTGATCGCGCTGGGACTGTCGGGCTCGTGGCTGATGGCACGCGACCTGCCGGCCGGGCCACTGCTGGTCACCGTCCTGCTGGTGCCGTTCTTG
>CAYZAD010000153.1:0-1185 GCA_964476315.1 uncultured Rhodobacterales bacterium
GACGCTGGGCTTCACCGAAAGTGAAAAGGCCGCCAAGTATCGCGACATGGCGAACCGCATCAGCGACACGCTGGATTTCATGAAAGCCGCCGGTCTGGATTCCGACCGCGAACCGTCGCTGCAAACGGTGGATTTCTACACCAGCCACGAATCCCTGCTGTTGGAGTATGAAGAGGCTCTGACACGTCAGGACTCGCTGACCGGCCAGTGGCTGGCTGGCTCCGGTCACATGATCTGGATCGGCGACCGCACCCGTCAGCCCGATGGCGCGCATGTCGAATTCGCCCGTGGCGTCCTGAACCCGGTCGGCTTGAAATGTGGCCCCACCACGACCGCCGAGGATCTCAAGGTCCTGATGTCCAAGCTGAACCCGGCGAACGAAGCGGGCAAGCTGACGCTTATCGCACGCTTTGGTGCGGGCAAGGTGGGCGAACACCTGCCGCGCCTGATCAAGGCCGTGGCCGAAGAAGGGGCAAACGTGACTTGGGTCTGCGACCCGATGCACGGCAATACGATCAAGTCGTCCACCGGCTACAAGACCCGTCCGTTCGATTCGGTCCTGCGCGAGGTCCGGGACTTCTTCGCGGTGCACAACGCCGAAGGCACCATCCCGGGCGGTGTGCATTTCGAAATGACAGGTCAGGACGTGACCGAATGCACCGGCGGTGTCCGCGCGGTGAGCGAGGAAGACCTGAGCGACCGCTACCACACCGCGTGCGATCCGCGTCTGAACGCATCGCAGTCGCTGGAACTGGCCTTCCTTGTCGCGGAAGAACTGACAGAGCGTCGTGAGGCCGGGCTGGCCGCCAAGGCGGGCTGACCCAAAACCGCCTCAGGCAACAGGATCAAAGGGCGGGCTTCGGTCCGCCCTTTTTCGCAAAGGCTTAAGTGCGTGATTTATTGCGCATCCATAATGGGATGCAGGCCTTTCTTGTCCCGCAACATCACGCCATCCGCCGCACCTTCCAGGAAAACGGAATAAGGCGGTGCCGATGCCGGATCGATCGGATGTGAGACCGTGCAGGTTTCATTGATGCCACATCGGACAAACTCCAGCACCCACGCATCGTCTTCGGAATCCACGTCGACCCCTGGATTGTAATAAGCGGATTCAAGAAGCGGCGTGTAAGTGACCGTTGTGCCTTGATCGCTGCGCGCGACCGAGACGATCTCGATCTGGTCCAT
>CAYZAD010000153.1:1285-7010 GCA_964476315.1 uncultured Rhodobacterales bacterium
AGAGCTTTCTGTCAACGTCTGACCGGCGCACCCTCCCGTGGAACGCGCGTCGCGGTCACCGCGACACGACAAGGCTCAGGTGGCCGCGGGTCAGGATCGGCGCATTCACCAAGGTGCTGGTCTGCGTCACGGGCGTTTCCACGACCGAGGACACGCCAAACCGGCGCGGCGTGCGACCGATGACGCCGGTGGTCACGAACGTCCCGATCAGGTGCCGCGTGTGTCCTGCCATGTCCATCAGGGGATAAAGGCGCAACGAGGCCTGCAATTCGGGCTGTCCGTAGGTTGCAGGTGCTGTCAGTGTCAGCGCGATCTTCACCGGTTCAGAAAACACCCGCGCCACATGCTGCGCAAAGGTTGCGCGCTCCGGTGGGCTGACCAGAACGGCCAGCGGCATGCCCGCCACTTCCATGCCCATGACCGCACTGATGGAGCCGCCCGCCACACGCAAGCGCGCCTGTCCCGCAGACAGGTGTTCCGCGATGAACGCATATTCCAGCGCATCCTGAATTGCGCCCGGATCCACGTCAAACCGGTTCGGCACGCCGCGCCCTGCGGCCATCTGATGCCAATACCGATCGACGATCTGCACCGCCTCGGCCTGATGTTGCGTCAGCATTCTGTGCTGCAATGACGTGCCCGACATTGTCCATTCCCTTCGCTTCCCCAAGATCGGAATTAGCACAAATGTCCCTCAAATTGTTCAGCATTCTTAACACTTGGTTAACACTTGAAGGCAGGTGCGAGGTGATGCGCGGGTTGCATCGCCGGGCACCAGCGCGTACCGAATGGCGTCGGCGGACTTTGGGGGGTGATATGCGCAATTCCATGACAGGCTTTGCATCAGGGCAGGGCGATGCGATGGGCCTTGGCTGGTCGTGGGATGTGCGCAGCGTCAATGCGCGCGGTCTGGATGTGAAGATACGCGTGCCGGATTGGATCGAAGGCCTGGAACAGGCGCTGCGGGCCGAGATCTCCCGGCACTGTGCACGGGGCAGTGTCACGGTCTCACTTCGCCTGCAGGCCAATGCGGGCGAACAGGTGCAGGAACTGAACCCGGCCCAATTGGACCGCGCCCTGACCGCACTGGCCCGGATCGAGGAAGAGGCGATGTCGCGCGGCCTTGCCCTTACCGCCTCCAGCGCGGCGGATGTGATGACGTTGCGCGGGGTCATGGACGCGCCGCAACAACAGACCGACCCGGCCCGCATCCGGGCGCATCTGCTGACGGACTTTGAACCGGTTCTGCAAAGCTTCCTGGCGTCGCGCGCCCGCGAAGGCGCAGCGCTTGCCGATGTGCTGCGGGACCAGATCGCCCAGGTGACCGACCTCGTCGCGCAAGCCGCGCAGGTGGCCGAAGCGCGCAAGTCCGAACAGGCCGACAAGATGCGGGCAGCGATGGCGCGCGTCCTGGAAAACAACGACAGCATCGACGAACAGCGTGTGGCCCAGGAACTGGCCCTGATCGCCGTCAAGGCCGACGTGACCGAAGAACTGGACCGCCTGCGCGCGCATGTGGAGGCCGCTACGGCGTTGCTCGGCAACGAAGGCGCTGTGGGGCGCAAGCTCGATTTCCTGATGCAGGAATTCAACCGCGAGGCCAACACGCTGTGTTCCAAGGCGCAATCCGCGCCGCTGACGGCTGTGGGTCTGGACCTCAAGTCGGTGATCGAACAGATGCGCGAACAGGTTCAGAATGTGGAGTAAGACATGAGCACCCGTCGTGGCCTTCTGATCATCCTTTCCTCCCCGTCCGGTGCGGGAAAATCCACGCTGTCGCGGCGGTTGCTGGACTGGGACCCGTCGCTCAGTTTTTCGGTCTCGGCGACAACCCGCGCCCCGCGCCCCGGCGAGGTGGATGGCGAGCATTACCATTTCCTGAGCGAAGAACAGTTCAAGCGCGACGTGGCGGATGAGGGCATGCTGGAGCACGCGCATGTGTTCGGCCATTTCTACGGCAGCCCGCGCGCGCCGGTGCAGGATGCCATCGATGCCGGGCGCGACGTCGTGTTCGACATCGACTGGCAGGGCGCACAGCAGATCGTGAACTCTGCGCTGGGTCCCAACACGCTATCGATCTTCATCCTGCCCCCGTCGATCACCGAATTGCGGCGGCGGCTGGAAAACCGGGGGCAGGACAGCCCCGAGACGATCAGAAAACGCATGCTTAAAAGCTGGGACGAAATCAGCCATTGGGGCAGCTATGATTTCGTTCTTGTCAACGACGATCTGGATCGGACATTCGAGGATCTCAAGACAATCGTGACCGCCACACGCCTGCGGCGCCTGCAGCAACCCAGCCTTGTCGGCCATGTCCGCAAGCTTCAACAGGAATTCGAGGACCAGACATGACACTTTACGCTTTGGACGGGATCGCGCCGCAAGTGGCCGAAGACAGCTGGATCGCACCGGACGCCAATGTGATCGGGGATATCGTCGTCGAACCCGGTGCCAGCATCTGGTTCTGCGCCACCCTGCGTGGCGACAATGAACGCATCACGCTGGGCGCGGGTTCGAACATCCAGGAAAACTGCGTGTTGCACACCGACATGGGCTACCCGCTGACGATCGGCACCAACTGTACCATCGGCCACAAGGTCATGCTGCACGGATGCACCATCGGGGACAATTCGCTGATCGGCATGGGGGCCACGATCCTGAATGGCGCAAAGATCGGAAACAACTGCCTGATCGGGGCAGGGGCCCTGATCACCGAGGGCAAAGAGATCCCCGACGGATCGCTTGTCATGGGGGTGCCGGGAAAGGTCGTCCGCGACCTTGATGCCGATGCCATCGAAGGATTGCGCAAGAGCGCCGAAGGCTATCAGGCGAACATGCGCCGGTTCCGGGAAGGCCTGACTGCACGTCACGACTGAAAAACAGTTTGGTATTTGGAAACCTTTTCTTGAACCGCCCCGTGTCTGCACCAGCTTTGCGCGATGGGTAAAGGAGTGCACATGATGAGAGCGATCTGGCTGGCAGTCTGTCTGATGCTGTTTGCGGGGGCGGCTGCGGCGCATGAAGTCAATCCCGCCATCGCCGATTTTGAGGTGACGGGCGGGCAGATGCAGATGACCGTCACCCTGAATGGCGAGGCCCTGGCGGCCGATGTGAGCCTTGCTGGCGTGCAAGATACGAACGCGCTTGACGAGGCCGATGAACTGGACCGGTTGCGCGCCCTCGAACCGGATGCCCTGCGAAACGAACTGACCCCCCGGTTGCCGGACTTTGCCGCAAGCCTTCAAATGATGGCCGACGGGGTTCCGGTCAACGTGACCGTCACCGGGGTCGAGGTCGGCCCGGTGGGCAACACCGACCTGTCACGCGAGACGGTTCTGCAGCTTTCCGGCCCGGTGCCCGACGGCGCGGAGACACTCAGCCTGACCTGGCCCGCCAGCTATGGCCCGCTGGTGTTACGTCAGCAAGGGGTCGATGACCCCTATACCGGGTATCTTGACGGCGGACAAAGCACCGGGGACATCCCCATCGGGGGCGGCATCACGACCAGCGGCTGGCAGGTCTTTGGCACATACATTCCTGTCGGCTTTGACCATATCCTGCCCAAAGGTCTGGATCACATCCTGTTCGTGCTGGGCCTCTTCTTTCTGTCCACCCGGTTCACGCCGCTCTTGTGGCAGGTGACGTCGTTTACGCTGGCCCATACGGTCACGCTTGCCATGGCCGTGCTTGGCATCGTTTCCGTTCCCGCAAGTATCGTGGAACCGCTGATCGCCGCCTCCATCGTCTATGTCGCGGTCGAGAACATGGTTTCGGACAAGCTGCACAGATGGCGGCCCTTCGTGATCTTCGGCTTCGGGCTGTTGCACGGGCTGGGCTTTGCCAGCGTGCTGGCCGAATTCGGCCTGCCCGACGGTCAGGTCATCCCGGCCCTGATCGGCTTCAACATCGGGGTTGAACTGGGACAGCTGACCGTGATCGCGGCGGCTTTCGTGCTGGTCTGGTACGCGCTGCAGGTAGACGAGGGCAGGGGCGCCGTCGCCCCGGCCCAAGGTGTCTATGGCGCGCTTGCGCTGATCTTTCTCGCGCTTGGCTTTGCCGCCAACACCCCCGGCTTCCAGGAGGTGATGGGCGCAAGCGCGATGGTGTTCTTCTGGCCCATGGCCGCCCTGTCAGGGCTGTGCATCCTGTCGGCCACGCTGGTCGATCACCTTGATGCGTATCGGCGGTATGTGGCGGTCCCCGCCTCCGGCGCGATTGCGGCGGTGGGCACCTACTGGTTCGTGGAACGTGTGTTCTTCTGACCGTCAGGCGGCGTCTTTCGCCGCCGACAACGCCTTGGTGATCCAATCCAGCAAGGCGTCCTGCGTCGGGGCCACCTCTTCCGCGCAGCCATCGGTATAGTGCAGGAATGCCTCGCGGTTCAGCGCGTTAAGCCCGACCAGAACCGGGATCCCCCGCATCAGCGCGTCTGAAATCACGGGTCGAAATCCCCGGCCCGATGCTTCCTGTTTGCCGAACTTGTTGATGATCAGGAAATCCGGATCGGTCTCAAGCTGTGCCGCCACATGACCGACCGAGGTTTCAAGGCCGGATGCGTCCAGACGGCAACCGCGCGACCCGGTGCCAAGACTTTGCGAGATCCGGATCACCGGACCGTCGGGCAGCACCTTGATATCCATGTCGCACTTGCCGTGCCCGCAGGTTTCGGAATTGACCTGCACGGCCCCGGCGGCCCGAAACCCCTTTGCAATCAACTGCTCGGACAATGCGAAAAGCAAAAGGTCCATATCCCCGCGCTCTGCCATGCAGGTATAGGCAATATGCATCCCGATCACCTTTTCCGTTTATCGACCGCACCGAGGATGACCAGACAGCCGCGCACTCGCAACCCCTGTTTCGCGGGACGCGTCACAATCCCCGGCAAGGTGCCGTCTGCGCGACACCGGCGTCCCGGATCACTTTCTCGACAGGCTCTTGAGCAGCGCGAAATACGCAAGGATCAGCGTGAAGAGATCGACAACCGGCATCGGGGGCGTGCCGCCTGCCGGTGACGGGCCGGGCGTATGGCTGCGAATCTCGGCCACCGTGCCTTGCAGCTGCGCAGGCGCCGGACCCAGCAGGCCCTCGCCGCTGTGCTTGCTCGACTGTAGCCAGTTGCCCATGACGTGGCCGATGGCTTCAAGCGCGGCAACGGCCCCGCCTTTCCCTCCGAACAACGCCACGATCAGATCGCGCAGCTTTGCTTCCATATCGGCAAGCGCAAGGGACAGTTCGCGCACATTCGCCTCCTTGCTGCGCAGCTGCTGGCCTGCCGCATAGGCATTGGGCGAAAACCGCTGCTTGCGGTGCACCATGTGATTGAAATGAGATTGCGATTTCAGGTCCTTCTTGATCGCCTCGAACCGCAGTTGCCAGGCGTCGATCTTACCCGTCAGCGCGATGAATTCCGCGCTGTCCTTGCCCGGCGCGCCGCCCAGCAACTTGACGCGTTCACGCTCGATGTCCTGCGCCATTCTCCGGATGCCAAAAAGCTTTGTCTGATGTGACATGTTGAAATCCCTGATCCGATCTTCAATGTGCCAAGGCTAGGACATTCGCGGCGACACATAAACCATGTGTTGTGGCCACTTGCGCCCCCCGTTCGTCTTCGCTATATGCGCGCCACTGACACCGCAGGCGGGGTCGGGCCTTTGGGGGAGACATCCCCAAACGTCCACCGGTTGGCCATATGGCTGATACCCCCGCTGAGGATTGAAACCGGAAA
>CAYZAD010000154.1:0-6955 GCA_964476315.1 uncultured Rhodobacterales bacterium
CTCGAACCAAGCAGCGCCGCTCAGGCGAGTTTCAACAGAGAGCGGGACATCCCCCACAGCCCCTTGGCCGTGCGGAACGCTTGCAGAACTTTGGGCACATAGGCCCGCGTTTCGGCATATTCAGGCACACCGTTGTTCTGGACCACGGCATTTTCGCCAGCGTTATAGCCTGCGAGAACGAGGATGATGTCGTTGTCGAATTTTTCCATGAGAAAATCGAGAAAGGCGATCCCGCCCTTGATGTTCTCTGAAGGCGACAGGCTGTTGGTCACGCCAAAGCGTGCCGCTGTTGCGGGCATCAATTGCATCAACCCCTGAGCACCGGCAGCGCTTTGCGCGTCAACCCGACCGGCGGATTCAACCGAAATCACGGCAAGCGCCAAGGCGGGCGAAACGCGGGTTCCAACCGTGTTGATGAGAATGTCGCGTCCATGGCGCGCCGCGATGTCCTGAAGGTCTTGTAATCTTGGGGCCGCAACCCCCTGCCCTGCGGGGGGATTCGACAATCGCACCAGCGCCGGTTCAAGACGCCCGGGAGACTGCGCTTCAATCGATGGCGAGATTTCGTTCCAGAACCAGGGCAGCATCTGTGTCCCCTGGCCCTTGGGCTGACCTGCCGGTGCAGATGGCGCCGCCACTGCCGGCAAAGATTGCGGCGCAATTTGAACCGTGATGCGTTTGGTGGTTCCCGCAGAGGGCGGCTTGACCCGTTTTGCCGAAAATTCCGGGAATGGCGGGGGATCCGCCGGTGCGCTGTTCGCGCACAAACACACGGCGCATAACGCCATGAAGATTTTCCGTATCATATCAGGTTCCTGCCCGGTGCCTGTTTTCTTTTAGTATCGCACAATCCACTGCTCAGATCCATTTCGTTTCCGATCTGGCTCTAATCGACATGCAAACTCAGGTGGATTCAGCGGCTCTTAAAGAAAAGTTCAGCGAAAACTCAAAAAAGATCTGATTATTATCAACGACTTAGATATTTTTAGTTCGCATTTTCGTCAGGTTACAAAAACGGACCAATCGCGCCAAACTGATGCCCCAATCCGACAGCTATAAGTACTCATCCAAGACGGGATGGAGCGAAAGAGAGAGCGCTCAACACAAAGTTTCGGGCTTGGCTAACGTGAGCAAAAACCAGGACTATGGAGACGACAATGCTTAACTTTATCAAAAACTTCCGCAAAGACGAAAACGGCGCTGTAACAATCGACTGGGTTGTTCTGACAGCTGCTATCGTTGCACTCGCAATCGCAGCAATGGCTGCCATCGAAGGCAACACCCAGGCTCTGATCAACACTGCTGGTGCAGCTGTTGGCGCTGAATAATAGCGCTTGCCCAATATATCGGGGGTGCGCCATTGCATCGCTGAGTATTGCTGGAAAGGCGCGCATGTTGCGCGCCTTTTCTTGTTGACCAGTCTAAAGGAGTAAGCCGTGTTCACTTTTCTGAAATTTTTTCAGCAAGATGAAGATGGGGCCGTTACAATCGACTGGGTTGTTCTGACAGCGGGCATCGTTTCGCTTGCAATTGCGGCCTGGACTTCGTTGGTCGACGATAACACCGTTGCTTTGGTCGATCGCGCAGCGGCGGAAATCGGGGCCGAATAAAGGTCGGGACAGCGCTGTTTCGCCCGTCGGGACGACACCGCCGGGAGGCGCCCTCGCTTCTTAAAATAGCGTGCCTCGGCGCGCTATTTTTCTATGAGCCAGGTCGCCATGTCGCCGCAGTTCATCCCCAAAACGGCCACAAACCTTCCGTAACCCCTAACTTGGATCTGTGGCGCTCGTTGCCCAGAAATTGGAAAGCCAAGGGAGACACAATGCGCATTGTATTCGGACTTGTTCTCATGGCGGGGCTGGCACTGGCTGGTTTTGCCGTCTACATGGCACAAAGCTATATCGGCGCCTATGAAAGCGCCCTTGAAGAAGAGCGCGGTCGCACGAACGATTCCGTGCCGGTTCAGGAAATTTTCGTCGCGACACGGTCGATTGGCTTTGGCGAGGAAATCAAGGAAGAAGACGTCGCCTTGATGCCTTGGCCCAAGCAAGCCCTGCCCGAGACCTTCTTTGATGCCGCAAACCCGTTGATGGATGAGGATGGCCGCCCCCGTGTGGCGACGCGGCAAATCGAAAAGCACGAAGCCTTCATGGAGGCCAAGGTCAGCGCGCCGGGCGATGTCGCCGGTCTGACATCCCGTCTGCAACGCGGTCAGCGCGCTTTTGCCATCAAGGTCGATGTGGCATCAGGCGTGTCGGGCTTCTTGCGCCCAGGGGATCGCGTCGATGTCTACTGGACGGGACGCATCAAGGCGATCAGCCGCGATGTTCCAGAGGGTGACGTGACCAAATTGATCGAAACCGGGATTCAACTGATCGCGATCGACCAGACCGCGCAGTCTGACACAACCGCGGCCACCATCGCACGAACCGTGACCGTTGCCGCAAGCCCGCAACAAGTCGCGGCGCTGGCCCAAGCCCAATCCACCGGTAAGCTGTCGCTGTCCCTTCTGGGGCGCAACGATGACACGGTGTCCGAAGTGATCGAAGTCGATCAACGGTCCCTTTTGGGGCTGGAAGAGCAGGCAACGGTGGAAAAACCCCAAAAAGCAGAGTCCTGCTCCATTCGCACCCGGAAAGGTGGCGAGGTGACCGAGATCGCTATCCCTTGTACGAACTAGAAACGACACCACCCTATCTGGTGATCGAACCTTCTCAAGGATGGGTAAGGCGCAACGTCATGTTGCGCCTTATCCACATTAAGCCGCCGAGTGAAATCATTGATTCTTGCAAAAAAACGCGACTTGGCCCACGTTGACGTCAATACGGGCGAAAAGACCCACACCTGAGGCGTGATCGGAAAGGCAGGTCACATGTATACGAGTACTCCCTTCAAGGCCGCCCTCTTGGGCGCGGCCCTTGCACTGACATCGATCGCGCAAACAGCTGCGGCTGACACGGTGCGCGTCATTCGATCGAACACTGAATCCGCTTTGAACGTCCCCATGAACCGCGCGGTTGTTGTGGAAAGCGAAGTGCCCTTTGCGGAACTGAGTATCGCCAACCCGTCAATCGCGGATATCTCGTCCCTGTCGGACCGCACGATCTATGTGCTGGGCAAGACACCGGGCACAACGACGCTGACAATCCTTGACGGCAATGGTCAGTTGATCACCAACGTGGATGTGCGCGTTGCGCCCGACCTCACCGAATTCAAAGAGCGCCTGCGCCAGGTTCTGCCGGGCGAAAACATCGAGGTGCGTTCTGCCAATGACGGCATCGTGCTGTCGGGTACGGTATCTGGCACAGCCAAGATGCAACGCGCTCTGGACCTCGCGCAGCGATATGCACCTGAGCGCGTCTCGAACCTCATGACGGTTGGCGGTGTTCAGCAGGTCATGTTGAAAGTGCGCTTCGCGGAAATGCAGCGGTCTGTTTCCAAATCCCTGAAGTCGTCGATTGCAACCGGCGGCACCGTGCTTGACGGCGATCTTGGACTGGAAGTCGGCACCGGCAACTCTTCCAGCGTCGCGGGTCTTGATAACGTCGCTGACAAGCTGCCGACCTCTGCCGGCAACAACGGTGCGGTCATCTTTGGCTTTAACGCTGGCGGTCTGGAAGTTGGCATTCTTCTTGAAGCGCTTGAATCAAAAGGGGTTGTTCGCACACTTGCCGAACCCAACCTGACGGCGCTGTCGGGGCAAGAGGCGAAATTCCTCGCGGGTGGCGAATACCCCGTTCCTGTCGCGCAGGAAGACGGAACTACAACCGTTCAGTTCAAACCTTTCGGTGTCGAACTGAACTTCATTCCGCGTGTCATCGACAAGCAGCTCATCAACCTTGAACTGGAAGCGGCTGTCTCTGCGATCGATCCGAGCAACGGCATCGACATTGGCGCCATTCGCATCGACGGGTTTTCGCGCCGCGAAACCTCGACCACGGTTGAATTGCGCGATGGGGAAAGCTTTGCAATTGCAGGGCTTCTGCAAGACGATTTCCGCGATCTGAACGGCCAGGTTCCATGGCTTGGGGATATTCCGGTGCTGGGCGCCCTGTTCCGCAGTGCCGAATACCAGCGCCAGCAATCAGAGCTCGTGATCATCATCACGCCGCATCTGGTGACACCGACACGCGGCGAAGCGCTCGCTTTGCCGACCGACCGCGTCAAGCTGCCAACGGAAAGTGACCTGTTCCTCTTTGGGCGAGTCACCGGGGACACGCGGCCCTTGCGGGGCGCGGCCGGTGAGGTGGCCAAGCAGGACTTCAACGGCTCCTACGGCTATGTGATGGATTAAGGCGATGGCAGTTCAAAAAAACCTCCGTATCCCGATTGCCTTGACCGGTCTGGCATTGCTGACAGCCTGCGCCAGCAGCGATCCGGTCTACAGCGCGTTCCACCGCGAAGCCGGTGCCTTGGTCGACACAGGAAATTTCGGCAACGCCACGATGAACAACATCCAGATCATGAGCGGCGAAAAGCGCTATGCCTATGATTTGGCACAACGTTTTGCCAGCGATGTCATGACCACGGTGAACTTTGCCTTCAACAGCGCAACCTTGGACACCGGCGCGAGAGACACGCTGCGCGAGCAGGCCAACTGGATCAAACAGTTCCCCGAGGTTCGGTTCCGCGTTTATGGCCACACCGATGCTGTTGGCAGCGAAGCCTACAACAAGCGCCTTGGACTTCAGCGCGCACATGCCGTTGTGAATTATCTTGCGTCGCAGGGCATCAGCAAATCGCGTCTGGAGGCGGTTGTGTCCTTCGGCGAAACGCAGCCCCTGATCGTGACCGAAGGGCGCGAGCGCCGCAACCGGCGGACCGTGACCGAAGTGTCGGGATTTGTGGGGTCGCATCCGACCGTTCTGGAAGGGCGGTATGCCGAGGTGATCTACCGCGAATACATCAACAGCGCGGTGCCTCCGACCGGTTTGACCGGGATCACGGGAAGCGACTTCGAAACCGAGAGTTAAGCAAGAGGCCCTTCGGGGCCTCTTCATTCATCTGAAATACCGTACAATTTCGGTAATTCGGCCCCAATGTTGCCAAGTTTTCCAATGACTTTTGGACCATAGCAGTCCCACCCGAACGACTCGGGCTTGCCACGCGTGATGTGCGCAGAATGCGCAATAGCGGCAAGAAGTATGAGGAAACAAGGCAAATGACGAGTATCCTACCAAGCACCCCGGAGCCCGCCCCCCTGGTTGCGTGCACCGTCAGCCGGGATGTTCAGGAATTCGACCTTTTGATCGAAGATATGGAAGCCGTTCTTGGCGAAGCCTGGGGCGACCTTGGTTTTGAGGAAGCCCTTCATTTTTTCTCGCAACCCGATGGCGAAAGCCTGCAATTCATCGCCCTGGCGGTTGATGAAGAAGACGAACATGATGTCGACAACCTTTCGTCGATCATTGCAGCTGCAAAGGCGCGCGACATCAAGGTCGTCTTGATCGCCCATGATGTGACGCCGGCGGCACTTCACCATCTGTTGCGCCAAGGGGCCGATGAATTTGTCCCCTACCCTTTGCCCGAAGGCGAATTGCAGGCGGCAGTCGACCGGATGCGCGCGCCGCCGCAACCGGTGGCAACGGGGCAGGACGGATCGGGCGTTTCGCTGTCTCATGATGGCGACGGCGTGATCATCGCCGTGCAAGGAATGGCCGGTGGGTGCGGGGCAAGCACGTTTGCCACCAACCTTGCCTGGGAACTTGCAACCGTCACAAAGGACAAACCGCCCCGCGTCTGCGTCATCGATCTGGGCCTGCAATTCGGTGCGGTCTCCACTTATCTTGATGTGCCGCGCCGCGAAGCCGTGCTGGAATTGCTGACCGACATCGAAGGCATGGACGATGACAGCTTTGCCCAGGCGCTGGTCACCTTCGAAGAAAAGCTTCAGGTCTTTACGTCACCAGCCGACCTGCCGCCGCTTGATATCGTTGGCCAGGCCGAGATTCAGAAAGTGCTGGATACCGCGGCACGTCATTTCGACTTTGTCGTTGTGGACATGCCGCCCAGCCTTGTTCAGTGGTCCGAGACAGTTCTTTACGCCGCGCAGGTGTATTTCGGGATCGTCGAGCTCGATATGCGGTCGGCCCAGAACACTTACCGGCTGAAACGCGCCCTTCAATCCGAGGACTTGCCCTTCGACAAGATCCGTTTTGTGCTCAACCGCGCTCCGAAGTTTACCGATCTGCAGGGCAAAAGCCGTCTGAAACGGATGCAGGAAAGCCTTGAAATCTCGATCGATCTTCAGATGCCGGATGGCGGCAAGGCCGTGTCCGAGGCAGGTGACCACGGGCAGCCGCTTGGGCTTCAGCAACCGAAAAACGCATTGCGCAAGGAAATCGCCAAACTGGCGCAATCCCTGTTCGAAGTCGGCCAGTCCGACGCCGAAGCCGCATAAGGAGCTAGACCATGTTTTCGAAATACAAGAAAACGGCTCCTGCCGTCCCGCCTGCGGCTGTCGCGGCCAAGGCCGCGCCACCCCCGGATGCTGCGCCAGAGCCAAAAATCATGCGCAGAGTGGTGCCAAAGACGGCAGCACAGGCGCAACCGCAGGATCGCGAGAAAAAGCGCAAGGAACGGCTCAGCGAGATCAAGCTGGACCTGCACCGCGCACTCTTGGACAACCTCAACCTTGCCGCCCTCGATCAAGCGTCCGAATCTGAACTCAAGGAAGAAATCAGCGCGATCACAAGCGAAAGCCTTCAGGAAAAAGGCATTGTCCTCAATCGTGAGGAACGCTCGGGCCTCAACCAGGAACTGTACGACGAGGTGAAGGGCCTTGGCCCCCTCGAGACCCTGCTGAAAGACGAGACCGTCAGCGATATCCTTGTGAACGGCCCACAGCAGATCTTCGTGGAACGCGAAGGCAAGCTGCAACTGAGTGACGTCACCTTCAAGGACGAAAAGCACCTGATGCGGATCATCGACAAGATCGTGTCCGCCGTGGGTCGCC
>CAYZAD010000155.1:0-6949 GCA_964476315.1 uncultured Rhodobacterales bacterium
GGTGATGGAGCAGATCACCACGATGCAGGGCGTCGAATATGCCAGCGAAGGCGGGCCCGACTTGGGTGCGACGATCACAACGCATCACCTTGTCATCAATCGCAACCACATCCTCGCCGGTGGAATCAAGCCGCATTATTACTGCCTGCCCGTTGCCAAGCGGGAAGAGCACCGGCTTGCCCTGCGCAAGGCCGCGACCAGTGGCGATCCAACCTTCTTTCTGGGCACCGACAGCGCGCCGCACACGGATGCGAACAAGCTCCTGCCATGTGGCTGCGCGGGGTGTTTTACGGCGACCAATACGCTCTCCATTCTTGCCGAGGTATTCGAACAGGAAAACGCGCTTCACCGGCTTGAAGCCTTTGCCAGCCTGAATGGACCGACCTTCTATCGCCTGGCCCCGAACACCGGCCAGATCACCCTGACAAAGGGCGCGCCCGTCTCCTACCCGGCGCAGATCGAAACGGCCGACGGTCCGGTCACCGTGTTCGATCCCCAGATGCCGCTGCACTGGCGCGTCGACGTCACCGCCGCGCGGTAAACAGGACCGGCGCCGCAGCCGCGGCCAAAGCGGCGGAACCTCCTCACGGCTTTGACGCGCACCGCCTGTTTCGGCGGCAAAAAGGGTGTTTGCATGCCAAAACGCCGCACCTGCGTACCGGAATCCGCATTTTTTTTCGGCGGGTGTTTGGGTGTTCGGCGGCTCTCAAGCCGATGATCTGCCAACAAAATCCCTGAAACCGACATGCGATATTAAAGATATATCAAAGTGTAAACTAAAGCTTACATTTGCGCCTGTCAGATTTTTGTGACAATGTCTGAATGACATGCAAGAATCTGGACGCCGGATGTTGTGAGTGCACGCCGGATGTCTTGGGGGGCGACCCCGCAATACCTGCACTCGACGACCAAACTGAACCATCCTGAGGAGGATTCACCGATGTCTACAGATGACGAAGATAAGGTCTGGCCGACCGGCTTGACTCTCAAAGAAGCTGAGGAAGTCCACAGCTACCTGATCGACGGGACACGTGTGTTCGGTGCAATTGCACTTCTGGCACACTTTCTTGTCGCTGTTTCCACACCGTGGCTGGGTTAAAGGAGACACCCCATGAATAACGCAAAAATGTGGTTGGTTGTCCCGCCTGCAGTCGGCGTCCCCGTCTTTCTGGGTGCCGTGGCAGTTGGGTCTTTCGCAGTGCACGTCGCCGTTCTGAGCAATACATCCTGGGTCGCGGACTTCCTGTCCGGCCAGGAACTTGGCACCGGAGACATGCAGGAAGCCGCCCTGATGACCCCGGAAGTGAACGCAGCCAAAGCAAGCTATGCTGTAGAGCGTCCGGATGGCAGCCTCGAAGTGACGATCATCCTTCCCGATGGCACGTCAACCTCGGCGCTCATTCAGGCGCCACACGTACAACCAGAGTTGTAACACATCCTCCCGCAGGCCTGACCCCGGCGTCAGGCCTGCGGGACCCGTTTCGAATAGATGTGGTGCATCACGCGGCCACGAACTGACCAACTGGTGATCCGAATGCTCGACATACGTCGCCTCGTTCTGCACCGTCTTGCGACGATTGGCCCCCGGTATCTTCCCTTTGCGGATGTGGGGACCAAAGACGTCCCCCTGTCGCGCCTTCTGCGCCTTGCCCTGTTCCAGGTCACGGTCGGCATGGCGCTTGTGCTTCTGGTCGGCACCCTCAATCGCGTGATGATTGTCGAACTTTCGGTTCCCGCAAGCCTCGTTGGCACGATGCTGGCGCTTCCCATCATCTTTGCGCCGTTTCGCGCCCTGATCGGCTTCAAATCCGATACCCACAAATCGGCGCTGGGGCTGCGCCGCCTGCCCTATATCTGGAAAGGCACGCTGTACCAGTTCGGCGGTTTCGCAATCATGCCCTTCGCGCTTCTGGTTCTGTCCGGATACGGAGAGGCGTTCGATGCGCCGCGTTGGATCGGTTATTCCTCGGCCGCGCTGTCTTTTCTGCTGGTCGGTGCCGGCGTGCACATGGTGCAGACCGTGGGCCTTGCCCTCGCAACTGACCTTGTCAAGGAAGACGACCAGCCCAAGGTGGTTGGCCTGATGTATGTCATGCTGCTGTTTGGCATGGTGTTCAGCGCGCTGATCTATGGCGTGCTGCTCGAAAATTACTCACCCGGACGCCTGATCCAGGTCATCCAGGGGTCTGCCGTGGTCACCGTTGCCCTCAATTTTCTTGCCATGTGGAAACAAGAGGCACGGGATCGCGCGCGGGCTCAGGTCATGGCGCGGGCCGAACACATCGCCTTCCGCGATGCCTGGGGCCAGTTGATGCAGAATCCCGGCATGATGCGCCTGCTCGTGGTGATCGCCCTTGGAACCTTCGGATTTGGCATGGCGGACGTCCTGCTCGAACCCTATGGCGGCGAAGCGCTTGGGCTGTCGGTGGCCAATACCACAAAGCTGACGGCGCTGTTGGCCGGTGGCACGCTGATCGGCTTTGCCTTCGCGTCCCGTGTCCTCAGCCGGGGCGTCCATCCGTCCCAGACCTCGCTTACCGGGGCGCTGATCGGTATTCCCGGCTTTGCGGCCATCATCTTCTCGGCCTATGGCGGCGGCACCGCCGCGTTCCTGACGGGCACATTGATGATCGGCCTTGGCGCGGGACTGTTCGGGCACTCCACCCTGACCGCCACGATGCGCGCCGCCCCCAAGGAAAATGTCGGGCTGGCCCTTGGCGCCTGGGGCAGCGTGCAAGCCACGGCTGCCGGTGTCGGCATGGCGCTGGCGGGATGGGTCCGCGACCTGATCCTCGCACTTCCGTCCGAGGGTGGGCAATCGGTACAAACGCCCTATTTTGCAGTGTTCATCCTGGAATTGGCGTTCCTTGCGCTCGCTGTCCTCATAACGATACCGCTTCTTGCCAAGGGTGGGTTTTCCAACACCCGGCGGGGCGCGCATAATTCGCAGACCAACCCAGTGGAGGCCCCATGACAACGATAATAACGCGGTACTTCGAAAGCGAAGACCAAGCCCGCATGGCGGAACGCGCGCTTGTCTACGAAAAGCAACTCTCGCCAACGATTGTCCGGGTCTATGACGAAGCGGACGGTCTTGCCGACACGCTGATCGCGGCCAATGTTCTTCCGGAAACCGCGAAAGCCTACCAGACGCGCATGGCCAAGGGCGGTGCTGTGATCCTCGTACGCGCCGGATACAAACCGCTGGGGGTCTCAAAGATCACCCGCGAAGTGGTCTCCGAAATGGGCGCTGCCGATCTTGGCGATCTGAACGAGGCGGTGTTCTACAAGGACGAGCGCAAGCGCAGTCTCAGCATCCTGACCGAACACCCGTTCATGCTCACCCGCCTCAAGGATCGGAAAGACAAAACCTATCACATGGCCGACTGGCCGATCCCGCTGATCAGCAAGCGCAAGCCCTATGACGAGATGGTCATTCCACGCCACGGTCGCATGGCGAACTTCCCCATCCCGCTGATCAGCAAACGCAAGCCCTATACCGGCTCGATCTTCCCGCGGCATGCCCGCATGGCGAACTTCCCCATTCCGCTCATCAGCAGGCGCAAGCCCTATACCGGATCGATCATTCCGCGCCATGGCCGCATGGCGAACTTCCCCATCCCGCTGATCAGCCGGCGCAAGCCTTACACCAAGTCCCTGATCCCGCGTCACATGCACATGGCCAACTGGCCCTTCCCGCATTTGATCGATGGCGAGACCGGGACAAACGCCCTGATCCCCGGTGGCCCCCGGATGGCGAACTTTCCCATCCCTCTGCTAAGCGACCGCAAACCCTACACAGGGTCGATCTTTTCCAAGCATGCCCGAATGGCGAACTTTCCCATTGGTTTGATCAGCAAGCGCAAACCCTTCACGGGGTCCGCCATTCCGCGCCATGCCCGCATGGCCGACATTATCCTGCCGCTCGTCATCCGCCGCGAGGCCACGGCCAAGCAGGACGGCGGTTCGGGCTTTTCCTTCTCCAAGATGATCGGCATGCCGACGATCAAACGCCGTTAAGCCAAATTCGGCCCTTTCGGCCGTCAACACAGACACGCAGGCGATCCGCAATGGGTCGCCTGTTGTGCTTATTTGGAGGGCACACTCGGCAAACACCGTCCAATCCTTCGGCAAAACCCGGGGCACACAGCCCCCAAGATACCCCCCGCATGCGACTTTAGTCGTATGCACGCTAAGCTTCTCGTGGGAGGAACAAGAGCAAGGGGCCTCCCGATGGAGCTATTGATCGACGCGCTGCTTGAATGGATTGCCGACCACAGCGATTACACCACAACGAACATCGCCCACCCCGCTGTCATTGAAATGACGCCCGAGGCACTCACGCGCGAATACTACACCGGTGTGCCACATCTCATGCCCGACGATGGCGTCGATGAACGCCTGAACGCGCTTTATGCGGCGACCGACGGCGCACATGGGACAATCTACCTGATGTCCGCCGATCTTTACGAAGATGCGCAGCATTTCGAGGACCCGACCGAAAACCCGCTCTGGCGCGAAGTTCTGCTGCACGAACTTGTGCACCATGTGCAGTGGCAAACCGGTGAAGCAGACCACTGGCTTTGCCCGGCGCAAGGCGAACGCCAGGCCTACCACCTGGGCGGTCTTTTCCTGCAAGAGGCTCATGCCACCGATCCCATGGAAAACAGGACATTCTGGGCGCACATGTATTCCCGGTGCTGAAAACCGGCGCCCAATCCGGGCCACCTGACATCGGCCATAAGCGACAAAAACCGGCCCTCGAAAAACATATAACTCACATTCCGCTTTTTTGATCTGTGTCAAAGCATGCCAACTTCATATTCACATAGTGCGATGTGAAAATGGAGAGTAGACATGGATACGAGAGCAGATCACATCAGCCGCCGCGCCGCTTTGGGATTGGCCATCGGCGCGGGCGCGCTGGCCGCAACCGGAGCCGCACAACCGGCAAAGGCGCAGGTCAGCACCAATGCAAAAATCCTCATCCTCGGTGCCGGTGCCGCTGGCGCAGCTTTGGCCAATCGCCTGACCCAGCGTCTTGATGGTGCTGACATTACGCTTGTCGACGGGCGTGCAGAACACTGGTACCAGCCCGGGTTCTCGCTGATTGCGGCGGGGCTCAAGCCCGCGTCCTATTCGGTCAGCCAGACAGAGGACTGGCTGCCCTCCGGCGTGACGCTGAAACGGGACTGGGCGGCCAATATCGACCCCGAGACAAAACAGGTCGCGCTGCAATCGGGCGAGACGCTGTCCTACGACTATCTGATCGTAGCGACCGGGCTGGTGCTCGACCACGACGCCATCGAAGGCTTTTCGCTCGACATGGTGGGCACCAACGGCATCGGCGCGCTTTATGCGGGGCCGGACTATGCCGCCAAAACCTGGCAGGCCGCCTCGACCTTTACCGAACAGGGCGGCATCGGCCTGTTCACCCGACCGGCCACGGAAATGAAATGCGCAGGCGCGCCGCTCAAACACACGTTCCTCGTGGATGACATCGCACGCAAGGCGGGCAGCCGCACGAAGATGGACATCACCTACATGGCCAACAACAACAGCCTGTTCGGTGTCCCCATCGTGGCCGAAAAGGTGCGCATGCTGTTCGGGGATCGCGGCATCGCGACAGACTATTCCCACGTGCTCAAATCACTGGACGCCGGTGCGAAGCGGGCGGTGTTCACCACGCCCGATGGCGACGTGGAGCGCGATTACGACTATATCCATGTCATTCCACCGCAGCGCGCCCCAGAGGTGATCCGGCAATCCGGGCTGAGCTGGGCCGACAAATGGACGGATCAGGGCTGGGTCGAAGTCGACATGCACAGCCTGCGCCACAACCGTTACCCCGAAATCTTTGCCGTCGGTGACATCGCGGGCGTGCCAAAAGGCAAGACTGCGGCCAGCGTGAAATGGCAGGTGCCCGTCGTCGAAGAACACCTCGTGGCCCAGATCGCAGGCGACACCACCGATGCAAGTTACAACGGGTACACCTCCTGCCCGCTCATCACGCAGGTGGGGCGCGCCATGCTGATCGAGTTCGATTACAACAACGATCTGGTTCCCAGCTTTCCCGGCGTGATCGCGCCGTTGGAAGAGCTCTGGATCAGTTGGCTGATGAAGGAAGTCGCGCTCAAAGCCACGTACAACGCCATGCTGCGCGGCAAGGCATAAGGAGACTCCCATGAAAGACCTGACATTCTCCACCCTCATCGCCGTGTTCGAGGAAATCTTTGGCCGTGGCCTCTTCTGGGTCATGGTCAGCGCCGCCGCGATCATCACGGTGCTTTACATCTACGTCCTCATCCGCGACCGCGCTGTCAGTTGGCGCAAGTTCCTCTGGGCGCAATTGTCGATGCCCATCGGTGCGATTCTCGCGGTGCTTTTTGTCCAGATGGTCACCCGATCCGGGTTTTCCGACATTGGCGGGCCGATTGATGTGGTGGTGCTGCTGGCCGTAGCCGCGGCTGGGGCCATCGGCGCAGCAATCCTTGTCTACACGGCGGAATCGCTGCTGACAAAACGCGACAACGCGCACTAAGACCGAAAACCGGCAACCTCCTTTCCCCCCTCGCAGAACTCCGCTAAGGCACTGCGAGACGGAAAGGAGACGCCCCATGATCCCCAGCTCTTACCCCTCGCCCGAGGAAATCGCACGCCTCACCGCGCGGATGCTGCTCGAGATCGGTGCGGTGAACTTTCGCCCCGAGGATCCGTTCATCCTTGCCTCCGGCCTGCCCTCGGCCACCTATATCGACTGCCGCAAACTGATCTCCTTCCCGCGCATCCGGTCAACCCTGATGGATTTCCTGACCGTCACGGTCATGCGAAATGCCGGGTTCGAAGCGTTCGACAACATCGCGGGCGGCGAAACCGCCGGCATCCCCTTTGCTGCACTGGTGGCGGAACGCATGGCGCTGCCCATGACCTATGTCCGCAAGAAGCCCAA
>CAYZAD010000156.1:0-6945 GCA_964476315.1 uncultured Rhodobacterales bacterium
CGCCAAGAATACGGTCACGGTCTTCCTTTTCGACCACCCCTTCGGAATGGCCAAGTTGCAGAGCGCCCGCAATTTCTTCGCGCACGGCAAGGATGTGACTGTCAGGATCGGTCTTGACGCCAAAGATGCTGAGAACACCGCGCACCAGCATCCGCACCGCACCGACGATCGGCGAAAACACGGTGATCACGAGCGCGATCACCGGCGAGACGCGGCTTGCGGCGGTTTCCGGGTTGGTGATGGCATAGGTCTTTGGCAGGACCTCGGCAAAGATCAGCACCAGCAGGGTCATCACTAGGGTCGCGAGCGCGACACCGGATTCGCCAAAGGCCCGGGTGAAGAGGGCGGTCGCCAGGGACGTGGCCAGAATGTTGACGAGGTTGTTGCCCAGCAGAACCGATCCGATCAGGCGTTCATTGTCCTCGGTGATCTTCAGGGCACGTTCGGCGCCTTTTGAGCCTTTTCCGGACATCGAGCGCAGCTTGCCGCGCGATGCGGCGGTCAGCGCGGTTTCCGAGCCGCTGAAAAAGGCAGACAGCACCAAAAGGGCGATAATCGATCCGGCTGTGATCCAGAAAGCGGCGTCTGCCGCGGTAGATGCGGGTTCCATTGGGTCCAACGTAATGAAATATCTTACCGTTTATGGTGGTCTCGCTGCCCGGCTTCAAGGGGGCGGGGCGTGTCCTTGGCCATTGGGTGGTGATCCAGCACCAGCTCTTTGAGGCGTTCTTCAAGCACGTGGGTGTAAATCTCGGTGGTGGACACGTCCGCATGGCCCAGAAATGTCTGGATCGCCCTGAGATCCGCGCCATTGGCCAGCAGGTGAGTGGCAAAAGCGTGCCGCAGGGTGTGCGGCGTCACCTTGGCAGGTGACACGCCGGCCTTTGCGGCAAGGTCCTTGATCAGAATGTAGAACGCGTGGCGCGTCAGGTGGCCCGATTTGCCGCGCGACGGAAACAGGAATGCCGAGCCCGGCTTGCCGTCGGCCCGTGCTGCATCCTCATCGGCCAGACGCAGGACCAGCCAGTCGCGCATGGCGGCGCGTGCCGGTGGGGACAGGGGCACCATGCGTTCCTTGCCCCCCTTACCCTTGATCAACAGCATACGGGGATCGCCCTTGGCCGATGACAGGGGCAGGGAGACCAGTTCGCTGACCCGCATGCCGGTCGCGTACAGCAATTGCATCAGGCAGGTGTTGCGCGCCTTGTCTTCCTCTTTCCGGCCGTGACGGGCCGCTGCGTCCAGGAGGGCGTCCACTTCTTCGGTCGACAGGGTCTTGGGCAGGCGCTTGTCGCGCCCCGGCCCGTTGATCTGAACCGCCGGGTTGTCGGTGCGAAACCCTTCTTCAAAGCAAAAACGGTAAAGTTGCTTGATCGCCGACAAGCGCCGCGCGCGGGTCGACTTGGCAAGGCCCTGGGCGTCGCAATGGACGAGGTAGGCCTCAACATCGCTTTTGCAGGCAGAGGCCAGCGATGCGTCACGCTGCGACAACCAGCCGGTGTAATCCGCAAGATCGCGCGCATAGGCCAGTTGCGTGTTGTTGGCGGCTCCGCGTTCTGCGGCTTGTGCGTCCAGAAAGGCACTGATCCAATAGCGGTCGCTCATCTGCGCGCGCCTTCCATATCGAGGATTGCCAATTGCAGGGCTGCGCGGCGCGCCGTGTCTTCAAGACCGAAAGCGCGCAGCGTTTCCAACGACTCGGTCAGGGCCTGGGTGTTCCCATCCGCCCCCGTGGCAAATCGGCGGATCGTGATCAGCAGCGCTTCGCCCAGACGGTTCTGTGCCGGCATCGCCGCCAGATCGGCTGGCGCGGTCGGCGTGTCCGTCCACGCGGCGCGCAGGGCCGATGCATGCGCCACGCCCGCCGCGTCCGCTGGTGGCGCGTTGCCTGTGGCAATCGCTGCCAGATAGGCCAATCGTGGGTCATCTGAGCCGGAGAGCGTGGCCGCGGCTGTCTCGTACCCATCTGACAAGAGCGCGGCGTACCCGGCCAGCGTTCTTGAGCGTTGACCAAGCGGCAACCCCTGCAGGCGTGCGGCAAAGAGGTTGGAGAAGGGGACCAGCAAACCCGCGCTGCGCATTTGCGGCCACACGGCTTCCAGAGAGGCCGAGACAGCCGTCGGGTCGCCGGTCGTGAGCGCCGTTTCAAACCGTTGCAGCGCCTCGACACGGTCCCATATCCCACCAGAGGCGGCGCGGATTTGTTGCGTGTAGGCACCGAGCAGTTGGTTGCCATTGATCGCGCCCGCCCGTGCAAGGCGTTCCGCGGCCTGCAACTGGGCGCGCCATCCCGAATCCCCGGACAGTTCGACAACGGCAAAGGGCAAGGGCAACTGCGCCGTGGGGAGCGCTTCGCCAATGGCGTCGAACAGGCGGAACTGCAACGGTGTGGGGCGCACCGGCGGTCGCAGCGGTGCGCTGGTTTCGGCGTATTCCGGATCCAGAAAGCGCAGCAGGAGCTCTGCATCCGTGTCCGATAGCTGGTCGAGGGCAAGGCTTGTCTGATAGACGGTCATCGCCAGCGGGAAATCCCCGCTGCGCGTGGCGCACCAGATCCGTGTCGGCAGGTCAGTGCTCAGTCTGGGCTCTTCCGACAACCGTCTGCACAGCGCGTCATCCGTGCCGGTCAGCAAGGCAACGTCGAAGGCCCGCGCGAACAGGTCCGGTGTCAGATCGCCGACGCGTTCGATCAGTGCTTCTGCCGGGGCGACCAGGCCAAGATCGTAAAGCGTGTCAACGCGCGCCAGGAGCAGTGCCGCACCGTCGCTGTCTTGTGGCGGGCTGGCTTCGGCCAAAAGCAGGGTCCGCAAAAGCGATTCGAGCGCCGGGACAAGCGCTGTCGTGCTGTTCAGCCGGTCAATCGCGTCGATCAGGGTCCGTTCGGAACTGCCGACCCACAAGGTCTGCGGCAATCCGGTGACTGTCGCCGGCAAAAGCCCGACACCGCCAACGGTCGGCGCATTCAGTGGCTGGACATCGACCGTCGGGACGGCCGCGCTTTGTGCGACGGGGATTTCGTCCGGCAAGGGGTCGATGGTGACAACGGGGGCCACGTCGCGCTGAACCGCCACCCAGTCGATTGCGGACAAAGGTGTGTCCTGCGCTGCCGCGGCGCATGTGCTGGCGCACAAGAGATAGCAAGCAAGCTTAGTCCGCATCCAACGTCACAGGCTTCCGCACCTCTGTCTGAGGAGGCGAGAAGTCCGCCCCGAAATAGGGTCCGATATAGGCATAGGACACGAGTGCGATCGCGCCTACGATCACCAGATAGATCAGCCATTTCACGATGCGCCCCATGGCCACCCTCACCCTGCCTCGTTGACTTTTTTCCAAGTTATAACTGGCCTTTTGGCCAAGATCACGTCATTCAATCGCAGATTATCAAAAATTGGCGGCAGTTGGCCGAGAAACAAGGGCAATGCAGGCGAGACTGAAAAAAACGGTGGTGCTGGTCGGCATGATGGGGGCCGGAAAAACCGCTGTGGGCAAGGCTCTGGCTTCCGCATTGCATGCGCCGTTCCTGGATTCGGATTCCGAGATCGAAAAAGCCGCGAACATGACCATCCCCGAGATATTCGCGCGCGATGGTGAGCCGTTCTTTCGGCTCAAGGAAAGCCAGGTGATCGCGCGCCTGCTGGCCGAGGAAAAAGGCGTTTTGTCCACCGGTGGCGGGGCGTTCATGTCAGAGGAAAACCGGCAGGCCATCACCGAAAAGGGTGTGTCCGTGTGGTTGAATGCCGATCTGGACCTGCTCTGGAGCCGCGTAAAGCACAAGGACACGCGGCCTTTGCTGCGTGTGCCCGATCCGCTTGGCGCGCTGACGGCGCTTTATAATGAACGGGTGCCGATCTATGCGAAGGCCGATCTGACGGTGGTGTCAGAGCCGGGCCTGTCGATTGACGGCATGGCGCAGCGTGTGATTGCAGCGCTGCAGTCCCGACCGGATGTTCTGGAGGTGAAGTCATGATCGAAACGGTACACGTGCCCCTGGGCGACCGCGCCTATGACGTGCGGATCGGGTCTGACCTGATTGCACAGGCCGGGGTCGAGATCGCACCTTTGCTGGCGCGTCCGCGTGTGGCGATCGTGACGGACGCGCATGTGGCAGGGATGCATCTGGACAGTCTGGTGTCCGCGCTGAATGCCGAGGGCATCGCATCGACCAGCCTGACCCTGCCGGCCGGAGAAGCGACCAAGGGCTGGCCGGAATTCGAACGCACCGTTGAATGGCTGCTTGAACAGAAGATCGAACGCCGTGACATCGTGATCGCCTTGGGCGGCGGTGTGATCGGCGATCTTGTCGGCTTTGCCGCTGCCGTTCTGCGGCGCGGCGTCCGCTTTGTTCAGATGCCAACATCCCTGCTGGCGCAAGTGGACAGTTCGGTCGGAGGCAAGACCGGCATCAACGCGCCGCAGGGCAAGAACCTGATCGGGGCGTTCCATCAACCGGCCCTTGTCCTGGCGGATATCTCTGCGCTGAATACCTTGACCGACCGGGACTTCCTGTCGGGCTATGGCGAGGTGATCAAATACGGTTTGCTGGGCGACGCTGCCTTCTTTGAATGGCAGGAAAAGAACGCGGATGCGGTTCTGGCCCGCGACCCCGGCGCACTGGCCCATGCGGTCAAAAGATCGGTCCAGATGAAGGCGGACATCGTTGTGCGCGACGAGACCGAACAGGGGGATCGGGCTCTGCTGAACCTGGGCCATACATTCTGTCACGCGCTGGAAGCTGCGACCGGTTATTCAGACCGCCTCTTGCACGGGGAAGGTGTGGCCATCGGTTGCGGCTTGGCGTTCGAACTGTCGTCGCGCTTGGGCCTTTGCGCGCAGGAAGACCCAAGCCGGGTGCGTCAGTTGCTGTCTGAAATGGGCATGAAGGTCACCCTTGCCGACATTCCCGGCGATCTGCCGGATGCAGCCGAATTGCTGTCGCTGATGGGGCAGGACAAAAAGGTGATCGATGGGCAATTGCGGTTCATTCTGGCGCGTGGAATCGGTGACGCATTCGTAACATCCGACGTGCCGCAGGACATGGTCATGTCGCTCTTGTCCGACGCCTTGGCCCGCACCGTCTAGACAGGCGGCGGCGGGGCAGGCCAATGCATGCTCCATGGCTCTATCGAAACGGAAAAGGCCGCCATGACGGCGGCCTTGCACAGGTCGATTTGACAGGTGTCTAGAACGGGATCTCGTCGTCGATATCGCGGGCCGGTGCGCGGGCCGGTCCGCCACCGCCGCCACTGGGCCCGCCATAATCGCCGCCGTAATCGTTGCCATAGCCGCCACCGCTGTCGCCGCCATATCCACCGCCGCCACCGCCATCGCCCCGGCTGTCAAGCAGGGTGAGTTCCCCGCGATAGGGGCGCAGCACGACCTCGGTCGTGTAGCGGTCCTGACCGGACTGATCCTGCCATTTGCGGGTTTCAAGCTGGCCTTCGATATACACCTTGGACCCCTTGCGCAGGTACTGTTCCGCAATGCGCGCCAGCGGTTCCGAGAAAATCGCCACGCTGTGCCATTCCGTTTTTTCGCGCCGTTCGCCGGTGTTGCGGTCTTTCCAGTTCTCGGAGGTGGCAATCCGCAGATTGCACACCTTGCCCCCGTTCTGGAAGGTGCGCACCTCGGGGTCGCGCCCCAGATTACCGACGATGATGACCTTGTTGACTGATCCGGCCATGTTTCCCCCAACTGCTGTACTTCGAATCTCTGACGCCCTGCGCCGCTTGGCCGACCCTACACCAGGGCGGGCAACAGACGCCATCCGCTTCTCTGGCGGCGCGTCGGACGAGATAACATCAGCTTGTGCTTAACAATTCCTTACCATCCAAGGCTGGTGCAAAACGCCATACCGGACTATAAACCGCGCACCGAAGCAGTCAGGGAAACAGGCATATGTGGGCAGGACGGATCGGGCGTATCGCGGCTTTGGGGGCAACCGGGCTTTTGCTGGCAACCACGGCCAGCGCCGAGATTCTCTCGACCAAAAGCCGGTCATCGCTGTTTTCCAGCCAGACAAGCGTTCTGGATACCCGTGCCGCCCAACAGTACAAAAGCTCTGTCCGTCTTCAGCCTCCCAAAGTCATCACGCCCACGAAATGGGGCGATACCGGCGACGACGGCGTGGTGCCGCAGTACCGGGGGCGCTATTCGGGTGTCTATGCAGGCATGGCGCGCGACGCCGCGCGCCGTCATGGCGTTCCGGAGGACCTGTTCTTGCGCCTTGTTCAGCAGGAATCCAATTTCAATCCGCGTGCCGTGTCGACGAAAGGCGCGATCGGACTGGCGCAGCTCATGCCGGGCACGGCCCGCGACCTGCGCGTGGATCCCAACGATCCGGCACAGAACCTGGACGGTGGCGCGCGCTACCTCAAGGAACAGTACAGGACGTTCGGCAACTGGCGTCTTGCGCTGGCAGCCTATAACGCGGGGCCCGGTGCCGTGCAGAAACACGGCGGCATCCCGCCGTTTCGCGAAACCCGGAACTATGTGAAAAAGATCTGGGGGCGGTGACCCCCAGCGCTTATTCTGCCGCGATCTGGATCACGGGTGTCATTTCATCCAGTTTTTCGTCCGACAGATGGCACTTGATCTGGTGACCATCGGCAAGCTGACGCACCGGCGGCACGTCTTTCTCACACAGCCCGCCCGGAACCTCCGATTTCCAGCGACAGCGCGTCTGGAACGGACAACCGCTGGGCGGGTTCATCGCCGATGGGATGTCACCTTCAAGCACGATGTGCTTTTTCTCGACGCTGGTGTCGGCAATGGGAACGGCTGACAAGAGCGCCTCGGTATAGGGGTGGTAGGGGGGCGAAAACACCTGTTCGGTGGTGCCCAGTTCGACCACGTGACCAAGATACATGACCATGACGCGGTCGGACAGGTACCGCACGATGCTCAGGTCATGGCTGATGAACAGCAGCGTGGTTTTCTGTTCGCGCT
>CAYZAD010000157.1:0-6916 GCA_964476315.1 uncultured Rhodobacterales bacterium
ATTCGCATTCCCGGCATTCCGGCGTGTAAAGCGGGATCACGTGATCGCCGGGCTTCAGGCTTGTGACACCTTCGCCCACTTCAACCACAACGCCGGCGCCCTCGTGGCCCAGAATCGCCGGGAACATGCCTTCCGGGTCGGCACCCGACAGGGTGAATTCGTCGGTGTGACAAATCCCGGTCGCCTTGATTTCAACAAGCACCTCTCCGGCGCGTGGTCCGTCAAGGTTCACATCCATGATCTCAAGTGGTTTGCCCGCTTGCGTGGCAACAGCAGCGCGTGTCCGCATGTCTCATCTCCCGGTTTGGTCTTTTGTAATGACCCTTGCGGGAAAGCGTTTGCTTTGCAAGCATTGGCTGTCTTTGTTGGGGATCAGAATTTATGCGCGTCTTTCTTTTGCCGATTGGAGTGTTGGGGTTGACCGGCTGTATGCAGCTACCTGCGGAACCCACACCCGAACCGGAACCCGAACCGGTCTTTGTGCCTCAAGGCGACACCTGCGGCGCGGAAGGCCTGTCAGGCCTTGTTGGCGCATCGCAGGCGGCTGTCGAGGCCCGGAACTTTGATCAACCCGTACGCATCATCCGCCCGGGCAGTGCCGTGACCACGGATTTCAACCCGAAGCGCGTGAATTTCCTGATCAGCGACGGGGAAGTTCTCGGAGTGACCTGCGGCTGACAAAAGGCGGATGGCTTTTTCTCGACTCGGGCGCAGATCGGGATATATAGAACAAAAGAAGAACATCGCTGCCCGTTCATCATGCGCAACCGACGTATCCTGTCCATCTGGTTCCCCCGGCTGGCCGCCGAAAGCCATATCCGCCGTGACCCCAACCTGGGCGCGGTGCCGTTTGCCGTGGTCCGGGATGTGGGGCGGGCCCAGGTTCTGGCGTCGCTGTCGCCCCTGGCGCAAACGGCCGGGCTTTACGAAGGGCAACCGCTGCGCGACGCCCATGCCATGTGCGCCGATCTTCTGACACGCCTGTCGAATCCCCATGCCGAAGGGGCCTTTCTGGGCGCATTGCACCGCTGGGCGGGCAAGTTTTCACCCTGGGTGGCGCGCGAAGACCCGGATGCGCTTGTGCTTGATCTGACCGGTTGCGCGCACCTCTTTGGCGGGGAAGAGGGTGTCGCGCGCCAGGTGGATCAGGATTGCGCCGATCTGGGCCTGTCGGTGCAGCTTGGGATCGCGGACACGCTGGGGGGCGCATGGGCGCTGGCGCGGTTTGGCGGACATCGGGCAGACGATCACCACCGCAGTGGCGATGCGATCGATCAAGAGGCCCGCGCGACCCGGTCCCGCGCGGGCAAGCGGCGGCACTGGGAACGCGGCGGGGCGGCCCCGACCATGACAGTGCAGGGCCTGACCGATCGCCTGCGCATCGCGCCCCCGGGCCAGACCCACGCGGCCATCGCCCATATGCCGATTGCCGCCCTGCGTCTTGAGGATCACGTGACAGCGCAACTGGCCCGTCTTGGCTTGCGCCGTGTCCGGGATCTCACCGATCAGCCCCGTGCAGGCCTTGCCCGTCGCTTTGGCCGGGGACTGGTGGCGCGTATGGATCAGGCCGTGGGCAATCTGCCGGAACCGGTCAGCCCCGCTGCCCCGCCCGACCGCTTTGCCACCCGGCTCAGCCTGCCAGAGCCGATCGGCCTTGAGGACGATGTGATGGCGGCCATCGACAAGATGCTGCCCCGCCTGTGCACATCACTGCACCGCAAGGGGCGCGGCGCGCGCACCCTGCGGTTCGAGGCCTATCGCAGCGATGGCACGATGCAGTGGATGAACGTCACGCTGGCCAAACCCTCGGACGATCCGGAGCGCATCCGCCCCCTCTTGCGCATGAAGGTGGAAGACCTCGATGCTGGTTATGGCATCGACATGCTGCGGCTGGAAGCGGTGGTCCATGAACCCATCCATCTGCGCACCCGCGTCGGCCATCTTGAGGCAGGTGCCGCCGTCAAGGCGCGGCTCGAGGCAAAGTCCGGGCTGGACGATCTGATCAGCCGACTCGGGGCGCGGCTGGGAATGGAGGCGATCACCCGTGTGCACCCGGGCGACAGCCATATCCCGGAAAAAACGGCGATTCCCGTGACCGCCGCCTGGTCAGAGCCGGTGGCGCAATGGCCGCAGCGCGACCGCCATCGCCCCCTGCGCATGTGGCGTCCCGAACCGGTGATGGTGCCGGACGTTCCCCGCCTGCCCAAGACCTTTCGCTGGCGCGGCCGAGACCACGCCGTGCGCAGTGTCACGGGGCCGGAACGCATCGCCCCCGAATGGTGGCTCGACGATCCCAACTGGCGCAGTGGCCAGCGCGATTACTGGCAGGTGGTCACCGAAGACGGGCACCGTCTGTGGCTCTATTACGCCCATGGCGGGGCGATGTCGTCCGGCTGGTTCTGCCAGGGGGCATTTGCGTGACGCGCCTCTGGCCGACTTGGATATCTGCGTTTTAACAAAGGGTTAAAGGGTCCGGCCCGGACCTATTGTTTCGCGCGCGAAACATTGGGGCCGGATCGGACCTGTTCCAAAAGCCGTGACGTCCGGGCGCGATCTCAGCTTTGGTTCGCACCGCGCATCTGGCGGATGCTGCCCCGGATCGAGCGCCAGTAGGCGGCCTCGTCCTTGTTGCCCGCATTGGTATAATCGTTTTCGCGCTTGGCTGCTTCGGCTTCTGCCCTGTCTCCGTGCGCGCGGTACAGCGCCCGTGCGATTTCGCTGGCTTTGACCATGTCCATGGCGTGTCCTCCTTTGCCATTCGGCGATGAGGCGTCCATTCCGACCGATCTCCATGTGCCGGCAAAGCAACCGCCCGACCGGCATCTCGGCCGGATCGGACCGGCCCTGCAGCCGCGCATCGTGCGTCGGCTGTCATCGCCTGGGGACCCGACCATACACCCGTTGGCGTATGCGATCAAATTCTGCGACACCAGGCTGCGGACAGACGGATTTGCCACGGCGCACAAAGGCCCACTTCAAAACGCTTGATTTACGGCGGCGCCTGCCCACATCATGAGATATGAACAGTATCACGCCGTTCCCCAAGCCCTTCAATGCGCCCGAGCAGGTGGCTTTTCACCGGACCGAGTTAAGCATCATTCTTTCCCTCTACGGACGCATGGTCGCCGCAGGAGAATGGCGCGATTACGGCATCTCGACGCTGCGCGACATGGCCGTGTTCTCGGTCTTCCGGCGCACTGCCGAAAACCCGCTCTACCGGATCGAAAAACGGCCCAAGCTGCGCAATCGCCAGGGGCAGTATGCCGTGATCGGGATGGACGGTCAGGTTCTCAAGCGCGGTCACGATCTGAAGACGGTGTTGCGCGTGCTTGATCGCAAGCTCATCCGCGCGGTCGAATAAGGCCTCTCCACAAACCGGTGCAGACAGGCTAATCGGCTGGTATGACGACCTTGCCTGACATGTATGCCGCGCGCGTGGCTGACGGACGCCTGACCCGCGACGCGGCACAGGAAGCGGCCTTGCCCGAGTTCGAACGCATTCGTGCGGCGTTGGCAGAGCCTGTGAAGAAACGGCTGTTTCGCAAGGCACCGGAACCGCCGAAAGGGCTGTATCTGTGGGGCGGCGTCGGGCGGGGCAAGTCGATGCTCATGGATCTGTTTGTCGAAAGCCTCGATGCACCCGCGCGCCGCGTACATTTCCATGCTTTCATGCAGGAAATCCACGCAGCCATCCATGCGGCGCGGGAAAAAGGCGTCGAAGACCCCATAAAACCGGTGGCAAAGTCGGTTTCCGACACGATCCGTCTGCTGGCCTTTGACGAGATGCAGATCACCGATATCACGGATGCCATGATTGTCGGGCGGTTGTTCGAACAGCTCTTTGCGGCCGGGGTCGTGGTGGTCACAACCTCCAACCGGGTGCCTGACGACCTTTATAAGGACGGTCTCAACCGTCAGATTTTCCTGCCGTTTATCGACATGCTCAAGCAACGGATGGTGGTGCATGAACTGACGTCACCCACCGATTACCGGCAGGATCGGCTGTCGGGGGCGCAGGTCTATTTCTCGCCGAACGATGCGGGCGCGAAGGCCGAAATCAACCGCATCTGGCAAGAACTGACCCACGGCCACCAGGACAGCCTGACGCTTTTCGTGAAGGGCCGCGAAGTGGAGCTTCCCCGGTTTCACAACGGGGTCGCGCGGGCAAAATTCTATGACCTGTGCGGCAAGATGCTGGGCCCTGCGGATTATCTCGCCCTCGCGGATGCCGTCCGTGTGCTCATCATCGAAGACATCCCCCGTCTGAGCCGGTCCAACTTCAACGAGGCCAAGCGGTTCGTGACATTGATCGACGCGCTGTACGAGGCCAGAGTCCGACTGATCGCCTCTGCTGCGGCAGATCCCGAGATGCTGTATATCGAAGGTACAGGGACCTTTGAATTTGAACGCACGGCAAGCCGGTTGCGGGAAATGCAGGCCGCCGACTGGGGCGACGCGGCCTAAAAAAAGAGGTCCCAAAGGACCTCTAAGACTGCTCGATTTTTCTCGCCTGTGTTCAGGTCCTTGCTATGTCTCAGCGCCCATCGTCAAAGCGCACCAATCGTCTGTCATGTCGGGAACTGCGTCAGCGGTGTTCTGGAACGTTCGGTTGGCAACAGATGCAAGGCCTGCATCCGTATCTGAAAGTCCCGATTGCGTCGGCTATGTCCCCCGTTTCGCCATGCTTCGAATACATCACGACGTCTTGACATTTTGTGCCATAGTGATTCGCACCGGTCAACATTTAGGTGGCATTCCCCCCAAATTTAGTAGCACTGGACGCAGCCACTATTGGTTGTGGGTGTTGTTCAGGGCAGATCGAGGGTCAATCCAGCGCGCAGGCTGTTCGGTCGGGCCAGAACAAGAACAAGGTCGGACGCGATCTTGGCGTCGCCAGGAACCTCTTTCGCAAGACCGTGTGGCGTTTCGCCGGGGCGCGTTGCGATTGCGTCCATATGTAGGGGCTTTGGCCTTTGCGGTTCAGGTGTATGCGCGCAAGACGTGACCGGCGAGGTACAAGGACCCGCAGATCAGAACCCGCGCATGCGGGGTGGTTTCCGCGATGTCGGTCAGCGCCGTTGCAACGCTGTCCGCACTGTTTGCGGGCAGTCCGACAGCATTTGCCGCCTCGGCGGTTTCCGCAGCGGTCAGGGTGTTCGTTTCACCTGGAATGGACACGGCAATCAAACCATCGGCGACATGCGCGAGCGGGGACAGATATCCGGATACATCCTTGGTGTTCAGCATCCCGCAGATCAGGTGCGTCGGGCGGGTCGGAAGCGACCCCAGATGCGCAGCGAGCGCTTGTCCTGCCGCCGGATTGTGGCCGCCATCCAGCCAAAGATCGACGTTCGGAGCCAGCGTATTCAACGCGGTGCCGACAAGGTGTTGCATGCGCGCGGGCCAAACGGCCTTTCGGGTGGCGCCGTCAAACGCGCAATCGGGCATGTTCAGGTGCCGCAAGGCGGCAAGAGCCATGCCGACGTTCTGGATTTGATGCGCGCCGGGAAGGTTCGGCAAATCAAGGTCAAGAAGCCCGGTTTCGTCCTGATAAACCAGACGCCCGCGATCTTCGCCAACATGCCAGTGCTGCCCATGGGCCAGGATCGGTGCGCCAAGCCGTTCGGCACAGGCCTCGATCACGGCCAGCGCATCGTCGTGCTGCGGACCGACAATGCAGGGCACGCCACGCTTGATGATGCCAGCCTTTTCGCCCGCGATCTTCGCGATCGTGTCGCCCAGGTACTGTTCATGGTCCATGGAGACCGGGGTGATGATTGTCAGCTCTGGCTGGTCGACGACATTGGTGGCGTCCAGACGACCGCCAAGGCCGACCTCAAGCAGCGTATAGTCCGCCGGTGTGCGCGCAAAGGCCAGCAACGCGGCACAGGTGGTGATTTCGAAATAGGTGATGTCAGCACCGTCATTGGCGCGGTAGCACTCGTCCAGCACTTCGGTCAGGTGGGCCTCGGTGATCAGGTCACCGGCCAGACGGATACGTTCGTGAAAGCGCGCCAGATGCGGCGAGGTATAGGCGTGCACGCTGTGGCCTGCCGCTTCGAGCCCGGCACGGATCATCGCCTGGGTTGATCCCTTGCCATTGGTTCCGGCGATATGGATGACCGGCGGCAGGGTGCGTTCGGGGTGGTCCAGCGCGTCAAGCAATCGCCAGACACGATCCAGTGTCAGGTCAATGATCTTGGGATGAAGCGCCATCATTCGGTCGAGGATGACGTCCGAACCAGAGCTTTGTGTCACGTTGCGGATTCTTTCGCAGGTTGCTGCGGCGGAAGCGGTGCCATGTCCGACGGACCGGGCGATGGCAGTTCACCGGCGACCGGCGGCGGCATGTGCATGAGCATGCGCACGATCTGCACCAGTTCCTCGCGCATCTTGCGCCGGTCGGTGACCCGGTCAAGCATGCCGTGCTCCAACAGGTATTCGGCACGCTGAAAGCCGTCGGGCAGCTTTTCGCGGATCGTTTGTTCGATCACGCGCGGGCCGGCAAAGCAGATAAGCGCCCCGGGTTCCGCAATCTGGATATCGCCCAACATCGCGTAAGACGCCGTCACACCGCCTGTCGTGGGGTGCGTGAGCACCACGATATAGGGCAGCTTCGCTTCCTTGAGCATCTGCACCGCGACCGTTGTTCGCGGCATCTGCATCAGGCTCAAAATGCCCTCCTGCATCCGTGCACCGCCCGCTGCGGAGAACAGGATCAGCGGCCGTTTGAGCCGGATCGCGGTTTCGGCCGCGGCGATGATCGCGTTGCCGACATACATGCCCATGGACCCGGCCATGAAGCTGAAATCCTGCGCGGCACAAACGACGGGCTTGCGCCCGATCTCTCCGGTGGCGACCAGCATGGCCTCTTTTTCTCCGGCCGCCTTCTGCGCGTCTTTCATGCGATCCGGAT
>CAYZAD010000158.1:0-6883 GCA_964476315.1 uncultured Rhodobacterales bacterium
ATACCTGCAACCGACGCCGAAACACCACGCCGTGGACCGGTTCGTGATGCCCGAGGACTTCGCGGGTTACGAAAAAGCCGCCTATGGCAAGGGGTTCCTGATGGTGTCGGCCACGCCTTTGACCCGGTCATCCTATCACGCAGGCGATGATTTCGCCCGCCTGCGCGCCAATCGTGAGGCCAAGCTCGCGAAAGCCTGACGCGCGGCGTGTGACTTAGGGCAGCGCCTTGAGATAGGCAGCGACCGCTTCGCGGTCGCTTGCCGGCAGTTTGGCGAAATTCTCGATCACCGCCACCATATGCCCGCCCGCACTGTCGAAATCGGGCGTGAAGCCGGTTTCGAGATAATAGGCGATCTCGGTCGTGCCCCAGGTCAGGTCATCGGGTGTCAGCGACGGAATCGTGCCGCGCCCTGACGGGTTGGGGGCACCGGCCAGCCACGCGTCGCGGTTCAGCCCACCCAGCCCGTCGCGCGGGGTGTGGCATTCGCCGCAATGGGCCAGCGCCTCGACCAGATACCGCCCGCGTTCGACCTGATCCGTTTCGGCAGTGGTCAGAACCCAGTCATCGCTCATGTAAAGCTGTTTCCAGACCCCGACCGCCCGGCGGATGTTGAAGGGAAAACCAACCTCGTGCGGGGCGCTTGGCGTCGCGTCCTGCGGCAGCGTCTGCCAATACGCCCAGAGATCGGCGACATCCTGATCCGTCATGTGAAGATAGGACGCGTAGGGAAAGGCCGGGTAATAATGCTGGCCGTCAGGCGATACGCCGCGCGTCACCGCGCTTGCGAATTCTGCCAGTGTCCAGCTGCCGATCCCGGCCTCCGGGTGCGGCGAGATGTTGGGCGCGATGAACGTGCCGAAATCCGAGTCGAACCGCTGACCGCCCGCCAGCACCCGCTTCGCGTCGCCCTCCGCCTCGGGGGCCGCGTGGCAGGAGGCGCAGCCAGATGCGATGAACACCGTTTCGCCATTGGCCGGGTCAGCCTCGATCCCGGCCAAAGCCTCGTCATCCAAAGCTGTGGCCTGTGTCAGCGCCAAACCGGTGGCCCCACCAAGGCCACCGAGAATCACAACCGTCCAGACCAGTCCGCGCCACATGGCCGGCGATCAATTCGCCGGGGCGCGGTGCGTGTCGTGGCAGGCCTTGCAGGCCCCACCGACCTGACCCATGAGCGGGCCCAGCCCTTCCTGACCACCGGCGGCAGAGGCCTGCATCGCAAGCGCGGCTGTGCCGAAATCCGCCCATTTGGACAGGAAATCGTCGTTCTGTTCCCAGATCGTGGTCTGCGCGCGGGTGCCTTCGATGGACATGTCATCCGAACCTGCGGGCCACATCGGGCCTTGCTGGATCATCGAAACCGCCACCAGCGTATCCGCAGCCGCCTGCGCAGCTTCGGCATTGTATTCCGTCTTGCCCTGCGCCATGCCGCCCAGGATGCCAAGGTTGATGGCCATGATGCGGAACTGCCCCTGGCGTGCCTTCAACTGGGCCGAGAAGTCATCCTGCGCATAGGCCGCCGAACCGCAGCCAAGTGCTGCCAGTGCAATCGCAAGCTTCAGATGTTTCATGATAATCGTATCTCCCTGAAATGTGTTCTGTTTCAAACCTAGTATGCCTCGCCCCAAGCGCAAATTAATTGTTAGAAACTGCAAAAGGGGTCCGCATTCATGCACAAGCTCAACTGGGACGATCTGCGCTATATTCTTGCCGTCGCTGATACCGGTTCGGTGAACGCGGCGGCGAAATCGCTGGGCGTGAACCACGCGACGGTGCTGCGCCGGATCGCGTCTTTCGAAGAGGCCAGCGGCGGACCGGTCTTTGAACGCGGCGCAACCGGGTACCGTCTGCGCACCGACCGCGCCCCGGTGATCGAGGCCGCGCGGCTTGCGGCCCAGCATGTCAGTTCGGTGGAAATGCTGATGCGCGGCGGCACGGCGGGCACGGGCACGGTCCTGCGGCTGACCAGCACCGATACGTTGTGCCAGACGGTCCTGGCCTGGATCTTTCCCGCGCTGTCGCGGCGGGTGGCGCCTGACCGGCTGGCCTATGTGCAGTCCAACCCGCATCTCGACATGGCGCGGCTGAGCGCCGATCTGGCTGTGCGTCCGGCCATGGAACTGACCGACGACCTGTGTGGCCACCAGATCGGAACCATGCGGTTTGCGTTGTATCACCGGGCCGGGACAAACGCACCGCAGGGGTGGCTGGGGCTGTCAGGCGCCTTGTCGCGGTCATTGCCCGCGCGCTGGATGGCCGAGACCGTGGAGCCACCCGAGGTGATCGCCACGGCGGACAGTTTCTGCGCCCTGTCCGAAATCGCCGCCGCCGGACCGGGGCGGGTGATCCTGCCCTGTATCCTCGGCGATGCCCATGCCGGGTTGCAACGCGACAGGTCGGTGGCGATCCCCGAATTTTCGGTCCCGCTTTGGGTGGCCTGTCACCGGGATGTGGCCGGAAGTGACCGGATTCGGCGCTGCATGGAGGCGCTGACCAAGCTGGTCAAACCGCATGCGGACCGGTTGGAGGGGCGGGGCTGATCCGGTCCTAGTCGACCGGAAACCGGACCTTGCCGATAAAGGGCAGGTTGCGATTGCGCTGTGCATAATCGATGCCGTAGCCCACGACGAATTCGTCGGGGATCGAAAACCCGATCCAGTCGGCCGTCACCTCGGTTTCGCGCCGCGACGGTTTGTCGAGCAGGGCAATGGTGCGTAACCGTCCGGGATTGCGGGATCCCAAAAGCCCGACCACGTGTTTCAGCGTGTGGCCGGTGTCGACGATGTCTTCGACCACCAGCACATCGCGCCCTTCGATCTGGCCGCGCAGATCCTTGAGAATCCGCACCTCGCGGCTGGATTCCATGCTGTCGCCGTAAGACGACGCCTCAAGGAAATCGACCTCGACCGGCAGGTCCAGTTCACGCACGAGATCGGCGATAAAGACGAAACTGCCGCGCAGCAGCCCGACGACCACCAGCTTGTCGGTATCGCGGAATTCTTCCCGGATGGCGATGCACAGCTCTTCGATCCGGGCCGCGATGGCCTTGGCAGAAATCATCTCATCGATGACATAAGGACGCTCTGTCATAGGTTTCCCTTGATTTTCCGCGCGCACAATACGACATGCCCTGCCACTGTCACGTCAAAAACCACCACAAAGACCACCCAGAGCAGATGCCCACACATTCCGAAACCCGGACCCTGCCATACACTGCGGACCAGATGTACGCTCTGGTTGCTGACGTGGCCAATTACCCCAAGTTCCTGCCCTGGACCGCCGCGGCGCGCATCCGCTCGCGCGAGGACCAGGGCGATCACGAGGAAATGCTGGCCGACCTGGTGATCAGCTTCAAAGTGTTCCGCGAACGCTTTGGCAGCCGCGTGGTCCTGTGGCCCGAGACCAAGAAGATCGACACGGAATACCTCGACGGCCCGTTCCGTCACATGCATTCGAACTGGGCGTTCAAGGATGTGGAGGACGGGGTTGAGGTCACGTTCTTTGTCGATTTCGAATTCAAGAATCGCATCCTGCAGGGCGCGGCGGGCATGTTCTTTTACGAAGCGATGCAACGGATCGTGCGCGCTTTTGAACGGCGCGCGGCCGAACTTTACGCGTAAGGCTTTCGCGCCCTCAGTCCGAAAGAGCCCCCAGCAGCAGGTGCAACGCATGGGCCGTGGCCGCCTTGCGCACCTCGGCGCGGCCAATGGCGCCGAATTCGACGGTTTCCGTGCGCACCGAACCGCCATCGGCAAGGCCAAAGCACACGCGGCCCTCTGGCTTGTGGTCGGACCCGCCGGGACCGGCAATGCCCGTGATGGAGACCGCGATTGTGGCCCGCGCGGCGGTGCGTGCACCGCGTGCCATTTCTTCCGCCACCTCTTCGGACACCGCGCCGACGGCGTACAGCGTGGCCGGGCGCACCCCCAGCATTTCCGTTTTAGCCACGTTGGAATAGGTCACGAAGCCCCGCTCGAACACGGCGGACGATCCCGCGACATCGGTGATGGCGGCGGATACCATGCCGCCGGTGCAGCTTTCGGCGGTGGTGATCGTGGCCCCCACGCGCTTTGCGGCCTCGACGACTTTCTGCGCGTCGGTCACATCAGCACCAGATGCGCAAAGGCGGCCAGGGCGATCACACCCAACGCCGCGAACAGCCCGGCGAAAACATCGTCCATCATGACGCCAAGCGCATCGTTCCGGCGATCCGCCTTGCCGACCAGCCACGGTTTCCAGATGTCGAAGATGCGAAACAGAACAAAGGCCGCGATCCATCCGGGCCAGAGCGCCTCCACCGGCACGCCCGTCATCAGCGCCCCGTACCCCACCGGAAAGAGCGCGATCCACTGCCCGACGACCTCGTCAATGACGACATAGGACGGATCGTGGTCTTCCTTGCCGCGCGTGACCTCTTTCGTGGCAATCCAGCCCGAGATGAAGGCAAAAACCGTCATGTTGAGCAGGAACCAGAACCCGCCAAGCGCCATAATCGCGTAGGCCACGGGCAGGGCCGCCAAGGACCCCCATGTGCCCGGTGCCGGTTTCAGCAGGCCAACACCGAAAAAGGTCACCACCAGTTTCATCATTCCGACACCAGCGCCGCTGTCGCGATGGAGGCGATGCCTTCGCCGCGCCCGGTAAAGCCCAGCCGCTCTGACGTGGTTGCCTTGACAGAGATGCACGCCTCGTCAAGGTCCATGATCCGGGCCAGTTCCGCCTGCATCGCGGCGGCATGAGGCCCGATTTTCGGGTATTCGCATACGATGGTGCAGTCGATGTTCGAAATCTCGTAGCCTTCGCTGCGCACCAGCCGTGTGGCGTGGCGCAGGAAGATGTCGCTGGCGGCGCCTTTCCACTGCGGATCGGAGGGTGGGAAATGTCGGCCAATATCCCCTTTGGCCAGCGCGCCGTATAGGGCATCCGTGATCGCATGCATCGCCACATCTGCATCGGAATGGCCCATAAGTGTCTGATCATGAGGAATTTTCACGCCACACAACACAACATGGTCACCGGGGCCGAAACGGTGTACGTCATACCCGTTTCCAAGACGCACCTTCATCGCGAACTCCTCAACTGTGATGCCTGTTCTCTAAGCGCTGTGACCACGCAGTGCAATCGTTCCGAACCACCGCATTCCGTGTTGTTGCCTAAAAATTAAGCACAAGCGCGTGAAGGGTCTGTTTTTCGGGCTAATATCATTGAACGCAATGCAGCCAAGGCGTAGCTCAATCTCAACCGGTCAAGGATCAAAGAGTTGTCGCGGACAAGTCCTCAGAACCTCATCTCACCTCCCGTTCTTCTGGCCCCGTTGGCCGGGATCACGGATCTGCCGTTCCGGTCTCTCGTGTCGCGCTTTGGCGCGGGCCGCGTCGTGTCCGAGATGATCGCGAGCGGCGAATTCCTGACGGCGCGGCCCGGCTCGCGCGAAAAGGCCGAACTGGGGGCAGGTGTGGACAACACCTCTGTCCAGTTGGCGGGCCGGACGCCAGAGGCCATGGCGGAGGCGGCGCGCATGGTCGAAGACATGGGCGCGCAGGTGATCGACATCAACATGGGCTGCCCCGCGAAAAAGGTGGTGGGCGGGTATTCCGGCTCTGCCTTGTTGCGCGACCTTGACCATGCCTGCCGGCTGATCGACGCGGTTGTGTCCGCCGTGTCGGTGCCGGTGACGCTCAAGACGCGGCTGGGTTGGGATGACGCCACCCACAACGCGGCAGAGCTGGCGGTGCGCGCCGAACATCTGGGCATTGCGATGCTGGTCATTCACGGTCGCACGCGCTGCCAGTTCTACAAGGGGCAGGCCAATTGGCGGGCCATTCGTCCGATCAAGGAGGCGGTGTCGATCCCGGTCATCGCAAATGGCGATATCGTGGACACCCGAACCGCGCGATTGGCGCTGGCGCAAAGCGGCGCGGACGGGGTCATGATCGGACGCGGTGCGCAGGGGCGCCCGTGGCTGCTGGCGCAGGTGGCGTCAGAGATTTTCGGAACGCCCGCGCCGGATGTGCCCACTGGATCGGATCTGGTCGATATGGTGCAGGGCCACTATGACGCCATGCTGTCGTTTTACGGATCGCACCTGGGCGTGCGTGTCGCGCGCAAGCATCTGGGCTGGTACATGGACGCTGCCGCAACAGACACCGGTCTGCGCCGCGCCATCCTGACGGCCAAAGATCCCGATTTTGTCCTCAGCGCCCTGTCCGATGCGCTGTGTCCGGACCGAAAGGCGGCTGCATGAACGCGCTTCCTTTGGACCCCAGTCACGTTGACGAAGCCGCGATCTGGTCGTCGCTGCCGGTGCCAGCGATCGTCATCGACGAAGCCGAACGCATCGTCGACATGAACCCTGCGGCGGAAGGCTTCATGAACAATTCCGCCAAATGGCTGCGCGGACAACCGATCTGGGATCGGCTGACGGTCGACGCGCCGATGGAAAAAAGCCTGGCCCGGGCGCGCCAGAACGGAACACCGCTTTTCGTGAATGACGTCGATGTCGGCCCCGGATCACGCCCGCCGCTGGTCTGCAACCTGCAGTTCGCCCCGGTGCAGGGATACGAGGGGTGCATGATCCTGCTGATCAGCCCGCGGGAATTGGCCGGGCGCGTCAACCAGAGCCAGACTGTCAAATCCGCTGCGAAATCGGCCATTGGCATGGCCGAGATGCTGGCCCACGAGATCAAGAACCCGCTGGCCGGGATCACCGGCGCGGCGCAGCTTCTGAGCATGAACCTGTCGAACGGGGATCTGGAGCTGACGGACCTGATCGTCGAGGAAACGCGCCGCATCGTGAAACTGCTGGGTCAGGTCGAACAGTTCGGCAACCTGTCCGCGCCGGAACGCGAAGCAGTGAACCTGCATGACGTGCTGGACCGGGTGCG
>CAYZAD010000159.1:0-6555 GCA_964476315.1 uncultured Rhodobacterales bacterium
ACCTGCTGATGTCCGACATGGCCCAGAAACGCGACATTGCCGATCCCCGCACCGTTCGCGATTTCGCCAAGGCCGTGCAAACCAAGGAACGGCTCGACCTGCTTTGCGTCCTCACGGTCTGCGACATCCGCGGCGTCGGCCCGGGCACCTGGAACAACTGGAAGGCGGTGCTGATCCGCGCCCTTTACCGTCAGACCCGCCGCGCGCTCGAGGACGGCATGGAAGCGCTCAACCGCGAAAACCGCGGGGCCGAGGCCAAGAAGGCCCTGCGCGAGGCCCTGTCTGACTGGGATGCCAAGGACCTGCGTCTCGAAACCGGCCGTCACTACCCGCCCTACTGGCAGGGGCTGCACGTCACCGCGCACAAGGTCTTCGCCGAACTGCTGCGCGGCATCACCAATGACGAGATCCGCATCGACATCCACCCCGACGAAGACCGCGACGCGACCCGTGTCTGCTTTGCCCTGTCCGATCACCCAGGCATCTTCTCTCGCCTTGCAGGCGCGCTGGCCCTTGTCGGGGCGAACGTGGTCGATGCCCGCACCTTCACGTCCAAGGACGGCTATGCCACCGCTGCCTTCTGGATCCAGGACAGCGAAGGCACCCCGTACGAAGACGTGCGGATCCCGCGCCTGCGCGAAATGATCTCCAAGACGCTGCGCGGCGACATCGTCCCGCGCGAGAAACTGCCCAGCCGGGACAAACTCAAGAAACGCGAACGCGCCTTCAACGTGCCCACCTCCATCACCTTCGACAATGAAGGCTCGGAAATCTACACGATCATCGAAGTCGACACCCGCGACCGCCCGGGCCTGCTGTTCGACCTGACCCGCACCCTGGCCGATGCGAATGTCTACATCGCGTCGGCCGTCATCGCGACCTATGGCGAACAGGTGGTCGACACGTTCTACGTCAAGGACATGTTCGGGCTGAAATTCTTTTCCCAAAGCAAGCAGAAATCGCTCGAGAACAAGCTCAGAACCGCCATCGCAGAGGGCGCAACCCGCGCGGCGAGCTAACCCGCACCGCCGACCCACCAGTCAAATCCGGAGATCAGAATGCTATTCACCTACACCGGCAACAACACGTTCTTCCTTGAACAGTCGTTCTTTGATCAAACGGGCGCGCTCAGCGTTGAAATCACCTCCGTCTCTGAAACACAATTGGTGCTCACCCATACCGTTTTCACATCGGCGAACGTGACCGTCGTCTTCAAGGGCCAAGGGTTCGCCGTCGATGCGAACGGCCTCGCCACATCCGGCACCATCACCTCCATCGAATTCAACGGCCTCGACATTCGGCAGGCCACGATCTCTGACATCAACTGGGAGGCCGAGGCCTTCCAGAATGCCCTCTTTGCCGTGGAAGCGACCTCTGACCTGACCGGCATTGCCGCATTGTTCAATTCCTCCGGTCCAATCACCATAGACGCCAGCAATGGGCTCACCGGGTTTGACCAGGAACTCACATGGTCGAACCTGATCCCGCTGATCAACCAGCCCATCACCTTCATCGGTTCCCCCTTTGACGACAGCGTTGCCGGCGCATCCGGGGATGACGTGATCGATACACGGTCAAGCACCTCCAATGGCGACCGCATCGCCGGGAGCGAAGGCGACGACCGCATTATCTTCGATCTGCCCGAAAACAGCGACAGCCCCGGCTACTATCTCGACTATGACAGCATAGAGACCGGCATGCGCTTTGACATCGATGGCGTGACCAACACGGGCAGCGCAACAGGACCGGGATTTGTCGACACCTTCGAAAACGTCCAAGACGCCTTGGGAAGCTATCTCGGCATCGAGGGCACCAACCACGATGACACGTTCGACGTTCGGTTGGGGCCTGACCAGGTTTACTCCTTTATCGGGGGGGCCGGGTCCGACACCTACAATCTCGACGTGGAGGATGGCCGACCCATCTTCGATTTCTTCTTCGGCGATGTCATTTCCGGCATCGACCTGAACTTCGCCACCGGTGTGATTGCGAATGACGGGTTCGGCTTTACCGAAACACTCGATATCGACGGCACCCCGATCAACATCATCCTGCTGGCCACGAACCAAGATGATCGCGCGACCGACGGCGCAGGCGACCAGCTCATACGTTTTTACGAAGGTGACGATGTGTTTGTCGCAACCAACCTTGGCGATGACAGCATCGATGGCGGCAACGGCACCGATACCGCCATATTCGAGGAGTTTTCGCAAGGTGAGGCCACACTCACTTTCGACGGTTTCATCACGACGGTGACAGATCGTGGCGCGCCCGGGGGCAGCACCTCCCTGCTGTCTGTCGAGAGGCTCGAAACCCGGGGCGACGCGCCGCTCGAGCTGGCCAAACATGATGGCATCGGATTGATCAGCGCGGCCGATCTGACCGCCCTCACCGAACTCTACATCGCGTATTTCGACCGTGCGGCGGATGCGCTCGGCCTGTCTTTCTGGGCGACAGCCTTTCAAAAGAACGGCTTTTCCCTGCGCGAGATAGCCGACCAGTTTTTCACGCAGCCCGAGACACAGGCGCTTTATTCCGGCGTGTCGGACGGCGATTTCGTAACGGCGGTCTACAACAATGTCCTCGGGCGCGATCCGGATACGGCCGGGTTCGAATTCTGGACCGGCCAGCTCAGCGCGGGAAACGTCTCGGAAAGCGGTTTCATTCTTGAATTGCTGGCCGGTGCGCGCGCCCAGACCGGTGATCCGGCGGATGTGGCCTATATCGAGGCCAAGACCGATATCGGCCTCTATTTCGCCGTCACGCAGGGTCAAAACAACCTCGACGATGCGCGCGCCGTGATGGACACATTCAACGGATCAGAAGACAGCGTGACCGCTGCGATCGCGGTCGCCGATGCCGCATACCAGGAGGCTCTGGCCTCCACCGATACATTGCTCATGCCGGTCGTGGGCGTGATCGAGTCGCCCTTCGACGGTGTCGCCTGACGCATTGCAAGGCGCCCTTCGCCACGCGCCCCTCGGCGCGCCGACCAGTCTGGCGTCGGCGCCGCCTCTTGGCCCGGCAGGGGTGAAACGGCACTCACAGGGCACCGTATCCGACAATGTCGTCTTCACTCGCACCGCTCAGCGCCATGCGCAATCGGTCTTCGCTGGCAATCCGTTGTTGCAGATGCACATGGGTGAATCGCCGGTCCGCGCGCGTGGCCGTCAGAAGCGCCCGCGCCTCCGTGATCGGGACAAGCCCGGCAACAGGACGGCCGCGCCGCAACACACAGAACCGCGTATCGCCAAAACGCACCTCTTCAAGAACCTGCCTCAGATTGGAGCGCAGCCGGTCGGTGCTGATGTCCTGAAGCGGCGATTGATTGAACCTGAACACGGCAAGCCTCCTTCGGGCGTTTGAAAGCACCCTGCCCGCAAAGTGTTGACAAAACGTTGCAGCAGGGTCCGCGCCGGACCGGCCCGCAACATCCGTACGCGTGAACCGTACGATCCGTACGAAATCGGCGCGGATCGCATGAAAATCGAAAAAACCCGGTGAATTCGGTGCGAAACGCTGCTTCAACCGTACCACTCGTACGCCTCACCCGTGCAAGTGCCCTTTTCCGGCGCCGATTTCTCCTCTAGGCCAAGGACAGCATGACAGGAACCTTATGAAACCGATCCGCCTCATTTCCGGTGTTCTGACCGTCGGCTTCTGGACCCTGATGAGCCGTATTCTCGGCGTCCTGCGAGAGGTCATGATCCTGGCCTTCATCGGTCCCGGCCCGGTCATGGATGCCTTTGTCGCGGCCTTTCGCTTGCCCAACATGTTCCGCCGTTTCTTTGCCGAAGGCGCGTTCAACGCCTCCTTTGTTCCGTTGTTTTCCAAACGCTTGGAGACAGACGACGACCCGCAGGGATTTGCCGTTCAAGCCCTGAGCGGCCTGGCCTTCGTCCTGCTTGTCTTCAGCGCCCTCGCGATGATCTTCATGCCGGCGCTGGTCTGGGCCACGGCCGGCGGCTTTGCCAATGACGCGCGGTTCGACCTGACGGTCGACTATGGCCGTATCGTCTTTCCCTACATCTTGCTGATTTCGTTAACGGCCCTCTTTTCCGGCGTCCTGAACGCCACGGGACGCTTTGCCGTTGCCGCAGCCGCACCGGTGTTCCTCAATATTTTTGTCTGTGTTTCAATGGCTTTGGGTGCCTACCTGGGCGGTGAAATTATTTTTTGGCTTATTTGGTCCATCCCGGTTGCAGGCGTCGCACAACTGGCCCTCGTCTGGGTCGCCGCCGACCGCGCCGGGATCCGCATACGTCCCGCCCGCCCGCGCTGGACGCCGGAAATGAAACGGCTTGTCGTCGTGGCCATTCCCGCTGCATTGGCAGGCGGCGTGATGCAGATAAATCTGCTTGTCGGTCAACAGGTTGCCTCGCATTTCGACAAGGCCGTGGGCTGGCTTTACGCGGCGGACCGGCTCTATCAACTGCCCCTTGGCGTGGTCGGCATTGCGGTGGGAATCGTCCTGCTGCCCGACCTGTCGCGGCGGCTCGGGGCCAAGGACGATGTCGGGGCCAAACACGCCTTTTCCCGCGCCGGTGAATTGTCCCTCGCGTTAACCATTCCGGCCGCCATCGCCCTTGTGGTGATTCCCCTGCCGGTGGTTTCGGTGCTCTTCGAACGCGGCGCCACAGGGCCGGATGACAGCGCAGCCATTGCGGTCGCCGTGGCCATCTACGGGTTGGGCCTGCCGGCCTTTGTCCTGCAAAAGGTTCTGCAACCGCTGTTCTTTGCCCGCGAAGACACGAAAAGCCCGTTCCGCTATGCCGTCTGGGCCATGCTCATCAACGCCGTGGTGGCCATTGGCCTTGCCCCAACGATTGGCTGGATCGCACCAGCCATTGCCACGACCCTGGCAGGGTGGGCGATGGTGGTCATGCTGGCGCGCGGCGGTCGTCAATTCGGCGACGTGGCGCGCTTTGACAGCCAGTTCCGCAACCGCATCTGGCGCGTCTGCCTTGCCGCAATCGTGATGGGTGCGATCTTGTGGTTAACAACGCTGCTGCTTGGCCCCTATCTGGCGATGCCGGGCGTGCGCTTTGCGGCACTGGCGGGCCTCGTGGGCATCGGGATTGCCAGCTATGCGCTGGCCGGTCAGATGATCGGGGCTTTCTCGTTGCGGGAAATGCGCAATGCCTTCCGCCGGGGTGGTCAGTCCCTCTGACGCAGACGGTTGATGAGCTTGCTCCACCCTCCGGGCACCAGCACAGTCGACAGCACGAACCCGATGGCAAAGCCAGAGATATCGGCCACCCATTCCGCGTTCGCCCCGAACAGAAGCCCGAAAACCAGTTGAATGAACAACAGGAACCCGATGAGCGTAAACGCCCGGATCTGGTTTTCCCCCAATTGCCCCAGGCGCAGCCAAAGCATGTAGGTAAACCCGCCAATCAACCCGTAAACCGCTGGAAACGCACCAATCAACGGCGTCGGATTGCCCACGGCCAGCGCATAGATCACTGCCCCTCCGGCAGCCGAGACAAAAAAGATCACCACAACCGCAAAGCTGCCCATCGCCTCGCCGACCATCTTGCCCAGCGCCAGCAGCATGACACCTGCGAACAGGGCATGTGTGAACGTCGCATGCACGAAGGGGTAGCTGAACACCCGGATCACATGTTCAACCGGCCAGCGCCCGGTCTCCCGCATCCAGGCGAAAATCTCGGACGAAAAGGCGAACCGCTCCAGAAAGCTGATCCGCCACCCGACCGCCGTCGGCCCTCCGACAATCCCGCGCGCACCGAGGGTGAAGGCCACTTCAATCCCGACGATCACAAGAAAAAGCGCGATCACCACCGGCGGCATCGGGTTCAAAGGTGGTTCATTATGCGGATGGGTCACGGCACAAGAGCCCTTGCTTGACGGCACTGGGTGCCATGGGTAAGGCACCGGCACCACTTTTGCCAGATGGAGTTTTGCCATGTCTGCGGACAGGTCCGAGGGGGTCCAAACCTCTCCTGATTTCACACCCCGGGTCTTCTCGGGGATCCAGCCCTCCGGTGGGCTGACACTGGGCAACTACCTTGGTGCGATGAAGCGGTTCGTCGAAATGCAGGGCCAGGGGTTCGAAACCATCTACTGCATGGTCGATCTGCACGCGATCACCGTCTGGCAAGACCCCGCAGCGCTGCGGCGGCAAACCCGTGAATTGGCGGCAGGCTATATCGCAAGCGGGATTGATCCGAATAAATCCATTCTTTTCAATCAGTCACAGGTGGCGGAACACGCCCAGCTCGCATGGATTTTCAACTGTGTCGCGCGCATGGGCTGGATGAAACGGATGACGCAATGGAAAGACAAGGCAGGCAAGAACCAGGAAAACGCCTCACTTGGTCTGTTCGCATATCCGGCACTCATGGCCGCGGATATCCTGCTGTACCACGCCACGCATGTGCCTGTTGGCGAAGATCAGAAGCAGCATCTCGAGCTGACCCGCGACATCGCGATCAAGTTCAACCACGATTTCGGGACCGAGTTCTTTCCGATCACCGAACCCGTCATTGAAGGCGCCGCGACCCGTGTGATGTCCTTGCGGGATGGCTCCAAGAA
>CAYZAD010000160.1:0-6546 GCA_964476315.1 uncultured Rhodobacterales bacterium
CGTCGGCCGCAGCCGGAACTTCTGCGGCATCAAGGAAAGCTCGGGCGACATCAACCGCCTGCACATGCTGGCGCAGGACTATCCGCATATCCAGCTCGGGTGCGGCATGGATGACCAGGCGCTGGAATTCTTCGCCTGGGGCGCACCGTTCTGGGTTTGCGGCGGATCGAACTTCCTGCCGCAGGAACATATCGCGCTGTACAACGCCTGCGTGATCGAGGGCGATTTCACCAAGGGCCGACGCATCATGGCGGCGATGATGCCGCTGATGCGGGTGCTCGAACAGGGCGGCAAGTTCATCCAGACGATCAAGTATGGCGTCACGCTCAACGGCATTCCCGCAGAAGACGTGCGCGCACCGCTCGGGGGGCTCGACCCCGACGAAAAGCGTGCATTGGAAGAGGTGGTGGCCGTGCTGAAACGCACCATCGCAGAGATCGAGGCCGAGGGCTGAGCCATGGACACCATCGCGCGTCGCCTTGACCCCGGCACATGACCCGGTTTCACGCCCGGCGTCTGCCGCAGCATCTCGGACCGGCGGCCTGGGCCGATATCCTTGGCCCCGGCCTGTCCTACCCGACACTCAAGGCGGATCGCACCGCCGATGTTGTGGTCATCGGAGCGGGCTTTGCCGGGCTGTCCGCTGCGCGCCGCCTGAAGCAGATCGATCCGGCGCTTGACGTGGTTGTCCTTGAGGCAGGCCGCATTGCCGAAGGGGCCGCCGGGCGCAACTCGGGCTTCATGATCGACATCCCGCATGACCTCACCAGCGACGACTACGCAGGCTCCGGCGATGACCGGGCGATGATGGCGCTGAACCGCCGGGCCATTGCCTTTGGCGCCGAGGCGGTGGCGGATTACGGGATCGCGGCGGATCATTTCGATCCGTCTGGCAAGATCAACGGCGCAGGCGGCGCGGGCGGAGAGGCCCATAACCAGAGCCTTGCCCGGCATCTGGCCACCTTGGGCGAGCCGTTCGAAATGCTGGATGGCGCCCAGATGGCCGAAATCACCGGGTCGCGCTATTACCGGTCGGGGCTGTACACGCCCGGCACGGTCACTCTGCAACCGGCAGGTTACGTACGGGGATTGGCCGCCGGGCTGGCGCGGTCCGGGGTGTCGGTTTACGAAACCACCCCGGCCCTTGGGTTCAAAGCGTGCGGTCGCGACTGGCGCGTGACGACCCCCGCAGGGGCGATCACCACCGCACGGATCATCCTGTCGGTGAACGGGCATCTGGAAAGCTTTGGCTTTGCGAAGCGCCGCCTGATGCAGCTTTTCCTCTTTGCCATCATGACGCCCGCCCTGACCGACGCACAGCAAGCCGCCATCGGCGGGCACAGCCGCTGGGGCATCACCCCGTCCGACCCGATGGGCACAACGGTACGCCGGATCGATGCGGCGCAAGGCGGGCCGCGGATCATCACCCGCAGCGGTGCGGTGCTGCGCCCCGACATGGCCGCAACACGGCACGACCTGACCCGCGCGGCGCGCGCGATGCAGGCAAAATTCGACGCGCGTTTCCCGGCCCTGGCCGGGATCGGCATGGACCACGCATGGGCGGGCCATCTGTGTCTGAGCCGGAACGGGGTCAGCGTCGCGCAGGAGGTGGAAACGGGTGTCTTTGCGGCCTGCGTCCAGAACGGGCTTGGCACCGCACGCGGCACGCTGACAGGCATCGCCGCAGCCGAAAGAGCATTGGGCCAGACCTCGGACATTGCCACGTTCTTTGCCGCACAGGACGCACCGTCCAGACTGCCGCCCCGACCGTTTCTTGATCTGGGCGCGAACGCGGTGCTGCGGTGGAAGGAATGGCAGGCAAGAACGGAATAGGCCCCGCGCCACGGGATGGCGCGGCCTGCACCGGGACACCCGGTCAGGTTCATTTGGCGGTTCGTAAGAACCTTGATCTCTGGAAAGAAGCGGCGCCGCCCCGTAAGGGTCTGACAGTTCTCTCAACGTCCCCGATCCAACGGGCGACCTGTACCCTGGGTCTCAGGGCCTGTTCGGAAACCGGTCTCTCATGGTCAGCCTTCCGGCATGTGAGAGATGTGTCATCTGGTTCGCGGCATGGGAGTGACCCTTCCCGCTCAAAAGCTTTTGTGCGCAGGGATATGCCCGAGGCAGGGTTAACAACCGGAAAACAGAGCGTTCGCCGCCGGACATGCCGGACACGCCACGCCCCCGGACGGCGCATCGCAGCCTAGTGCAGGCCTCTTGTGGCGTAGATGACGATCACGATGGCAAACAGGACCCAGAACACGACGCCCCTGCGCCGGCGCCGCCTTGGCACGTCATCCCCGTTCTTTTTGTCGTCATCCCTGTCGGTCATGGCAGCCCCCTCTCCTCCATCGGCCAGGGCGGTTCACATGTCAAATGCCCTTGGGCAACGGGCCTGGTGGCAGCGGTGCAGACGGTCTGAATTGATCCAGGTCAGCCGGGAGGCGCGCAGACCTTGCATAATCGGCACATGACGGGCCGGTGTTTCCGATGGCCTGCCGCGCTGAAACCTGAGGAGACGGTTCAATGCGAAACATCATGCTTGGAACCCTTGCTGTGCTTTTGGCAGCGCTGTTCGCGGTGACGCAGGCCGCTACGGCCCGGGCCGAAACCTTCACCGGGACAAATGTGGACAGCCGGGTCATCGTCGGTCTGAACACGGACACGGCGGCGGTGCAGGCACTGTTGCCCGAAGGATGGGCCTCTGTGCCATTCCCGGGCGGACCATTGGCAGGCGCCAACCTGCTGGTGTCTTTTGTCGATGGCATCTTGATGGTCGATGCCGAGGACAAACCGCTTTCACCGGCAAGCCGCAGGGCGGTCATTCTGCTTGGGCTTGGTAAGCAGGACGGCGGCGATGCCGTGCGGATTTTTGTCATGCGTATCTACACGTCAGAGCCTGAGAACGACCCTTACGGGGTCAATGCAGGTGCTGAAATCACGCGCGTGACCTCCCTGACCGGCCCGGCGGACGGGGGGCGGCACAGCACGGACAGGTGGCGCATGATCGGTGCGGGCGGCACCTTGGACATGTCGCTGGACTATACCACGGGCAAGCGCAGTTGGAGCGCGGGCGAGGCACTGTCCTTTTCGGCCGCCACCCCCGATTTCCACCGGATCTACCGGTATGACAGCATCACCGATCTGGTAATGAGCCGCGCGATCGGCAAGCCGTTGACCGGTACATTCAGCATGACAAGCTCTGTTCCCGAACTCACTGGCATCTTCAACGGGCGTGAAGAAACGGTTGCGATCCTCGATATTCCGGTGCGCGTGCGAAAGATATTCCTCCCCTGAGAGCGGCCGACCCTTCAAAGACGCCGCCTGAACGCGCGCTGCCGGACATCCGCTGGCCGCGATCTGCCGGGATTATGGGCTTGTGCCTTGAGATGCCCGGGGCGACAGTTGGCACCATGACGACCCGCCCGACCCTTGTTGTTTTTTCCGATCTTGACGGAACGCTTCTGGATCACGCCACTTATGGCTGGGACGCCGCGAAACCCGCGCTGCGCAGGCTGGCGGGTCTTGGCTGTCCGGTGGTGCTGACCAGCAGCAAGACGGCAGCGGAAATCGTGGTACTGCAACGGGATATGGGGCTTGGGGCCTGCCCTGCCATCGTCGAAAACGGGGCCGGGGTGATCGGGCTTGACGGTGCGCCGACCGGGCAGGCCAGCTATGCAACGCTGCGCAACCTGCTGGAGGCGGTCTCGCCCGGGCTGCGGCCGGGGTTCCGTGGGTTTGGCGACATGGCGGTCAGCGAGGTGTCCGCCCTGACCGGCCTGCCGCACCACGCCGCCCAACTTGCCCAGCGCCGCGATTTTTCAGAGCCGGGCCTGTGGTCTGGCACCGACACGGACAAGGCGGCCTTTCTGGCAGAGCTTGCCGAACGCGGGATCAAGGCCGTAGAGGGCGGACGGTTCCTGACCCTGTCCTTCGGGGCGACCAAGGCCGACGGCATGGCGCAGGTGCTGAGACATTACGCGCCACGGTATTCCCTGGCGCTTGGCGATGCGCCCAACGATATCACGATGCTGGAAGCCGCGGATTTCGGAGTGATCGTCGCCAACCCGCACCGCGCGCCGCTGCCAAAACTCACCGGAGAGGACGAGGGGCGAATCAGCCGCACTTCGCAGGCTGGTCCATCGGGGTGGAACACGGCAGTATGCACCCTGCTCGACCGGCTTGGACTGACTTAGGAACATATTGAAATGGTTGATTTTCACCAAAACGGGAACATCGCAACACTGCACAATCTGCGCACCCGGTCACTGGCGGAAATGACCTACGAGCTTGAGACCTTTGCCCAGACGCGCAAGATGTCGCTGATCCTGCCCTGCCTGTATTCCGAGCTGGAAACCGACGCGATGCCACGGATCCTCGATGAACTGGCCAAGGTCACTTACCTGCATCGCATCATCATCGGCCTTGACCGCGCGGACGAGACGCAGTTTCGCCATGCCCGGGCGTTCTTTGAGGGGCTGAAGCAGAACCACATCGTGATCTGGAACGACAGCCCAAGGATGCTGGCGCTGAATGAACGTCTGATCGAGATGGGATTGGCCCCGGCGGAACAGGGCAAGGGCAAGAACGTCTGGACCTCGATGGGCTATCTGATCGGCTGTCAGGACAGCGCCGTGATGGCGATCCATGATTGCGATATCCTGACCTATACGAACGAGATGCTGGCGCGGCTGATCTACCCGGTGGCGAACCCGACCTTTCCCTACCAGGTGGCCAAGGGCTATTACGCGCGGATCGGCGCGAACAAGCTGAACGGGCGGGTGACGCGGCTTCTGGTCAGCCCGCTTCTGATCGCGCTCAAGCGGGTGGTGGGGGACCGGGATTACCTCGATTACCTGCGCAGCTTCCGCTATCCGCTGTCGGGCGAATTTGCCATGCGCACCAATATCCTGCCCGATCTGCGCATCCCGTCGGATTGGGGGCTGGAAATCGGCGTTCTGTCAGAGGCGTGGCGCAACCTGGCCCCCAAGGCCGTGTGCCAGGTGGAAATCGCCGACAGTTACGACCACAAGCACCAGTCGCTGAGCCCCGAAGACGCGGCGACGGGGCTGAACCGGATGTCGACGGACATCTGCAAGGCGATTTTCCGAAAGCTGGCGGCGGACGGGACCATCTTTACCACCAACACGTTCCGTACGCTGAAAGCCACCTATTACCGCAGCGCGCTGGACCTGCTGGACGCCTATTACAGCGATGCCCAGATGAACGGTCTGGCCATCGACCGCCACGCCGAGGAGCAATCCATCGAACTCTTCGCCGAGAACATCATGCGCGCCGGTCAGACGTTCCTCGACAACCCGCACGAGACCCCCTTCATCGCCACGTGGAACCGGGTCCATTCCGCCGACCCGAGCTTTATCCGCGACATGCAGGCCGCGGCGGCAGCGGATGCCCAGGACTATCAGTGATCCGCGTTGCTGATCCAGCGGCACTGGTAGGGCGCGAGTGTCACGTCATCGTCGCCGATGCGGTCGCCTGACAGCAAATCGTGCCAGTCTTCGTCTTCGATCAGGTTCAGGTTCGTGACCGGACAGGACACATCCTGCGCGCTGACATTGTGCAGGGCAAAGATCGACTGTCGGCGGTCCAGGCTTTGACGCCACAGCCCGAAGATGCGGTCGTCGCCTGTCTGAACGGTGAACTGCGTGGCGTTCGGGTGGAACGCGGCCTGTTTCTTGCGGATCTTCAGGCGGTCCGAGATGTGGCGCAGCACCTGGGCGTGGATTGAATAAGGATCGTCCAGCTTGTTGCGCAGATCGGCGTAATCCCATCTGTGGCGGTTGATCGCGCGGTTCATGCCGCGTCGTTCCACGGCATCGTCATCGTTGGGCGTGGCCAGCAGGGAATGGATGTAGAAGGCCGGGATCCCTTCGAGCGACATGACTATGGTCTGCGAACACAGGAAGCGGGCAAGGTGATGCGCGTCGGGGCCGTCAAAGGTCTGGCTCAGGGCATCAAAAAACGTGCAGTTCAGCTCATAGGGCGCTTCGCCGCCATCGGGCAGCGCGCGCATGGACACCAACCCGCCGGCTTTCTTGACCGTCGCGATCATCTGCGCCTGATCTTCCGAGGACAGCAGCCCTTCGGCCGGGCGCATGCCGATGCCGTCATGGCTCGCGGTGAAGTTCAGGTAGGCACAGCCCAAGGGCGCGGGCGGCATGGTGCGTTGCCATTTGCCAAGGTGCCGCGCGGTGCCCGATTGCAGCGCGTGCAGGATCAGCGGCGGCAGCGGGAAGTTGTAGATGACATGCGCCTCGTCCCGGTTGCCGAAATAGCTGAGGTTCTCGGCCTTCGGCACATTGGTTTCCGTCAGCAGCACCACCGGCTCCTGCGCGTAGTCGCACAGCAGCCGGATCAGCTTTACGATGGCATGGGTCTGCGGCAGGTGGATGGACGGCGATCCGACCTCTTTCCACAGGAACGCCACCGCATCCAGCCGGATGATCTGAACGCCATTGTCGATATGCACGCGGATGGTGCGCAGGAATTCCAGCAGCACCTCGGGATTGCGGAAATCGAGATCGA
>CAYZAD010000161.1:0-6538 GCA_964476315.1 uncultured Rhodobacterales bacterium
ATCGGCACCTTTGCGTGGAACTCGCTGACCATCCTGCGCAAGGTTCCGTTTACCGACGCCTTCGTCATCCTGCTGGTGACGGTTGTCACGGTTCTTGAGGATCTGGCCGTGGCGGTTGTTGTCGGCGTGATCGTATCGGCGCTGGCCTATGCGTGGAACAATGCACGTCGCATCCACGCCATCACCCGCGACAGTCGGACAGAGGAAGGCGCCAAGGTCTATGAAATCCAGGGACCGCTGTTCTTTGGCTCGTCTGACGGGTTTGTGGAACTGTTCGACGTCTCCAGCGATCCCGACCTTGTCATCGCCGATTTCGCGCAAAGCCGCGTCGTGGACCAGTCTGCCCTGCAAGCCATCGAGGCCGTTGCCGGCAAGTACGAAGCTGCCGGCAAACGTTTGCAGTTGCGCCACCTCAGCCGCGATTGCCACAAGCTCCTGTCCAAGGCCGGTCACCTCGTGATCGACAGCGATGACGATCCCGATTACGCGCTTGCCGTGGATTACGGTGTCAGAACCGGGATCCTGGGCGACCACTGACCCCCGATGCTTTGGCAGGCCTAGCCTGCCATATCGGTGATCACGGCGGTGCCCGGGGCGGTTGGCCCGGTCATGGCACGCAGTTCTGCGCTTGCCCCGGATAGCGGGATTTCCCGCGCGACCATCGGGGTCAGATCGACCTGGCCCCGTTCGATCATCGCCAGCAGCGACGGGTATTTCCACGCAGGCATCCCGCGCGTGCCGAAAAACGACAGCTGCTTGCTGTAGATCGCCCGCATGTTGATCTGCATCTTCCCGTCGCCGGACGGCATCCCGACATGCACGTGACGTCCCAGAATCCCAAGGCATTCGATCGATGCGTTTGTCGTGGTTTCGATCCCCAGCGCCTCGATTGACACGTCCGCGCCGCCGCCCGTGATGTCATGGATGGCCGTCGCCGCATCCGTCTCAAGCGCATTCACAGCCGCATCCGCGCCCAGCCCAAGGGCATGGTTCAGCTTGTCCTCGACGATGTCGACGACAACAACCTGTGCGCCCAGCATCTTTGCCAGCAGCAGCGCCGCAAGGCCGATCCCGCCGGTGCCATGAACGGCGACCCATTCACCGGCCCGGACCTGCGCCCGGTCGGTCAAGGCGTGCCATGCAGTCGTCACGCGGCAGCCCAGCCCGGCGGCCAGCCCCGGCGACATGGTTTCCGGCAACGGAACAAGGTTGTGATCGAACGGCACAGCCACGTATTCGGCATAGGCCCCCGGGGTACCGAAGCCCGGCACGATCTGGTTGGCACAGGTGTTGGACACACCGGTCTGGCAGGCCGGGCAACTGCCACAGGCCAAGATGAATGGCGCGATCAGGCGTTCGCCCACCTTGTGCACGGCGCGCGGTCCGGCTTCGACAACGGTGCCGCAATATTCGTGCCCCAGGATGTCGCCCGGCCTGACCTTGGGGTGTTCCCCGGTCCAGCCGTGAAAATCGGAGCGGCAGACGCCGCAGGCGGCCACTTCAAGAACCACTCCGTTTTCCGGACAAACCGGGTCTGGAACGGTTTCAAGGGATAGATCTGTGTTGAAGTCTCGAATGACCGCTGCCCGCATTGTGCTCTCCTCCTGCAATACGCGTCGCGTTTTTGTGCAGAGCCTCCTTAGACAGGGCAGGCACGGCTCGTCCATAGAAGAAAACGGGCATCAGCCGCATCTGCGCGGGGCGCGTGCCAGCGCCGGTCTGCGGGGCCGCGTCCGGATCACGCCTGTTTGGGCAGGAACGCCTCAACCGCAGCGGTGGCGATGACCAATGTGCTCCCGCTGTCCGGGTTGGTCACGTTCAATCCACCTTCGACCGCTGTGACAGTGGCACGGCCACGCGGGAGTCCTTTTACCAGTTCCGCGCAATCCACCTTGTCCGGTTCGGCCACACCCACCGTCACCTGCACGCGCATCTGGTCATGCGGCAATCCGGTCGCGTCGAACAGGGGAATGGAGGAATGGCGGATCGCGTCTTCGATCGCGCGGGCGGCGGCCTTGGTGTAATCCATGCCGTATTGGTCGTTGCCCATGCCCATTTCGATGATGAACCGCTGGTCGCTCATGCCGCGCCCTCCAGATCCAGCGCGACTGATATCGCGACATTGGCAATCACCGTGGGCTTCCCGCCATCGCTGCGCGGCACGTCGAGGCCGCCCTTGCGGGGGATGACGGTGACCTGACCATACGGAAAAATGGCAGCAATCGTAGCGGTGTCGATCTGCTCAGGGTCCTGCACGCCGATATCGACGGTGATCTGCATCTCCGATTTATCCTTGCCGTAAAGCTCGGCCAGATTGATCGAATTGTGCCAGAGCGCATCGCGCACAGCGCGGGCTGCGGCTTCGGTGTAATCCTGTCGGCGCAGGGAGGAACCCATACCGAATTCGGTGAGGAGTCGTTTGACGGCCATGTGAATTTAACCTTTTGTTAAAGGACCGGATCGGACCCAATGTTTCGCGCGCGAAACAATTCGAACCGGTTGTGCCTCTGGCACACAAACCATCCGGGGGATGGTTTGAGATGAGAATGGACGGAGCCCCGGGTATGCAAGACGTGACCTATTCACCGGGACGCTTCAGGCTGAACTTTTCGCGCACCACGGTGTAGTCACGGTAGCCCATGCGGCTCAGAGGGTTGAAGCTTAGCACGTCGAACTGACCGTCCTTGATGCAGTCGTCGCGCATATGCACGCCGGTGACTTCTCCGAAGACGGCGAAATTGGCCTCGCCCGGCAGTTTCACGATCTGGGTCAGCTTGCATTCCAGCGTCGCCGGTGCGCCTGCCACGCGGGGGCAGTTGATGGTGTCGCACTCGGCCTTGTCGATGCCGGCATGGGCAAACTCGTCCACGTCGCGGTCCCACGCGCCCGAGGTCAGGTTCATCGCGTCGCGCATGGCGTATTCGACGATGTTCACCGCGAACACGCCGGTGTCGCGGATCTGGGCCACGCTGTCCTTGGTGTCGCCCCGGTCCTCCTTGGCCGAGGTGGAGGCGAACATCACCTGCGGCGGGACATAGGCCACGGCGTTGAAGAACGAATAGGGCGCGAGGTTGTCCTGCCCGTCGGCCCCGCGGGTCGAGATCCAGCCGATGGGGCGCGGGGTCACGATGGCGTTGAACGGGTTATGCGGGAGGCCGTGGCCTTCCTCTGGGCGATAAAACATGGTGGTCCGGTCCCTGTTTGCCGATCAATCCCGCGCGTGATAGGCGGTTTCGCGGCGGAATGCACGGGGTCCTGTGTCCGCGCCAGACCAAAGAGCGAAACCATGTTCACCCTGAAGCAGGAAACCCAAGACGACTGGTGGGAGGTCGAAGCGCTTTACGACCTGTGTTTCGCACCGGGGCGCGAGGCGCTGAGTTCGTATCGTTTGCGCGAAGGTGTGGCGCCCGTGGTGTCGCTGTCGCGGGTCGCGCGCAATGAGGACGGCATTCTTGGCGGGGCGATCCGGTTCTGGCCCGTCCGGGTCGGCGCGGCGAAGTGCCTGCTGCTTGGTCCGGTTGCGGTGCACCCCACCGCACAGGGCGAAGGCCTTGGCGGCGCGCTGATCCGCGATGCGCTGGCGCAGGCCAGGTCGGACGGGTGGGAACGGGTGATCCTGGTCGGTGACGCACCCTATTACAGCCGCTTCGGGTTCTCGGCGCTTTCGGGGATCATCATGCCCCCGCCGACCAACCCGGACCGGGTTCTGGGGCTTGCCCTGATAGAGGGCGCGTGGGACGGTCTGGAGGGTGTTGTCGAACGCAGCGCTTGAAGCGGCGCGTCAGCGACCCAATCTTAAGGCGATGACAGGAACCGATCTCGTGCCTCTGGACACGCAAACCGCCATCGCCGACCTGGCCCGCCGCCACAAATCCGCGGGCGGTGTTGGCCTGCAAGTGCTCAACATGATTGGCGGGCGGGCCGAGAACCTGCTGGAACGGCTGCCGGACCCGGTGAAGCTGGGCCTTGAGGGTGCCACCGAACGCGCGCTGACGGTTGCCCTGCACGCAGCGAAACAATCGCGCGGCGTGGTGCCGGACCAGAAGGGCTGGCTGAACACCGCTGTCACCACGGCGATGGGCGCGGTTGGCGGGGCCGGGGGGTTGCCCACGGCGCTGGCCGAACTGCCGGTAACCACAACGGTCCTGTTGCGCGCCATACAGGGGATCGCGGTGGAACACGGGTTCGATCCGAACGATCCCAACGTGCTGGCCGATTGCTTGACGGTCTTTGCCAGCGCGGGGCCACTGGCCGATGATGACGGGGCCAATATGGCGTTCCTGACAACCCGCGTGACGCTGACCGGAACCGCCGTGCATGGCATCATGAAATCCGTGGCTCCGCGCCTGGCAACGGTTCTGGGACAGAAGCTGGCCGCGCAGACCGTGCCAATTCTGGGAGCGGCGGCCGGTGCCGCGACGAATTATGCCTTCACCAGCTATTACCAGGAAATGGCCCATGTGCATTTCGGGCTGCGCAGACTGGCGCTGGACAGCGGGCAGTCCGAAACGCTGCTGGTGGAAGAGCTCAAACGCGCGGTGAAATCGCTCTGAGCTTTTGATGAATTGTCCGCGCGGTTCATCCAATCTTAACGTTAATGGCTCAAATTGTCCGTGTTCCCGGAGATTTCCGGGGCATGAGCGGACGGGGCGTCCTGGGCCAATTTTTGATCCGGCACCGGACCAGGGCGCACCCGTCCGCCCGCAACCACATCAACAGCACGCGGGCCGGAAAACCCGGCTTTGGTCAGCCAGAATGGCAGGCGCGTGCTGTTGGAGTGGGAAGGCGTGGACGGGTGCGACCCATTTCGGCGGTGAACCCTGTCTGCCATTTGATTGACGCGTGACCGCGCCGACGATAGGCAGTGGTGCATGGAAAACACGACAACCATCGCAATGACTTGGTGGCTGGCCTCCTGACAGGGTGGCCGGATGACCAATCGTATTCCGAGGCCGCCGCAGGGGCGGCCTTTTGTTTTCCAAGCTTCCCGATGCGCGGTCTCTCGTTTCATGAGAAGACGCAAATGAACAAACCAACCATTCTGACAGGCGACCGCACCACCGGGCCGCTTCACATCGGGCACTATGCGGGCTCGCTTGCAAACCGGCTGCGCTATCAGGACAGCCATGAACAGTTTCTGCTGCTGGCAGATACCCAGGCCCTCACCGACAACGCCCATGACCCTGAGAAGGTGCGGAGCAGCGTGATCGAGGTCGCGCTGGACTATCTGGCCGTGGGCATCGATCCCTGTCGCACGACCATTTGCCTGCAATCGCATCTTCCGGCGTTGGCGGAGCTGTCGATGCTTTACCTGAATTTCGTCACGGTCGCGCGGCTTGAACGGAATCCGACGATCAAGGACGAAATTCGCGTGCGTGGGTTCGGACGCGATATTCCCGCCGGATTTCTGTGCTATCCGGCGGCGCAGGCGGCGGACATCACGGGCTTCAAGGCGACAGTCGTGCCGGTGGGCGAGGATCAGGCCCCGTTGATCGAGCAAACGAACGAGATCGTGCGGCGCATCAACGCGACCGCAGGCTGCGCCGTCTTGCCCGAGGCGCGGGCGATCATTCCCCGGGCGGGCCGGTTGCCCGGTATCGACGGCAAGGCCAAGATGTCGAAATCCGGTGGCAACGCCATTGCGCTGTCCGCCTCGCCCGAAGAGATCCGAGATGCTGTCCGGGCGATGTTCACCGACCCGAACCACCTGCGTGTCGAAGACCCGGGCTGCATCGAGGGCAATGTCGTCTTTACCTATCTCGACGCCTTCGACCCCGACCAGGACGGGCTTGCCGAACTCAAGGCGCAGTATCAGAGGGGCGGGCTTGGCGACAGCAGGATCAAGGCGCGTCTGGAAGACATCCTTCAGGCACTTCTCGCCCCAATTCGCGAGCGCAGGGCGCAGCTTTCCGAGGATCGGGGATACATTCTTGAGGTGATCAGGGAAGGCACAGAACGGGCGCAAGAGCGCACGGAGGCCACACGGCGGGATGTGGTCCGTGCGCTGGGCCTGTTCCAGTTGTAGGTGCTCCACGGCGGGCGGGCCGGATCAAGGTCCGTTTCGTCCGTCTTGCCGCCTTCCGATCCGGAGCGTTCAAATCTCAACTCAGCCCGCGCAGGTAGTCCATCACCGCCGGGCGTACGGTTTGTTCCCCGGCATCGCGCGCATTGTGGATGACGGTGCGCACGTCATCGAGGTTGCAGCGGCGCAGCAGGTGTTTGACCGGGCCGATGGAGGCCGGGCGCATCGACAGCGCATTGAGACCGATGGCCGCCATGCACAGCGCCTCGACCGGGCGACCGGCATCTTCGCCACAGAAGGACAGCCGGGTATGGGTGTCTGCGCAGCGCTTCACGATGTCTTCGAGAAAGGTCAGGTAACTGACGTTCAACGTGTCATACCGGCGGCGCACACGTTCGTTTTCGCGGTCGGCGGCAAAGAAGAACTGTTTGAGGTCATTGCCGCCGATGGAGAGGAAATCCACCTCTTCGTAGAATTTCTTGCAGGCAAAGGCGAGCGACGGGGTTTCCAGCATCG
>CAYZAD010000162.1:0-6536 GCA_964476315.1 uncultured Rhodobacterales bacterium
CTTGATCTGGTTCACGCACAGGTTGGAATGCGCGCCGTAGGACAACGAAACAGAAGCCGACGCCCGCGCCACTTCCTCGATGGCCACTGTATGGGCCAGATAGCCCATCCCCGCGCCGCCGTACGCTTCGTCGACCGTGATTCCCAGCAGGCCAAGGTCGCCCATCTCTTTCCACAGGGCAGCCGGGAAATCATTGCTGCGGTCGATCTCTGCCGCCATCGGCTTGACGCGCTCCTGCGCCCACCGATGCACCATGTCACGCAGGGAATTGACGTCTTCGCCAAGATCGAACTGCATGGTTGCTGTAAACATCCGCCTCTCCCCAAGCGTATTTATTGAACACTTGTTCAAATCTTAATGGTAACCTATCCCTGTGGTCAAGCATTCTGAGTTTACCGGCGGCGGCCGAACTGGGCCTGCGGCTTTTCAGCGAAAGGAAGACCGATGCGCAATTCCATACAGGCCATGGCCCTCGCGGTGCTGCTTTCAGGCCCCGTCGCGGCAGAGCAGGTCGGCGAGGTTGGGGTGGACTGGGTTGGCAATGACATCATCATCGAGGCCATCGCAGACCCCGACGTGTCGGGCGTGACCTGTCACATCGCGTATTTCGAACGCGGATTGTTCGACCGGATCAGCAAGGGAAACTGGTTCGAGGATCCGTCGAACGCATCTCTGGCGTGCCGCCAGACGGGCCCGATCGTCATTGGCGATATCGACCGCAGCGACAGCGGCGAGAACGTGTTCAGCCAATCGCGCTCGATTATTCTGAAATCGCTGCGTGTGAAACGCATCTTCGACGAAGCAAACCAGACGCTGATTTATGTGGCCCACGCGGCGGAACTGACGGACGGGTCGGCGAAAGTGGCGATTTCCACCGTCCCGCTGTACCAGCCGGATTAACCCAGCAAGCGCTTTGCGACGTCGAGCAATTCATCGAAATGATCGATGATCGCCTCGGGTTCGAGCGCCGCCATATCGCCCCCGCCCGGCCCGAACCCGACCAGAACGCAAGGCACGCCGGCGGCTTTGGCGGTGTTGCGGTCCGTGATCGTGTCGCCGATCAGACAGCTTTGGTGCACCGCGCCCCCCGCCCGTTCGACCGAGGCGATATAGGGCGCCGCATCCGGTTTGCGCGTCGGCAAGGTGTCGGCCCCGATCAGGGAACCGAACGCATCCCGGACCCCCAGACGCTGCAGCAACACCTGCGCCAGTGCTTCGGGTTTGTTGGTGCAGATGCCAACGCGCATCCCGTCGGATTTCAATGCCTCGACCGCCTCCATCGCGCCCGGGTACATCACCGTGTGCACGTCAAGCGCGTCACCATAGGCGCGCAGAAGTTCCGGGTACCACTGTTCGACCAGATCGGCGGAATACTGCCCAGCCCGCTCCAACCCCAGAGTCAGCATGGCCTTGCCGCCGCGCAGCGCCGTACCGGCATCCGTCGCCGGATCAAGCCGCACTCCGAACGCCATCTGATCAAAGCAGTGATTGGCCGCAGCAATCAGGTCACCGCTGGTGTCGGCCAGTGTCCCGTCGAGGTCGAAAATTACCGTGCGCATCGCCGTTCTCCTGTCACAACTGGCAACCATGTGTGAGATCTGCCGCCTTGCGGCATAGGACAGGACCGATAAAAGGAGCGTCAGAAAAAGACAAAGAGAAAACCTATGAGCATTGCATTGGTGATCCTTGCGGCAGGCAAAGGGACACGCATGGAGTCTGATCTTCCCAAGGTGCTCCACACCATTGGCGGTGCCCCTTTGCTGCATCACGCGCTGCTGTCGGCCTCCGCTCTGGAGCCGGAAAAGACGGTTGTCGTCACAGGGCATGGCGCGGCCCTTGTCGAGGCGGCGGCACATGCGTTTGATGATGACATCATTACCGTACATCAGGACACGCAGCAGGGCACCGCGCATGCGGTTGCGCAAGCCAAAGACGCGCTGGCGGGTTTCGAAGGCGACGTGATCGTGCTGTACGGCGACACGCCGTTCATCACCACGGAGACGCTCGAGGCGATGATCGCGGCGCGCAAGGGATACGACGTGGTCGTCCTGGGATTTGAAGCCGTTGATCCGGGCAAGTACGGCCGTTTGATCATGGCAGATGATCGCCTGTCGCGGATTGTCGAATACAAGGACGCGACAGAGGAAGAACGCGCTGTAACCTTCTGTAATTCCGGCGTTGTCTGCGTTGACGCGCGCGTGCTTTTCGATCTGATCGATGCCGTGGGCAACGACAATGCGGCACAGGAATACTATCTTACCGACATTCCCGGCATCGCGACTGCGCGCGGGTTGCGATCAACCGCTGTGGCCTGCGACGAAGCTGAAACCCTTGGCGTCAATTCCCGTACCGAATTGGCCCGGGCCGAAGCGCTGTTCCAGTCGCGCATGCGGCGTGACCTGATGGAAAACGGTGTGCAGATGCTGGCCCCGGACACAGTCTTCCTGTCCTATGACACGGTCGTGGGGCGCGATGCGGTGATCGAACCGAATGTCGTCTTTGGCCCCGGCGTGACCGTGGAGTCCGGCGCGCGCATTCGGGCCTTCAGCCACCTTGAGGGCGCACATGTCAGTCGTGGTGCCACCGTTGGCCCGTTCGCCCGGCTGCGCCCCGGTGCGGAACTGGCCGAAGACGTGCATATCGGCAACTTCGTCGAAATCAAGAATGCCTCGATTGACGAAGGCGCAAAGGTCAACCACCTGTCTTATATCGGCGATGCAGAGGTGGGCGCACGGACCAATATCGGGGCCGGCACCATCACCTGCAACTACGATGGCGTGATGAAGCACCGCACGACCATCGGCCGCGATACGTTCATCGGATCGAACACGATGCTGGTCGCCCCTGTTCGCGTTGGGGACGAGGCCATGACCGCCACCGCCACAACCGTAACAAAGGATGTCCCCGACGGCGCGATGGCCATCGCAAGGACAGAGCAGGAAAACAAGACAGGCTTTGCCCGCAAGTTGTTCAGCATGTTGCGCGCGAAAAAAGCCAAACAGGCAAAGGGTTAAGCTTATGTGTGGAATAGTCGGTGTGTTGGGCGCCCACGAAGCGGCCCCCCTGCTGGTCGAAGCGCTCAAACGACTGGAATACCGTGGATATGACAGTGCCGGGATTGCCACCGTGAACGCCGGCAAACTGGATCGCCGCCGCGCGGTTGGCAAGCTTGTGAACCTGTCCGACCTGCTGGTCCATGATCCGCTGCCGGGCAAATCCGGCATCGGCCACACCCGCTGGGCCACGCATGGCGCACCGAACACGACAAATGCGCATCCGCACCAGTCGGGGCCTGTCGCCGTTGTGCACAACGGGATCATCGAGAATTTCAAGGAATTGCGCGCCGAACTGGCCGCGTATCAGATCACGCCCGAGACCGATACGGATACCGAAACCATCGCGCTGCTGACCCATCACTACATGGGCCAGGGCCTGAGCCATGTCGATGCCGCGCGCAAGTGCCTGTCGCGGCTCGAAGGAGCCTTTGCGCTGGGGTTCCTGTTCGATGGCGAAGACGACCTGATCGTCGCCGCCCGCAAGGGCAGCCCCCTGGCCATCGGTCATGGCGACGGCGAAATGTTCGTCGGTTCCGATGCCATTGCCCTCGCCCCGCTGACAGACCGCATCACCTACCTGGAAGAAGGCGACTGCGCGATCATCACCCGTCAATCGCTTGATATTTTCGACGACACCGGCGCGCGCGTGACCCGCCCGTTGCGCCAGATCAGCACCGATGCCACGCGCGTCGACAAAAGCGGCTACAAGCACTTCATGGCCAAGGAAATTGCCGAACAGCCAACCGTGCTTGCCGATGCCCTGCGCGCCTATTTGGATGGCAATCGTATCGTCATGCCGCAGGACTTGCCCGATTTTTCCAAGGTTCAGCGCCTGACGATGGTGGCCTGCGGCACGGCATATTATGCCTGCCTGACGGCCAAGTACTGGTTCGAACAATTGGCGCGGTTGCCGGTCGAAGTCGATATCGCGTCCGAATTCCGCTACCGCGAACCGCCCATTCCGAACGGAACCCTCGCCCTGTTCGTGTCCCAGTCGGGCGAAACAGCCGATACACTTGCCGCCCTGCGCTACTGCAAGGGAAAGGCGGACAGCATCCTGTCGGTGGTGAACGTCGCCGAAAGTTCGATCGCCCGGGAAAGCGACATCGCGCTTCCGATCCATGCAGGGGTTGAAGTGGGCGTGGCGTCGACCAAGGCGTTCACGTGCCAGTTGAACACGCTCTTGCTGGTTGCGCTGCATGCCGCGCATCAACGCAAGACGATCAGCCCCGAGGCATTGACGACAACGCTGGAGCATCTGCGCGCGCTGCCCGGGCTCTTCAACGCCACGCTGGACCGCGACCCGTCCATCGCCGAAGCGGCACGACAGATTGCAGAGGCCCGGGACGTGCTGTTCCTCGGGCGTGGCCTGATGTATCCGCTTGCCCTGGAAGGCGCCCTGAAACTGAAAGAGATCAGTTACATCCACGCCGAAGCTTATGCATCAGGTGAACTGAAACACGGGCCGATTGCCCTGATCGACAAGCTGGTGCCGGTGGTCGTCATGGCCCCGCGTGATGCTCTTTTCGAAAAGACAGTGTCCAACATGCATGAAGTGATGGCGCGCGGTGGCAAGGTGTGTCTTGTCACCGATGCCGCCGGTGCCGAAGCGGCCGGCACGGATGTCTGGCGGACGCTCGTTCTGCCCGAAGTGGACCCGACGCTGTCACCGTTGCTCTATGCGCTGCCGGCCCAGTTGCTGGCCTATCATGCGGCCATCGCCAAGGGTACGGATGTGGACCAGCCCCGCAACCTCGCCAAATCCGTGACGGTGGAATGACCCTCGAGGAGGCCCTTGCACAGCTTCGCGCAAAGGCAGAGCCGGGACGCGCGGAGCAGATGGCGGCCTATCACAAGATCGATCGCCCCTATCTGGGCGTCGCCAACCCGGAGACGGACACCCTTGTGCGCGCATGGCGGCGGGACCTCGACCTGGATACCCGGCTGACGCTGGCGCGCGACCTTTGGCAAACCAACATTTTCGAAGCACGGGTCGCGGCGGCCAAGCTGCTGACACAGGCGCGGATCAAGCCTTCGGATGAAAGCGCGTGGCAATTGATCACCTCTTGGGTGCCCGAATTCGACAGTTGGGCGATAGCGGATCATGCCTGCATGGCGGGGCAGCGCCGGCTGCTTGCCGATCCCACGCGACTGGACGACGTGGAAGGCTGGACCAGAAGCGACCACATGTGGACCCGCCGCGCAGCGCTTGTGATCACCCTGCCCTGGACCAAGCAGAACCATCCCACGCACGACGAAATCGCCGCCCGTGACCGTATCCTTGGCTGGGCCGCAGGCTATGTCGCGGACGGTGACTGGTTCATCCAGAAAGCGGTGGCGTGGTGGCTGCGCGATCTGTCACGGCACGATCCCGACCGGACCCGCGCCTTTCTGGCCACGCATGGCGACCGGATGAAGCCTTTTGCCCGCAAGGAAGCCGCGCGTCACCTATCCGCCTGAAAAGACCTCGACTTCCGCCAACCCCGTCAGCGGCACACCGATCAGGCGCATCGCCGCCAGCGACATCCGACTGCCAGCGGTCGGCGGTCCGTCAATGGGGATCAGGTCCACCTGCGACGACTGCCCGGTCCCGGCGAACACGACGCGCCCGGAGGTGGCGGATGTCACAAGCGGCGTTTCGATCCAGAAACCCGGGCGCGCCGGATCCCCCAGCGAAACGACCGTGCGGCCCAGAAGCGCGTCACCGGCCGTATCCGCCGCCGCAGCCGCTTCGCGCTGTTCTCGCGTTGTGGTGTCGAATTCCTCGGCCGTGCGCGCCGTTTCCGGCGGTGCCACAGCACTGGTCCCGGCGCCCGGGCGCGCCTGCGGTCGCACCTGGCCTTCGGATGACGGCAGGGGCGGTTCAGGCGCAATCGGGAACGAGCCACATCCCAGCAGGGCCAGACAGGCTCCAAAAACAATGATTCTGACCAACGCGATTGCCTCCGACTTTCGTCTTGCGTTCTTGTCTCCGCACATACTTGCCCAGTCTCGATCAGAAGGCTAGGGTCTGCCACATGACACCGCTTATTGACCCGTTCCAACGCGCGATCAATTACCTTCGCGTCTCCGTCACGGACCGCTGCGATTTCCGCTGCGTCTACTGCATGTCCGAAAACATGACCTTTCTGCCGAAGAAAGAGCTGCTGACGCTGGAGGAGTTGGATCGCATGTGTTCCACCTTCATCCGGATGGGTGTGGAAAAACTGCGCATCACGGGCGGTGAGCCGCTGGTCCGGCGGGACATCATGACCTTTTTCCGTGCGATGACCCGGCATCTCGATGCTGGCATGCTCAAGGAACTGACGCTGACGACCAACGGATCGCAGCTGGAGCGTTTCGCGGATGACCTGTACGATGCCGGTGTGCGCCGCATCAATATCTCGCTCGACACGCTGGACGAGCAGAAGTTCGCCGACATCACCCGTTGGGGCCGCTTGCCGCAGGTGATCAAGGGGATCGACGCGGCACAGCGCGCGG
>CAYZAD010000163.1:0-6528 GCA_964476315.1 uncultured Rhodobacterales bacterium
ACGACGCTGACGGGGCACAGATGCGCGGCTAGACTGAGGGCATGACCCAGATCGCACTCGTGATTCCCGCCGCCGGGGCCAGCCGCCGGATGGGCGACAGGGACAAGTTACTGGAACCCGTGGACGGGATGCCCCTTTTGAAACGGGTGGCGGCGCGTGCGCTTGCCATCGGTGACACCGTGATTGTCACCCTGCCCGATCCCACCTCGCCCCGCTGCGAGGCTTTGGAAGGACTGCCCATCAAGCAGGTCATGGTGCCCGATGCCGAGGATGGCATGTCCGCGTCTTTGCGCCGGGCCGCCAAGGCGGTGCCCGCGGAGGCTCAGGGCGTGATGATCCTGCCCGCCGACATGCCGGACCTGACCAAAGACGACCTGCGAAAGGTTGCGCGGGCCTTCGAAGATGCCAGCGGCGCATTTCTGGTTCAAGCCACCGGTGCCGATGGCACACCGGGCCACCCGGTGATTTTTCCATCCGACCTGATGCCGGACTTCCAGAGCCTGACCGGCGACGAAGGCGCGCGCACGATCCTTCAGGCCAACCGGCACCGCCTGATCCGCATCGCTCTGCCGGGCGAAAATGCACTGACCGATCTGGATACACCCGACGCCTGGACACTCTGGCGGGCCAACAACCCGGATCGGTGATTGTGGATAAGTCTGCGGACAAAAAAATGGGGCAAGTCTCCCCTCTTGCCCCATTTCTTTCGATCGCTGCCACTTTCGGGCGCGCTCGTAGAACCAAATGCCGCTATTTCAAGCGTGAACGTGACCCTACTCAAGTTTTTCTTCAAGGCAAGACAAAAAATGCAGCAAACGTGATCGACCGTTTTGCCGTGTGCATAAGCGTGACGTTACGGAACCCGCCACTCTCCGACCCATCCGTTTCGTCGGTCAAAGACGGCCCGACGATGCGGTTCGACCAGTTGCATCAGCTCGATTTCAGTGATGGTGCAGGTCATCACGGTAAACCAGTCGCGGCTGGCCAGCTTGGTATAGGCATGGGCGTGATCAATCGGCGTTCCGGGGTTGGGCGACGCGCCATAGGCCATGCGCGATCCATCCGGCACCCGCGTCCATTTATGCGCAACGGCCTCACCGGTCTGGAGTGCGACCCGGGCAGAAACGCGGATTTGCAGTTTCGCCTTTTCGTCCCAGACATGCAGCTGCGCCAAAGGCGTCACCGCGAGGGATCGCACCTTGTCCGACCCGCCATCCGTGTGCACCTCGACCGTGCCGTCAGCGCGGTTGGCCCCGCGCAGGACCACGGTGCGCGCCTCGGGACGGCCCTCGGGCGACACAGTGGCAAACACCGGGTGCCGCGCTGCCGCGTGGCGGTCCGCCACACCGCGCGTCAGGCGTTGCCAGCCCAGGTCAAGGAACGCGGCAAGATCGTTTGGATCACTCATAGCCCGTCATCTCCAGATAGCCGCGCCCGGTATGGGAGCCTTGAACCGTGACCGGCCCTTCCCAATACGGGATCGACACCCCCATCCATGCATCGGGGTTGAGCGCCTGAACCGTCACGTCAATGCCCTTGTCGGGCAATTGCACCGCCCATCCGGTGGGAACGTCGCGTCCGGCAACCTCGTGCCAGTCCAAAGGCTGCGCGGCAAACGCCCCATCGGAATAGGCGGTGGTCGTGCCATCGGGCGCGATCCAGGTCGCGGATGAAAACGACGTCCCGTCGTCTTCGCGCAGCAGGAACCCCATCAGCTTGTCGCCCGTGTCAAAGGACAGCGAAAACCAGTCCCAGCCGGATTGCGTGTCTGCCAGGGGCTGCGACGACCATTCGCGATCCAGCCAGGCCGCCCCTGTCACCGCAACATCCCCCTGCGGCAGGGTCACCGTGCCGGTCACATCGAAAAACGGCTGCGAATAGTAATAGCTGGCCTGCCCCTGATCGGATTTCACCGAATACCCGTCACGCCCGTGAAACACCAATGGCCCCTGCGCGGTCAGGTCAAGGTCATAGGCAAACTGATCCCCCCGTGCCGTGAGGCGCATGTCATCAAAGGACGGCCCCGCCATCTGCCAATCGTCGATCCAGGCATCGAATGGCACCGCTGTGACGCCCGCCTGCCCGACCCCGCCCCGCGCAATGCGTTCGGCGACAAGGTGCTGGTCGGGCGTGGTCACGGCGGCATGCGCGAACCAGATCTGGGGATCCTGCCAGCCTTCGGTCGTCTCGGGTAACAGGGCCGACCTAAAAAGCGTCCACTGCACCCCGTAAGGCTGCCCGTCGGCCCCGGTCAGATTGGCGGTGAGATACCACCACTCGATCCGGAAATCAGGGTGCGCGCCGTGATCGGCTGGAAAATCGAAAACGTAGCCGTCCGCCGGAACCGAGAACCCGTCCGCCTCGGTCCCGAGGCCGGCAAATCCCTGCGCCCAAAGACTGGCGGGACAGAGAAACAGCATCACAAACACCCTAGCGATCATTGGCAAACACCTTGAGCAGCAGCGACGGCGGCGTTCTTGACAGGCGCAGTGCGGGCCAAAGCGCGGCCAGACAGGCGGCAAGCACCGCGAAGGCCCCAAGCACCGCGTAATGCCCCGGAAACAGGTACATTGGCAGCTTCCAACCGAACGCTTCGACATTCACGTAGGCCAGCAGCACCCAAGCCAGCACCACGCCCAGCGGCATCGCGAGACAGGTGGTGAGCAGCGCCAGCACGACCGCACGAAACATCTCGAACTGGCCCAGCCTGCGCCGGGTCAGCCCCAACGCCCAGACCGGGGCCAGTTGCGGAATGCGCATCGCCGCCAGTGTCAGCAGGCTCATCAGGATCGCAAAGGCCGCCACGGCCAATGTCAGAACGTTCAAGGCACCGGTGATCGTGAAGGTGCGTTCGAACACCTCGAGCGAGAAGGCCTTGATCGCCCGCTGGTCGATGATCGCCCCTTCGGACAGGCCAAGTTCCTCTCGCAAACCTTGGGCGAGGGTTTCGGGGTCATCGCTCCGGACGCCGAACCGCGTCGCGCGTTCCTGGGGGAATACTTGCCGGAACAGGTCTTCGGAGATCACCGCCTGTCCCAGCGGGTTGCCATAATCGGCCACGATCCCGGCAATGGGCAAGGTGATATCGGCGGCCACCGTCACCGCGTCCCCGATCCAAAGGTCTGCGCGCCGGGCAAGCTGTTCGCTGACAACCACTGCCCGACCGCCTGCGACCTGCGTCCAGACATCGCCATCCGCATCAAGGAACATCCAGTTTTCGCGATAGGTCGGCCCGACCCGCACACCGAAAAGGTCGCTTGGCACGCCAGCGATATCACGCTCCACCGTCAAAAGCGGCAGAACCTCGCGCGCGTTGGCAACGAGATACGGCTCCAGCGCCCCCGCCTGCGCCGCATCCTGCGCCTGAACATAAAGTTCCGGGGCCAGACGCTGGTCGAGGAAATCGACAAAGGTCACCCGGAAACTTGAAACCATGGTGGACACACCGACATTGGCCGCCGTGGCCAGCAGCAGGGCCATCAGTGCAAGGCTCAGGCCGGGCACCTGTTGTTTCGTATCGGCCCAGAACCACTGCCAGACCACGCTTTGGCTGCGGCTCTCTGCAAGCCGGACCGCGCCGCGCAGCAGGGATGGCAGGGCAAAGGCGGCACCGATCAGCAAACAGGCCAGCAGGGCAAACCCCATCACCAGCCCCTGCCCCCAGATGGCAATGCCAACCGCCAGCGCGAACAGGACCAGCGCCACCAACCCCAGGCGCAGCGCCGCTTCGCCAGATGCCACGGCCCAGGCGCGCGGCCGGGCGCTTTGCAGGATCGGCATATGCGCGATCTTCCAAAGCGCGCTTGCCGCCGCAAACCCTGTCCCCAACAACGCGATGGCCATGCCCGACAGCCACCATTCCGGCCGCAACTGCAACGTCCCGGCCACCCGAGCGCCGTAAAGCCCTTGCAGCGTGGCGGCGACATTGGGCAAGAGCACCGACGCCATCAGGTATCCCAGCGCCACACCCAAGGCCCCCGCCAGCACTGCCAGCGCAACCAGTTCACCGATCATGACAAGGATCACCGTGCGCAGCGGCACCCCCAGGGCGCGCAGGGTCCGCACCATGGCACGCCTTTGCTCAAAGGCAAGCGACACCGTGCCATGCACGATAAAGATACCCACCGCGAAACTGAGCAGCCCGAACGCGGTCAGGTTCAGATGAAAACTGTCGGTCAGACGGTCCGCGCCCGCATCCTGTGCCGGTTGCCGGACAAGCCCCGGCGCTATGGATGCAATCGGCGGCAGGCCCATCGGTTGTGCCCGAGCCACGATCAACCGGCTCAGTTGCCCCTCTTCCCCAAGCAACCTTTGTGCAACACCGATATCGGTTGCCGCAATGCCCGGCGCGACACCTTCATCAATGACAATCGCCTGCGTCACGAACCCCTCAAGGCGCGCCGCGGTTTCCGCGTTCGCGAACAGAACGCCCTTGGTCAGGAAATCAGCAAGGTCGGTGTCGCCATCCATGCCAACCGGCGCAAGGGAACCCGGGGTTGTGAGCGGATCAAGACCCAGGATGCGCACGCGCCCGGCATCGGTCTCCAGCGACCCTTCCAGCACCGGAGACACCTGCCAGCCTGCGCGCCGCAGCGCGATATAGGTGGTTTGGGGCAGACGGTCGCCGGTGTCCGGCACCAGTTGATCGAACTGCCCTTCGCCCAGCGTTGCCGCCGCTGCGTCATAGCTGGCGCGCGCTTCGGCATTGATGGCCTGCACGCCAGACCACAGGCCGGTGGCCAGCGCCAGCCCAACCAGAAGCGCCAGCAGTTGCAGCGGGTTTCGACCCCAATGCGACGCAATCGCGCACAACGTCGCCCAGGTCACGCGAGCCGCCCCTGGCTCAGATGCACCTGACGGTCCATCTGTGCCGCCACCGTTTGGGAATGGGTCACGACCATCAGGGCGGCGCCGGTCTCTGCGACAAGGGCCAGCATCTGCTCCAGCACCTCAGACGCGGTGGCCTCGTCAAGGTTGCCGGTGGGTTCGTCTGCCAGGATCAGTTTCGGCCGCGCGGCCAGGGTCCGGGCTATGGCCACGCGCTGCTGCTGCCCGCCGGACAGGGATTCAGGATACTTGCTGAGATGTGGCGTCAGGCCAAGCGCATCGGTCAAATGCGCCACCCGCTCCACGTCCAGAGTGTCCGACAGACGCGCCTGAAACGAGATATTCGCAGCCACGGTCAGGGACGGGATCAGGTTGAACTGCTGAAAGATAACGCTCACGCTTGTCCGGCGCAGCGCGGCCCGTGCGCTGTCATCCATGTCCGAAAGGTCCTGCCCGTCGACTTCGATCACGCCGCCATCCACCGCGTCCAATCCTCCGACCAGATGCAGCAAGGTGCTTTTGCCCGACCCGGATTCCCCGGTCAAAGCCAGCGTTTCCCCCGCCGCCATCTGCAGATCGATGCCGCGCAGAACCGCCACGGGGCCATCGGCCCCGGGAAAGGATTTCGTGACATTCTGGACAGTTAGCACCATGGGCCAGAGCTATCACGCAGCGCGGTGATGGAAAGACCCCGTCGTCAAAAAACACTTTCATCGCTTTGCCGTTTCGGGCTGCGATGCTACCTCGGTCGGCATGAGTGTTTTCGTTCTGTCCCCGCGCACGGTTTACAATCCCAAGGCCCTTGAAACCGGCTCCGTTCCCCGCAAGGTGCTGCATCGCATCGCGTTCCTGCCGCGCCGCGCGGGCCTTGGCCTGATCGCGCGGGTGATCATGGAAAATGAACCGCTGCGCTATTTCATTGCCCTGTCGCCATTCGTCGCCGCGATGTTCGTCTGGCGCGACCTTGCCTTGCCCATCTCGCAGGCGCCGCTGGCGATGATCATCGTGATCGGGTTTTTCGAAATGAAGGTTTTGCGCATCTCGTCGGAAAAGCGTGAAACGCTGATGTCAGAGGATGACGTGGCGCGCACGCTGGACATGTTGAACTATCGCGCGCGTCAGGTCCTGTCCGCCATCGCCGCGCATCGCGGTCAGACACGCGGGGAACTGATGCTGGTGGTCGAACAATCCGAACTGGCGCGCGTGACGCCACTGACCCTCGTGTCGCTGCAAACAAGCGAGGGCAAGCCCCGCATTCTCGATCTGGATTCGGTTGAACACGAGTTGATCGAAACCGGGCTTTTTGATCAGACCTTCACCGCACGACAGCTTCACACCGCCAACCTCAGGCAGGACACCTATCTGCGCAGTGTCCAGTTCGACACCCGTGGCGTGTCTGGCCACGCACGCATGGCGGCGCTTCTGAACACGCCAGCGGCGCAGGAGGCCCCGGCATGAGCGTGAACGCCGCGCGCGTATCGGCGGGGGAAGCGCTCGAGATCCTGTCAGCCGCATGGGACGCGCAATCTGCCGGTGGCCTGACAACCTCGTGGATGCTGCATGGGCGGCCCGGCGTCGGGAAAACCCAGTTGGTGCAATCGCTTGCGTCCCGACACGGGGCCCAGCTTTACGATATTCGCCTGACCACGATCGAACCGCAGGATCTGCGCGGCCTGCCCTATTACGATCACGAAACCCGAA
>CAYZAD010000164.1:0-6520 GCA_964476315.1 uncultured Rhodobacterales bacterium
CTTGCCATGCTCGCGGCTCAGCGCCTCGGCCAGCTTGTCCATGTCGCGGTTCAGAAGATCGACGAACTTCATCATCACGCGGGCGCGGCGCTGCGGGTTGGTGGCGGCCCAGGCCGGCTGCGCGGCGGCGGCGATGTCGATGGCTTGTGCCACCTCCTCGGCCGAGGCCAACGGGCATTGCGCCTGCACGTCACCTGTTGCGGGGTTGTAGACATCGGCAAAGCGGCCCGATGTGCCTTTGACGTGTTCACCATTCAGGTAATGCGACAGCTCTTGCATGAGTATTCTCCTCGACTCGTTGCGCGCAGCTTAGCCTTGCAAAAATGCGCCTCAAAGGGGCAATCTGCCAAATGTGTTTTGCAAAAATGCAAAGGAAGACCTGTGCAAAGCTGGGATGACATGCGGATTTTCCTGTCCGTTGCGCGCAATGAAACGCTGTCGGGCGCGGGCAGGGCGCTGCGCATGGACCCGGCCACGGTGGGCAGACGGATTGCCCGGCTGGAAGAGGGGATCGGTCAGGCCCTGTTTGTCAAAAGCCCGCAGGGGTACGTGCTGACCGAAGCGGGAACACATGTGCTCGACCATGCCGAACGGGCCGAAACCGCCATGCAGGCCGCCGCCGCGTCCGTCGCGGGAACAACCGGCGCCTTGTCGGGGCAAATCCGTATCGGTGCTCCGGATGGCTGTGCGAATTTTGTCTTGCCCCGGGTGTTTGCCGATCTGGCCCGGGCCAATCCCGAACTTGATCTTCAGATCGTCGCCTTGCCGCGGGTGGTGAACCTGTCACGGCGCGAGGCCGACATGGCGATCACCGTCAGCCCGCCAACCGCGTCGCGCCTGTCCTATCAGCGGATCACCGACTATCGCCTGCATCTTGCGGCCAGCCAGACCTACCTGTCGCAGCACCCGCCGCTGACCGCCTTGTCCGACCTTCGGGCGCATCGCGTGGTGGGCTATATCCCCGACATGATCTTCGACAAGGAACTCGACTATCTCAACGACATGCCGGTGGAACGCGTGGCGCTCGCGTCGAACGCGGCGTCGGTGCAGCTTCAGCTGCTGCGCCAGCACGGCGGGATCGGCATTGCACATGATTTTGCCCTGCCATTCGCCCCCGGGGTCCGTCGCGTGCTGACAGACCAATTGTCGTTCACGCGCAGTTTCTACCTTGTGCGTCACGCCGAAGACCGGCGGCTGGATCGGATCAACCGCTTTGCCAAGGCGCTGGTTGACAGCGTCCGCGCCGAAGTGGCCCGGCTTGAAGCCCTCCTTTGAAACACTTGACAGATCGCGGTTCCGTGAGGACGCTAAGATCAGGCGTCGTTTTGGGAGGAACCGGCATGACAGTGCAAAACATTCTGAAAAGCAAAAACAGCGACTCTGTGGTGACGGTCAAATCCGGCACATCGGTGTCGGAGGCCGCAAAGATCCTGGCCGAGAAGCGGATCGGAACGGTTGTCATTTCGGACGATGGCGTGACCGCGAAAGGCATCCTGTCAGAACGTGACATCGTGCGCGAACTCGCCGCACGCGGGCCGTCATGCCTGTCGGAAAGCGTCGACGCCTACATGACGTCAAAGCTCGTCACCTGTGAACGGCGGGACAAGGCGGATGACATCCTGCTCAAGATGACCGAGGGCCGATTCCGGCACATGCCGGTGGTCGAAGACGGCAAAATGGTCGGTCTGATCACCCTTGGCGATGTGGTCAAGGCACGCCTGAACGAACTCTCGATGGAGAAAGAGGCCCTCGAAGGCATGATCATGGGGCACTAAAGCCGTAGATTACATGGGCTTGCATGTCCAAGAGGTTTGGTGCCAGACATAGGGAACCTGACGACCCTTCGGAGACGGCCCATGCGCATCGGTCTTTACCCCGGGACATTCGACCCGATCACCATGGGCCATATCGACATCATCCGGCGCGCGGCCGTGTTGGTGGACCGTCTGGTCATCGGTGTTGCCATCAACCGCGACAAGGGGCCTTTGTTCTCTCTTGAAGAGCGGGTCGCCATGATCGAGGCCGAATGCGTGTCGCTGGCCGAACAGACCGGGATCGAGATCCTGGCCCACCCGTTCGAAAACCTGCTGATCGATTGTGCCCGTGACGTCGATGCGTCGATCATCATACGCGGTCTGCGCGCCGTGGCCGATTTCGAATACGAATTCCAGATGGTCGGGATGAACCGTGCGCTCGACGATGGGGTCGAGACGGTGTTCCTGATGGCCGAAGCCCGGCACCAGGCCATTGCGTCCAAGCTGGTGAAGGAAATCGCGCGCCTTGATGGCGATGTCAGCAAGTTTGTCACGGCGCCGGTGCGCGATGCCTTGGTAAAGCGGTTCAGCAAGGACTGACCGCCGCCGCACAGACACAAGCGGAGCTATCCATGCCGACGGTCTACCATTTGGCGCTGATGGCCGAGGACGTCTACGCGCATGATGACTCGGGCATCTATGCCGCCTCCTTTCATGATCCGGCACCAGCCGGTTTGCCGGACGCGGCTTCGCTGAAGCGCCTTGCGGATATGGCCGACAAGGGTTTCGCCGCAGCCGTTTACGAGACGGACAACACCGCAACGATCACCTATCGCGGAACAGAAACCACCGCCGCGCCCGTTCCCGAGGCGGACGCGTCGGATGACGTGCCTCCGCAATTCGCACGGGCTCTCGACTTCGCCCACGACGCGATCCAGCAGCATGGCCTTGCCCCCGACACCACCTTTCTATGTGGTCATTCGCTGGGCGGCGCGCTGACGAAATACGTGGCACATCACCTCGCACGACAAGGGTGGCGGGCGGCCGCGGCCGTGTCGTTCAACGGGCCGGGCTTGACCGTGTCGATGCTGGACAGGGTCTTGATCGCCGGAATGTCCCACCTGACCGAAGCCTCGCCGGTCGGTGACGGTGTGCGGGCAGTACACCGCCTGATTCAACAGGTGGATGTGCCCATGCGAAACAAGACAGACGCGCGTTTGGTCAATATCAACCTCGAAGGCGATATCGTCAGCAAGATCGGAGAGGCCGCCGGTGTGACCTATACCCTGACCGCCCCCGAATTCGTCGTCCCGCCGGGGTTTCAACTGCGCCACGGACCGCCCTTGCCAGAGGATGCAGGCGCAACGCGCTTGTTGCTGCGCGAGGTCTATCTGCACAGCATGCACACCTTGCGCCGCGTCCTTGCCGATGATCCTTTGGGACAGCGGCAGGCCGCCGATCTGCCGGACACACCCGCTTAGCACGGAAAAAGCCGCGCAGGGGCTGCGCGGCTGGGCGTTGGATATCCGAGTGCGGATCAGCGACCGTAGATGGCGTTGTAGGCAATCTTTTCAGCGTCACCACGGTAAATGTCGAGGTCCAGAGCCACGTCAAGCGGCATCATGCGGATCTCGTGCACAGTGCGATTGTATGCGGCCCGCTTTTCAAGACGGTCACGCAGGGAAGACATTAGATGGGCCATGGTCAGTCCTTTCCTTGCTCTATGGTCCTGTGCTGCAGCGCTGTTTGCGCTACCAGCTACACCAGTGAAGATAGGGATGCTGCGGTGCAGAACAACTGACAGGTCGGAAAGGCCGCCTTGCAGTGGATGCAGGGCTCGTGACGGAAAAAGGCCGGGCGCACCGGCCCGGCCTTTCGAATGAACCAAGTGGCAATAAACGGGATCAGATCAGCTTGCCCATCGCCACCGCGGTGTCCGCCATGCGGTTCGAGAAGCCCCATTCATTGTCGTACCAGGTCAGGATCCGCACCATCGTGCCATCCATGACCTTGGTCTGGTCAGTGTGGAAAATCGACGAATGCGGGTCGTGGTTGAAATCCGACGACACCAGCTTCTTGTCGGTATAACCCAGCACACCTTTCAACGGTCCATTCGCCGCAGCGCGGATCGCATCGTTGATTTCCTCGACCGTGGTCTCACGCGATGCGGTAAAGGTCAGGTCCACGACGGATACGTTCGGCGTCGGCACCCGGATGGCCACGCCATCAAGCTTTCCGTTCAGTTCCGGCAACACCAGACCCACCGCCTTGGCCGCCCCGGTGGAAGTCGGGATCATGCTCAGCGCCGCCGCACGCGCGCGGTAAAGGTCCTTGTGCATCGTGTCCAATGTCGGCTGGTCACCGGTATAGCTGTGGATCGTCGTCATGAAGCCCCGCTCGATCCCGATGGCGTTGTTCAGCACATAGGCCACGGGGGACAGGCAGTTCGTCGTGCACGACGCGTTCGACACAACGATATCGTCTGCGGTCAGGCTGTCATGGTTGACGCCATAGACGATGGTCTTGTCCGCATCCTTGCCCGGGGCCGAGATCAGAACCCGGCTGGACCCGTTGTCGAGATGGGCCTGACATGCCTCTTTCGAAGTGAAGATGCCGGTGCATTCCATCACAACGTCCACATCCGACCATGGCAGGTCCGCAGGGTTGCGGATCGCGGTGACCTTGATCGGGCCACGGCCCACGTCGATGAAGTCTTCGCCGGTTTTCACCTCGACCGGAAAACGCCCGTGCACACTGTCATACTGCAGCAGGTGCGCATTGGTTTCGACCGGGCCAAGATCGTTGATGGCGATCACCTCGATATCGGTGCGGCCTGACTCGATAATGCAACGCAGTACATTGCGGCCAATCCGGCCAAATCCGTTAATCGCAACCTTGATGCTCATCTGGGATCCCCTTGCGCGTAATGGCAGACGCCGCTGCCTGATGCTGTTACCGCTAACAAACAGACAAGCCGGGTTGTGTCAAGCGATGCGCGCCGCGATCCGTCAGCGCCAGAAGGCCACCCATTCCAGAAGATCAAGAAACTTGATCGCCACAAAGGTGAACCCATCCCCGCCGGTCAGAAAGGCGTCGATAGCCAAACCTCCAAGGATCAAAATCCCCAAACCGATGGCGATTGAATTGGTCATCGCACCCGTGTCCCTCTGCTCTGGTGTCGAACATGCCAGAGCAGGCCAGGCTTGTCACCCGCGACGGCGCGGGGGGCCGGCGGCTTTCCACCCATGAAAAAGGCCGCAGGTGCGGCAATGCACATGCGGCCTTTTCGGAAAGCGTTGTCTCCGGATCAGTGCAGAAGGCGCCCCATGGCCCCGGCCACGTCTGCCATCCGGGCCGAAAAGCCCCATTCGTTGTCGTACCACGCCAGCACACGCACCATGCGCTTGCCCACAACCTTGGTCTGATCAGGCGCAAAGATCGAACTTTGAGTCGTGTGGTTGAAGTCGATCGACACCTTGGGTTCGGGATCGTAGCCCAGAACCGTACCCATATGGGTCGCAGCCGCCTCTTGCACGACCGCGTTCACATCTGCGACAGTCACGTCCTTCTTGGCATAGAAGGTCAGGTCGACGGCGGACACGTTCGGAGTGGGAACGCGCACGGCAGACCCGTCAAGCTTGCCCTTCAGGTTTGGCAGGACTTCCCCCAGCGCCTTTGCAGCTCCGGTCGATGTGGGGATCATCGCCATGGCCGCAGCGCGCGCGCGGTACAGGTCGGCATGGCGCCGGTCCAGCGTCGGCTGGTCGCCGGTATAGCTGTGGATCGTGGTCATGATGCCAGAGTCGATGCCAATCGCCTCGTCCAGAACCTTGGCCAATGGGGCCAGGCAATTGGTGGTGCAGGACCCGTTCGAGATCATCGTATCCCCCACCGCGAGATCGCGGTGATTCACGCCGTAGACGACCGTTTTCTGAACATTCTTCGCAGGGGCCGAGATCAGAACCGATTTCGCGCCGCGCTCCATGTGCACGTTGGCTTTCGCGCCATCGTTGAACTTGCCCGTACATTCCAGGACCACGTCGCAGCCCGACCAGTCCAGCTCTTCCGGGTTGTAGGTCGAAAACACCTCCATCGGGCCGCGGCCCAGATCCATGCTGTTGCCGCTCACGGTCACGGTGCCGCCAAAGCGCCCGTGCACGCTGTCATATTTCAGCAAATGCGCGTTGGTCTCGATCGGCCCGGTCGCGTTGATCTTGACCACCTGTACGTCATTGCGGCTGCTCTCGGCGATATGCGCGAGGGTGCAGCGACCAATCCGTCCGAATCCATTGATACCTAGCGTGACCGTCATGGGAGCGTCTCCTGCGTGATTGTCGGGCGTATACGTGCGCATACCATGTATGGGAAGGTAAAAGCTGTTTTCTTGCAATATGTTAGCGATAAATGTGGCACGCTGCCTCGTGCTTGCGCTAACAAATGCTAATCTCCTGAAACAGTTTGCGATAACAGGTCGCTTCGTTGACACGCGCCATGGAATCACAACACTGAACCGCAACCGGGGCGCGGGTCCGACCTCGGCAGGATGCACACGCGTGGAGGAACCCCTATGAGCGGTCTGCTGGCCTTGTTGGACGACGTAGCGGGCATTGCCAAGGTGGCGGCAGCATCGGTGGATGACATCGGCGCGGCGGCTGCCAAGGCCGGATCGAAAACCGCGGGCGTGCTGATCGACGATGCCGCGGTGACGCCCAAATACGTGCACGGGTTCGAACCCGCCCGCGAATTGCCGATCATCTGGCGCATCG